>DATGXY010000278.1:0-5729 GCA_035298525.1 Holophaga sp.
GGGGGGGGCGGGGCCGCCCTCCTCCCCTACGCCGGCCTCAGGGAAGTGGCCTCCGTGGCGGGCCGCATCGCCGCCAGCGAAACCCGCTTCGCCACCCTTTTCGAACAGGCCGCCGTCGGCATCGCCCTGGTCGCCCCGGACGGCCCCTGGCTGAAGGTGAACGACAAGCTCTGCGAACTGCTGGGCTACACCCGGGAGGAACTCCTGAACACCACGTTCAGGGCCCTCACCCACCCGGACGACCAGGATCTCTCCGCCCAGGTGATCCGCCGCCTCCTGGCCCGGGAGCTCCCCTCCATCACCCTGGAAAAGCGGTACCTCCGGAAGGACGGGGAATGGACCTGGTTCCAGCTCACCACCTGTCCCGCCTGGGAACCCACGGGGGAGGTGGGCTGCTTCATTTCCGTGCTGGAGGATATTTCCGCCCGCCGCCAGGCGGAGGAGGAGGTGCGCCACCTCAACGCCACCCTGGAACAGCGGGTGGAGGAGAAGACGGCAGAACTGCGGGTCGCCAACGAGGAACTGGAGGCCTTCGCCTACGCCGTCTCCCACGATCTCCGGGCCCCCCTGCGGGCCATGAGCGGCTTCAGCCTGGCCCTGCTGGAGGACCACGGGGGGACCCTGCCCGCCGAGGCCCGGTCCTTCCTGGACGAGATCATCGAGGGCAGCCGCCGCATGGCGCGGCTCATCGACGGGCTCCTGGACATGTCCCGCACCACCCGGGGGGAGCTGGCCCGGGAGGAGGTGGACCTGACGGCCCTGGCGCGGATGATCCTGGAGGAGCTCCGCGCGGGCGAACCCGGGCGCCGGGTCGCGGCGGAGGTGGAGGAGGGGCTCAGGGTGCAGGGGGATCCCCGCATGCTGGAGGTGGTGCTGCGCAACCTGCTGGGGAACGCCTGGAAGTACACGGCCCGGGCCGCGGAGGGGACCATCCGGGTGGCCCGCGAGGAACGGGACGGCGCGGCCTGGATCCGCGTGGAGGACGACGGCGCGGGCTTCGACATGGCCCACGGGGCGCGGCTCTTCAAGCCCTTCCAGCGGCTGCACCGTCAGGACGAATTCCCGGGCCTGGGCATCGGCCTCGCCACCGTGCAGCGCATCATCCATCGCCACGGGGGGCGCATCGAGGCCAGGGCCGAACCCGGCCGGGGCGCGGCCTTCCTGTTCACCCTGCAGGCCCCCGCCCCCAAGGAGGTGGAACCATGAAGCCACGCCACATTCTCCTGGTGGAGGACAACGCCCAGGACGAACGGCTCACCCTGCGGGCCCTCTCGAAGGCGAACCTGGCCAACGCCGTGCAGGTCGTGCGGGACGGCCAGCAGGCCCTGGACTGCCTGTTCCGGGAGGGGCCCTACGCCCAGGAACCGGACCCGGGCCCGCCCACGGTGGTCCTGCTGGACCTGAGCCTGCCGCGCGTCAGCGGCCTGGAGGTGCTGGAACGCCTGCGGGGCGACGCCAGGACCCGCCTCGTCCCGGTGGTGATCCTCACCTCCTCCGACGACGACGAGGACCGCCTGCGGAGCTACCGCCTGGGGGCCAACAGCTTCGTGCGCAAGCCCGTGGACTTCGCGGCCTTCGCGGAGGCCGTCGCGCGCCTGGGCCTCTACTGGATGGCCCTCAACGAACCCCCCGGAGGGTCCCGTCCGTGATCGCCCCGCTGAAGCTCCTGATCATCGAGGACTCCCAGGCCGACTTCCAGCTCACGGCGCGGAACCTGCGCCAGCACGGGATCGAGGGGGAGCTCCACCGGGTGGACGATCCCGCCTCCCTGGAGGCGGCCCTGGCCGCGGGTGGCTGGGACGCGGTCATCTCCGACTACAACGTGCCCTCCCTGGACTTCCACCAGACCCTGGCCCTCCTCCGGTCCCGGCTGCCCCAGGCGCCGGTGATCCTCCTGTCCGGGAGCATCGGGGAGGAGACGGCCCTGGAACTGCTGCGCAACGGGCTGACGGACTTCGTCCTCAAGGACCGCCCCACCCGCCTGGCCGGGGCCCTCCTCCATGCCCTGGAGGGGGCCCGGCACGCCCGGGAATCCCGGAGCCTCAGCGCGGCCCTGCTGGAGAGCGAGGCCCGCTTCAGCACCCTCTTCAACCTGAGCCCCCTGGGCATGGGGCTGAGCGAGTGGGAAAGCGGCCGCATGGTGGAGGCCAATGAGGCCCTGCTGGCCATCTTCGGCCAGACCCGGGAGCAGCTCATCGGCCGCACCTCCCTGGAGGCGGGCCATTTCGTGGATCCCGCCGACCGCCAGGCGCTGGGGGAGCGATTGAGGGCCGAGGGCCGGGTGCATGACTGGTCCTGCCGGGCCCGGCGGGCCTCGGGGGAGGCGTTCGATCTCCTCGTATCCGCGGCCCGGGTGAAGCTGGCCGGGCAGGACTACATGCTGGGCATCGTCTCGGATATCACGGCCACGAAGGAGGCCGAGCGGGCCCTCCAGGCCAGCGAACTCCGCTACCGGAGCCTCTTCGAGAACCTGGAGGAGGGCATCGCCCACTGCCGGCTTCTGTACGAGGATGGCCGCGCGGCGGACTTCGAGTACATCGCCACCAACCCCGCCTTCCACCGGGTCACCTCCCTGGGCCCCGTGGTGGGCAGGCGCGTGACGGAGGTGGTGGCCGGCATCCGCCAGGACAACCCCGAGCTCTTCCCCTTCTACGAGGCGGTGGTGCGCACGGGCATCCCGGCCCGCACGGAGGTGTACATCCCCGTCCTCGCCCAGTGGTTCGCCATCACCGCGCACCGCCACGCCGGGGACGAGTTCATCGCCATGGTGGAGAACATCACCGACCGGAAGATCGCGGAACTGAACCTGCGCTCCAGCCGGGCCCGGTTCCGGAAGATCTTCCAGGTCTCGCCCGTGGCCATCGTCCTCAGCCGGCTCCGGGACGCCATCATCCTGGAGGCGAACCCCGCCTTCCTGCGGCTCTTCGAACTGGAGGCGGAGGAGGTGACGGGGCGCCGGAGCGTGGACCTGGGCCTGTGGCCGGACCCGGCCCTCCGGGAGGAGGTGCTGGCCTCCCTCCGGCGCGATGGGCGCTTCCGCGCCGATATCCAGGCCCTGCGCACCCACAAGGGCCGGGAGGTCTTCGTCACCTGGACGACGGACCTGGTGGACCTGGACGGGGAGAGCATCCTCCTCACCCTCCTCCAGGACCAGACCGCCCGGGTGCGCGCGGAGGTGGAGCGCCGCCGGCTGGAGGCCGAGGTGGGCCACGCCCAGAAGCTGGACTCCCTGGGGGCCCTGGCCGGGGGCATCAGCCACGATATGAACAACGTGCTGGCCACCATCATGGCCATCGGCAGCCTCGTGCAGGCCCAGCACCGGGGGGACCCGGAGCTGGCCCGCAACATGGGCATGCTGATGCGCGCCGCGGAGCGCGGCCGGGACCTGGTGAAGGGCCTGCGGGACTTCGTGCGCAAGGACGTGGCGGAGAGCCGGCTCCTGGATCTCAACGACCTGGTCCGCCAGGAGGCGGCCCTCCTGAGCCGCACCACCCTCCAGCGGGTGAGGGTTGAGACCTCCCTCGCCGAGGGCCTCCCCGGCGTGATGGGCGATCCCAGCGCCATCGGCAACGTGCTCATGAACCTCTGCGTGAACGCCCTGGACGCCATGCCCCAGGGCGGGCGCCTGGAGCTGGGCACGCGGCCCGGCCCCGGCGGCGGGGTGGAGGTGACGGTGCGCGACACCGGGCACGGCATGACCCCCGAGGTGCGGGACCGGGCCCTGGAGCCCTTCTTCACCACCAAGCCCTCCGGGAAGGGCACGGGCCTGGGCCTCAGCCAGGTCTTCGGCGTCATGAAGGCCCACGAGGGCACCGTCGTCCTGGAAAGCGAGCCCGGCAAGGGCACCTGCGTGATCCTGGGCTTCCCGCCCGCGCAGGCCGCGGAGGCCGCCGCCGCGGTCCCCGCCGACTCCGGGGAGCCGGGGCGTCCCCTGGATATCGTCCTCGTGGACGACGACGAGATGGTGCGCGCCTCCGTGGCCGGGATGCTGGGCCTCCTGGGCCACCGGGTCCGGGCCTTTCCGGGGGGCCTGGAGGCCCTGCGCCGCCTCAAGGAAGGGGCCGTCCCGGACGTGGTCCTCCTGGATCTGAGCATGCCCGAGATGGACGGCGAGGCCACCCTGGAGCGGCTGCGGCTCCTCCATCCCGGCGTGCCCGTGATCCTTTCCACGGGCTACATGGACGAGCGCGCGGAGCGGATCCTGGATCGCTTCCCCCGGGTGGCCACCCTCGTGAAGCCCTTCACCGCCCTGGAACTGAAGGCGCGCCTGGCCCAGCTGGGGTAGGGCGGTACCCGAACCACACCCAGTCCCCCTTGTCGGGATCGAGGGCGCGGCTGGCCTTGTCCTGGGCGAGGAGGCCGCCGTCGTCCACCCCGTTCCAGGCCACGGACCAGAGGCGGAAGGCGGGGCCCTCCAGCCGGTAGCCGTAGGGCTGGCCGTTCATGATGTCCGAGGGCAGGTCGGCCAGGTAGGCGGGAGCCAGATCCGCCAGGGAGGCCGGGTAGGCGCGGCGGGACAGGCGGTGGCGCTCCAGGCCGCAGGCGATGCGGGCCATGTCGATGGCCGCCTGGTTCCGGGCGATGCGCACGTTCTGGTCGAAGAGGGCGGGCAGGTAGAGGGCAGGCATGCGCCGCCAGGGGCGCCCGGCGGTGGCGTTCAGGTGGGCCAGGGCCTTCCGCTGGAGGTCCGCGCGCACCCGGTGGGCCACGGGATCCAGGACGGGCTCCAGGTCCCGGGCGATCGTTTCATCCATGGCGCGGAAATTCAAATAGACCCAGCCCCGGGGCAGGAGGACCCCCAGGGCCTTGCGGGCCAGGGGATGCTTGTCCGGCTCGTCCGTGCCCAGAAGGAGGGAGGCCAGGACCTGGCCACCCCCCGCCGTGCTCGCCAGGCCCGGGGCCAGGGCCCGCTCGAAGCGCCAGGAGGTGCGCTGGGAGGCCAGCACGTCCAGGGGGCGCAGTTCCTCCTGGAAGGCCGCCAGCTGGGCGTCGGTCCAGGCGTGGTCCGCCAGCCCCTCCCACAGGGGCTGGAAATAGAGGGTCACCCAGGCGTTGCGCAGGAGCTGGGTGATCAGGTGGGGTTCCCGCTGCAGATGGCGGATCATGCGCAGGCCCGCGAGGGTGTCCTGGAAGGCGGCTTCCGTGCGGCCCGCGTGGAGGTGGCCCAGGGCCCGCACGCGCAGCATGCGGGCCACCATGCGCATGCCCAGGAGGGCGGGCATGGGCGCCGCGTCCCCCTCCCGCCCGTACGGGATGGGGAGACGGCAGCCGGGGCGCCGGGAGGCCTCCACCCAGGCGTCCAGGTCCGCCTTCCAGGGCTGGAGGGCGGTGTCCAGGTCCTCCCCGGCCAGATCCCGGTTCCAGGCGGCCCAGTCGGCGCCGGCGCCCGCCAGCCAATTGCCGGCGGTACGGGGGGCCAGGAAGGCCTCGGAGGGGAAGGGCCCCGTCTTCGGGCGGCTCTCCCCCCGGACAGCCGAGGCCACGATGGGGGCCGCGCCGAAGTTCTCTCCATCGGGCAGGGGGGCGGGGGCATAGGGGGCCAGGTCGTAGCTCATGCCCGCGGCCTCCTGGCTGGATCGCCAGCGGGCATAGGCGCCGCGGCCCCGGAGATACTCCTCCCCGTGGATGGCGCCCAGGAGGGCGGCGGCGGCCACCAGGGCCAGGGCGGTGCGTTTCATCAGCTTCTTCATGGGTTTCCTGCCTTTCAGGGAGGCATACCGGGAGGGAGG
>DATGXY010000279.1:0-10698 GCA_035298525.1 Holophaga sp.
GGGGGGGGCGGGGATCCAGCTGGAGGGGCTCGGGGCCCCCCACGTCCAGGCGATAGGGGGGCGGCAGGGGGCGCGATTCCCGCTCTGCTCCCCGGAAGACCATCACCTGCGCCTGATCCTCCTTCCAGAACACGTGGGGGCCGTCGGCGCGGGGCGCTTCCGGGGCCTGGGCCAGGAGGGCGAGGGACAGGGCGAAGGGCAGGGGGAAGGGGATCACGAAGGCCTCGGCGCGGGGACCGGCCACGGGCCGGGACCCGGATCCCAAGAAAAAGGGATGCCAGGATGGAGGGGGATTCTTGCGTTGATTCCAGGCGACTTGTCCCCTGCGCATGGCGGTCGCCCGCAGGGTTGTGCGGAATTCCGCGCGGGGGGCCTCAGGCCTGGCCGGGGGGGATGCCCAGGATCTTGAGGCGGTCGTACAGGGTCCGCCGGGCCAGGCCGAGGATCTGGGCGGCCTCGGTGACATTGCCCCCCGTCCTGCGCAGCACCCGCTCGATGTGGGCCCGCTCCATCTCCTTCAGGGTGGCCAGATCGCCGGGGCCTCCCGCGTCCGTGGCGGGCCGGTTGGCGATGCCCAGATCCGCGGCCTCCAGGCGGTCGCCCCGCTGCAGGATCATGGCCCGTTCCAGGACATTGCTCAGTTCCCGCAGGTTGCCCGGCCAGGCATAGGCCATCAGGGCCTCCAGGGCCTGGGGGGCCAGGACCACGGGGGACCGCCCCATGCGGGAGGCCACCAGGGCCAGGATCCGCTCCGCCAGCACCGGGATATCCTCGGGGCGCTCCCGCAGGGGGGGGATGCGGAGGGTGAGGGTGCTGATGCGGTAGAAGAGATCGTCCCGGAAGGTCTTGGCCCGGACCATGTCCTCCAGGGCCAGGTTGGTGCTGGCGATGAGGCGGATATCCACGACCCGGTCCCGCACGTCGCCCAGGCGGCGGAAGGTCTTCTCCTCCAGGGCCTTGAGGAGCTTGGGCTGGATGGCCGGGTCCATGTCCCCGATCTCGTCCAGGAAGACGATGCCCCGGTGGCCCACCTCCAGCAGGCCCTGCTTGGCGGCCACGGCGCCGGTGAAGGCGCCCCGCTCGTGCCCGAACAGCTCGCTCTCCAGCAGCTCCCGGGTGAGGCCCGCGCAGTTGAGATTGACGAAGGCCTCTTCCATCCGGGGGCTGTGGAAGTGGATCCAGCGGGCCAGCACGCCCTTGCCGGCGCCGGTCTCGCCCAGGATGAGGATGGGGCTGTCCCAGGCCAGCATGCGCCGGGCCTGCTCCTCCAGGTGCCGGATGGCCGGGCTCGTTCCCATGAAGGGATCCAGGATCCCCGCCCGCTCCCGGCTGGCGGCCTCCTGGCGCTGGCGCAGGCGCCGCTGTTCCAGGAGCCGGCGCACGAGCACCAGCAGGGCCTTGGATTCCACGGGCTTGGTGAGGAACTGGTCCGCCCCCTCCTTGATGGCCCGCACGGCCAGGTCGATGGAGCCGTGGGCGGTGAGGATGATGAAGGGCGTGCCTTCGTTCAGGCGCTTCACCTGGGGGAGGATATCCAGGGAGGTGCCGTCGGGCAGGCTGTAGTCCGCCACCACCACGTCGGGGCTGAGGGCCTTGAAGGCCTCCATGGCCTGGCGGCAGGTCTCGGCCTCGTGCACCTCCAGGCCGCTGGCCCGAAGGAAGGCGGCCATGCCGTGGCGCACGGAGGGATCGTCCTCGATGAGGAGAATGCGGGGGTCACTCACCGTCGGCCTCCGGGGCCAGGGAGGCCGGTTTGCGCGGGGCGGGGAGCTTGACCATGACCTGGGCCCCGCCCTCGACGCGGTTGCCCAGTTCCACGGTGCCGCCGTGCTCCTCCACCACCCGCTTCACGATGGAGAGGCCGAGGCCCGTGCCGCCCTTGCGGCGGGTGAAGAAGGGCTCGAAGGCCCGGGTCATGACCTCGGGGGCGAACCCCGAGCCCTGGTCCTCCACGGTGAGGATCCACCAGGCGTGGCCGTCCCGGGCCTCCCGCCGGCCGCGCAGGGCCACCGAGGCGCCCATGGGGGAGTGGTGGATGGCGTTCTCCACCAGGTTGCGCACCACCTGGTGCATGCGCCGGGCGTTGAGGGGCAGCACCAGGCGGGGGTCCTCCAGGCTCACCACCACCTGGCACCGCTTCTGGGCGGCCTGGGGCTCGCAGCTGCGCACGGCCTCCTCCAGGAGGGCCTTGAGGAAGCAGGGCTCCGGGTTCAGGGTGCGGGGCTCCCCGTAGTCCTTGAGGTCGTTCATGAGGCTGGCGATGCGGTCCGCGCTCTCCCGCAGGGCCTCCACGAAGGGCATGTACCGGGGCTCCTCCCCGAAGGTGGCCTCCATGGCGTCCAGGTTGATGGAGATGCCGTAGACCGGGTTGCGGATCTCGTGCACGACGCCGCCCACCAGGGCCCGCAGGGACTCCTCGGCGCGCCGGCGCTCCGTGATGTCCGTGCACATGCCGGTCATGCGCGCGGGGCGGCCCTCCCCGTCCCAGGCCACCACCTTGCCCGCGTCGAAGACCCAGATCCATTCCGAGGCCCCGCCGCGGATGCGGTACTCGGCCTGGAAGCGGGCCTGGCGCCCCTCGAGGTGGGCGTTCATGGCCCCCTCCACCATGAGCCGGTCCTCGGGGTGGACGAGGGCGAGCCCCCCTTCCAGGGTAGGCTCCACCGCGCCCGATTCCAGGCCCATCATGGCGAACCACCTGGGGCTGCGGAAGACCTCCCCCCTGGCGATGTCCCAGTCCCAGAGGCCCTGCTGGGTGCCCTCCAGGGCCAGGGCCAGGCGCTCCTCGCTGGCCTTGAGGGCGGCCTCGGCGGCCTTGAGGGCGGTGATGTCCCGGGATACCGCCGCGATGCGGTGGATGCGGCCCCACTTGTTGCGCACGGGGGTGAGGGTCGTCTGGAAGACGCGGCCCTGGCCCTCCACCCGGTGCTCCTCCTCGAACAGGAGGGGACGGGCCTCGTCCAGCACCCGGCGGATATGGGCGTCCATGATCCCGGCGCTGTCCGCGGGCAGGCACACCCTGGGGCTGCGGCCGGAGAAGTCCGGGTGGAGGAAGCCGGAGCCGCCCCCCAGGGGCGGGTTCACCACCTCGAAGGTGATCTCCCCCTCCTCCGAGATGTCCAGCACGTAGATCCAGTCGTAGAGGTTGGGGAAGAGACCGTCGTAGGTGCTGCCGGAGAGGAGCCGGTCCAGGGGATCGTCGCTCACGGGGGTCATTTCCCCTCCACCGGCAGTCCCAGCTGCTCCAGGTCCCGGCGCGCCGCGACGCTGCCGGCCTTGGCGGCCCTGCGGAACCACCGGATGCCCTCCTTCCGGTCCTGGCGCACGTTCAGACCGTTGTAGTACATGGTGCCCAGCATCTGCATGGCCTCGGCGTCGCCCTGCCGGGCCCGTTCCAGGTACGGCCGGACCGAGGGGGACACCTCGGGCTCCCGGGTCATCAGGCCCCCGTCGGCGCCGGGGTTGAGGATGTAGATGCCCACGCCCCCGCAGAGCAGGGCCACCGCCAGGATCCCGAAAAGCCAGTAGCGGGTCCGGGGCGGGCGCTCGTCGCCCCCCTCCGGCCGGGCCTCGGGGAAGCGCGGCACCACCTGCATGGCCCGGGTGGAGATCTCGGTGTCCTCCTCGTGTGCGGGCTTCATGCCTCCGCCTCCCCCGCCGCCTCGAGCCAGGCGCCGAGCCTGGGCGTGAAGACGAGGAACATGATGGGCGCCAGGGCCAGGAAGGCCCGGGCGTGACGCTCCGCCTCGACCCCGCCCAGGGCGAAGTAGAGGATGCCGTAGACGGCGCTCAGCTCGCACAGGGCCGCGTAGAGCACGGTCTCCCGCAGCACGGCGCCGGGCCGGGCCCCCGGGGCCAGGTCCTTGAACCGGGCGCGGACCTTGCCGCTGCGCCAGGTGATGAAGAGGGCCGCGGCGAAGGTCAGGCCCGTGAAGGTGTAGCCCAGTTCCCGCACGGTGGCCCCCAGGGCCCCCGCCATGGGCCGGATGGCCGTGCCCAGCATGAGCTGCAGGGCCAGGGGCCAGGCCACGGCGATGAGGAGGCCGATGACGTACGCGACGCGCCAGGCCTTCTGGAGATTGAGGGTGGTGGCTTCGCCTTGCAAGGGGTTCCTCCTACATTACGAACACACCCTAGGCCGCGCGGACTCGGATCTCTCCGAAGGCCTCGCTCTGCACCAGGTGCACCCGGCCCGTCCTCACCATCTCCAGCAGGGCCAGGAAGGTGAGCACCAGCTCCTCCCGGGTGGAGGCGGTGGAAAGCAGGCCGCCGAAGGCTTCCCACTGGCCGTCCTCGAGCATGGCCCGAACCTCGGCGATGCGCTGCTCCAGGGTCTTGGGGGGGGTGCGCACCTCCACCGGGGGCGGGGGCAGCAGGCGCTTGAGGGCGTCCCGGTAGGCCCCGAGCAGGTCGAAGAGGGTGGCCTTGATGGGCTCCTCCTCCACCTTGGCGTGCTCCTTGATGTCCAGGCCGGGGGCGAAGATGACGTTGAGCCAGTCCGCCTCCCGCACGGAAAGCTCCCGGGCGGCCTCCTTCACCTGCTGGTAGTCCAGGAGGCGCTGGACCAGGTCCTCCCGGGGGTCCTCCTCGCCCGCGTCGGCGGGGGGGCGGGGCAGCATCATGCGGCTCTTGATCTGCAGGAGCTGGGCGGCCATGGCCACGAACTCCGCGGCGATCTCCAGGTTCAGCTCCTCCATCAGGTGGAGGTATTCCATGTACTGCCGGGTCACCTCGGCCATGGGCAGGTCCAGGATCTCCAGCTTCTGCTCCCGGATCAGGTGCAGGAGCAGGTCCAGGGGCCCCTCGAAGGAGGCCAGGTGCAGCTCCAGGTCCCGGAACCGGGTCTCGAAGCCCTTGGGGGGCTGGAAGGGGGGCGTATCGGCCATGACAGTCCATGATACCCGATGCGGTAGCATGGAGGCATGGCGCGCCCTCCCGTCCTGCCCGGTCCCCGTCCCTCCTGGCTGAAGATCAAGGTCCCGGCCCCCGAGGTCACGGCCGAGGTGGAGGCCCTGATCCGGTCCAAGAAGCTCGTCACCGTGTGCGAGGAGGCGAGGTGCCCCAACCTCCACGAGTGCTGGGGGGTGCACCGCACCGCCACCTTCATGCTCCTGGGGGAGGTGTGCACCCGGCACTGCGGCTTCTGCAACGTGGGCAAGGGCCGGCCCGGGGAGGTGGATCCCCAGGAGCCCCAGCGGGTGGCCGAGGCCGTGGCCGCCCTGGGCCTGGCCTTCGCCGTGGTCACCAGCGTGAACCGGGACGACCTGCCCGACGGGGGCGCCGCCCACTTCGCCCAGACCATCCGGTGGATCCGCACCCTCCTGCCCCAATGCGGGGTGGAGGTGCTCATCCCCGACTTCCAGGGCCGGGAGGCGGATCTGGACGCGGTGCTGGAGGCGGGTCCCGATGTGCTGAACCACAACGTGGAGACGGTGGCCCGCCTATACCGCCGGGTCCGCCCCGACGCCGACTACGCCCAGAGCCTGGAAGTCCTACGCCGGGCGGCCGAGTGGCGGGACACCCGCGCCCCCGGCCTCCGCACCAAGAGCGGCATCATGGTGGGCCTGGGGGAGACCCCCGAGGAGGTGCTGGAACTCATGGGCCACTGGCGGGAGGCCTCCGTGGACGTGGCCACGATCGGCCAGTACCTGCCCCCCTCGGCCCTGCACCTGCCCCTGCAGCGGTACGTGGAACCGGAGGAGTTCGAGATGTATCGCATCATGGGCCTGGAGATGGGCTTCGCCCGGGTGGAAAGCGGTCCCCTGGTGAGGAGCAGCTACCACGCCGGGGACGGCCACCGGAAGGTCTGAGGCCGGACCCGCCCGATTGCCATCCCGGCCGGGGTGGCCCATCCTGAGCCCATGCGCCGACTCGCCGTCATCCATCACCGCCACCAGGACTGGACCCCCGCCCTCCGGGAGGCCGAGCCCCGCCTGGATATCCGGGGCTGGCACCCCTCCGAGGCCCCGGACGCGGACTGGCTCCGGGAGGCCGAGGGCCTCTTCACCTGGAGGATCCCCCCCGGGCTCCTGGACCTCATGCCCCGCCTGGCCTGGATCCAGAACTCGGGCGCGGGGGTGGACCATCTGGTGGGCCACCCCGGCATCCCCCCCCAGGTGCCCATCACGCGGGCGGACGGCCAATTCGGCTTCTGGATGGCCCGGTACGTGATCGGCCACCTGCTGGCGGAGCCCCAGCGCCTGGCCGAGTGCCGGGAGGCCCAGGCAAGGGCCGTCTGGTCCCCCAAGCTCCTCCCCGAGGACCTCACGGGCAAGGTGGCCCTGGTGGTGGGCTTCGGGCGGATCGGTCGCCAGATCGGCCGATCCCTCCGGGAGCTGGGCATGGAGGTGCGGGGCTTCGTCCAGGCGCCCCGGCCGGATCCGGAATTCCCCCTGGCCGGGGCCGGGGCCCTGCCCCAGTTCCTCCCCCAGGCCCGGCTCCTCGTCCTCTGCGCCCCCCTCACGGAGGCCACCCGGGGCCTGGTGGATGCCCGCCTCCTGGCCCAGGGAAACCCGGACCTGCTGCTCATCAACGTGGGCCGGGGCGAGCAGGTGGTCGTCCCCGATCTCCTGGCGGCCCTGGACGCCGGCCGCCTGGGCGGCGCCGTCCTGGATGTGTTCGCCCCCGAACCCCTGCCCGCCGATTCCCCCCTCTGGGCCCATCCCCGGGTGACGGTGACCCCCCACCATTCGGGGCCCTCCACCCCCCGGGCCATGGTGCCCGATATCCTGCCCAATCTGCGCCGCTTCGCCGAGGGCCTGCCCATCGAGGGCGCCGTGGACCGGGTCCGGGGCTACTAGGTTGGCGCGGCGGGGCCTGGCGGGAGCCCTCCTCCTGCCCGCGGCGCTCTTCCTGGCCTGCCGCCGGGAGGACGCCCGCATCCGGGAACTGACGGTGCGGGCCGCCCAGGCCGACGAAGCCGCCCAGGAGCTGCGCGCCGCCTGGCGGGCCCAGCTGGTTCGCCTGCCACGCCTGCGCGTGCGGCCCCCTGCTGCCGCGCCCCTGGCCATCCCCTTCACCCCCGAGCAGGTGCGCTTCCTCCAGGCCCGCGTCAACGCCGAGCGGGACGTGTCCCTCAAGGCCCTCCTCCAGGAGGCCCTGGACCAGGACCGGCGCATCCGGGACCTGGGCGAGCGCCTGGAGCGTCTGGGCGGTGGCCTCCCCGTCCCCGACCAGGCCGGTCCCGGCGACAGCCACCATGGCCTGGCCCTGCGGTTCCTGAAGGGGCGGGGCATCCCCGACGACCGGGCCCGGGCGATGCTGGCCCAGGCCCGCATCCTGCCCCGCATCGCCCCGGGCTTCCTGGTCTACCACTTCCTGGTGGACGGCGCCTACGCCACGTGGGTGGCCCAGGGCAGCGCCCCCTTCACCCCCGCGGCCCTGAACGGGGAGGAGGACCTGGAGCGGCTGGGGGCCTCCCGGGACGCGGCCCGGGCCCGGAGCGGCGGGCTGGACCTGGCCCTGGCCGCCCTCCTGGCCCGGAAGCGGGCCCTGGAACTGGAGGTGTCCCAGCTCCGCCTCCAGCGGGAGCACGACCTGGAAGCGCGGGACTTCCTGCGGGCCGAGGGGGAGGAGGCGGACCGGACCCTGGGATCCCTGCACTTCCTCGTGGCGACGCGGGAGGACCTGGAGGCCGCGGACATCGTGGCCCTGCCGTTCCTGGGGCGGAGCCGGGCCGGCCCGGGGTGGCAGGACGCGCTGTTCGTGAGGCACCTGGACCTGCGCCGGGAGCGGATCCTCCTGATCCGCGCCGTGGACCTGGGCCTGCCCCGCATCGAGCGCGTCCAGGTGGTCCCGGGCGCCTTCGAGGAGGGCCTCCACTACCGCGTCACCTTCGGCCCCGGGCGGATGGAAGCCGCCGTGGAACTGCTGGAACCCGACCGGTTCCGCAACGGCAAGGTGGTGTTTGCCGTGTCCTGAGGCCCTCGCGTATCCTGGTTTCCCACGACCAGGATCCCCGGTTGCCCTCCTTCCTCGGCCATGCCCTCGCGGGCTACGCGATCAGTTCCGCCTTCCACCGGGGCCGCCCCGGCCGGGGCGACGCGGCCCTCACCGTGGCCTGCGCCGTGGCCCCCGACCTGGACTGGTTCACCGGGTTCCTGGACCCCCAGGACCGCCTGGGCCTATCCCACCGGGGTCTCCTCCACTCCCTGACGGCCGCGGCCGTCATCACCGCCCTGGCCATGGTCCTGGCCCGGCGGCGCCGGCTGCGGGAAGGAAGGGCCTGGGCCTGCCTGGGAGCTGCCGTGTTCTCCCACGGGCTCCTGGACGCCTTCACCTTCGGGGGCACCGGCGTGGCTTTCCTGGAGCCCTTCACCAACGTCCACTTCGTCTCGGCCTGGCAGCCCATCTTCGTCTCGCCCATCCCCTTGTCGGGCAGGCTCACGGACTGGCTGTTCTTCTCCCTGGGCACGGAACTGGTCTGGATCGGGATTCCCGCCCTCCTGGCGATCCTCCTGGCCCGCCGGCTCAATCCGTGTACGTCAGATCCCCGCCCTGGATCTTGACCTTGGCGATGGCGGGGCCGGCGGTCTTGCCGTTCCCCAGTTCCACCTTGATCGGGTCCCCGGCGCCCTTGCGGTGGAGCCAGACCTTGAAGGGGGCGTAGGTGCCCACCTGGACCTGGAGCACCTGGTCCAGGTCCTTGGCCTCGTCCTCGAAGCCGGCCGTGAGCGTCAGGGTCGGGCCCTTGGTCCAGCTCTGGACGGTCTTCGCCATGCGTCCCTTGCCGCCGCCCTTGCCGAGGCCTTTCTGGGCTTCGTTCACCAGGACGCCGTGATCCCCGGTCCAATCCAGCTTGAAGTACCCCTGGTTCACCTCTTCCTCCTCGCTGGCGCCGCTCTCCGATTTCACGACGCCGATACTGACCGTCTTGTCCGTCTTGAAGGTCCAGGTGCCGATCCTCACGTCCTCCGCCCGGAGGATGGGCCCGGCCAGAAGGAAGGCTGAGGCGAGGAGGAGCAGGGTGGGGCGGAAGCGCATAAGAGCCTTATGGGTGCTGCAATGATTAATTAATTTTACTTCCTGTCAAGGCCCCACCATGGGCACGAACCTCACGGGCAGGAGGACCCGCGACCTCACCCCTTCCGGCCCCCGCTCCAGGAGCACCAGATCCTGGCGGTCCCCGGCCTCCAGGGGCAGGAGGATCCGCCCGCCGGGGGCCAGCTGGTCCCACCAGGCCCCGGGCACCGCCTCCGCCGCGCAGCTGGCCACGATGGCGTCGAAGGGGGCCGCTTCCGGCCAACCGGCCCGGCCGTCCCCCTCCTTGAGGTGCACGGGGGCCACGCCCAGGTCCCCCAGGATCCCCCGGGCCCGGCGGCACAGGCCCGGGTCCAGCTCCAGCCCGTGAACCCGGGGAACCAGCCGGGCGAGGACCGCCGCCAGGTACCCGCAGCCGGACCCCACTTCCAGGACCCGCTCATGGCCCTGGAGGCCCAGGGCCTGGACCATGAAAGCGACGATGAAGGGTTGGCTGATGCTCTGGCCCGGGCCCAGGGGCAGGGGGGCGTCCTCGTAGGCCCGTTCGGCCCACCCCGGCTCCAGGAAGGCGTGGCGGGGCACCGCCCCCATGGCCGCCAGGACCCGGGGGTCCGAGATGCCCCGGGGCCGGAGCTGGGTCTCCACCATGCGGGCCCGCGCCGAATCCTGATCGATGGTGTAGGATATCGATGCCTTTCTGCCAGGAGCCCCCATGCGCGTCCTCCTTCCCTCCGCCCTCCTCGCGGCCGCCCTGGCCCTTCCGGCCCAGCAGCCCGCCGTCAAGCCCTACCAGCCCAGCCCCGCGGCGACCGTCTCCCAGGATCTGGGCGCGGCCAGCGTGAAGATCGAGTACAGCAGCCCCGCCGTCAAGGGACGCCAGATCTGGGGCGGCCTCGTGCCCTGGGACAAGCTGTGGCGGGCCGGGGCCAACAACGCCACCGTCTTCACCTTCAGCGATCCCGTGAAGATCGCCGGCAAGGACGTGCCGGCGGGATCGTACGCCTTCTTCGCCGTCCCCGGCCAGAAGAGCTGGAAGCTGATCCTCAACAAGAACCACAAGCAGTGGGGCGACTATTCCTACAAGGCCGAGGAGGACGTGGTGGCCTTCGAGGTGGTGCCCACGGCCCTCCCCGTGGGCCAGGAGCGGCTCACCTACACCCTCCAGGTGAAGGACGACACCACCCTGCGCGCCGCCCTCAACTGGGAGAAGGTCTCCGTGGCCTTCGATATCACGATCGACGCCCCCGGGCTCTACTGGGAGACCCTGAACCGGACCCTGGCCGGCACCTACGTGCCCTTCCTCCAGGGGGCCCGGTACTGCCTCAACAACAACGTGCACCTGGACCAGGGCCTGGCCTGGGCCGAGCAGTCCGTGCGCATCAAGGAGACCTATTCCAACCTGGACGCCAAGGCGCGGCTCCTGGCCAAGCTGGGCCGCAAGGCCGAGGCCGTCCCCGTGCTGAAGAAGGCCCGGGAGCTGGCCGTGGCGGCGAAGACCCCGGCCGAGTACCTGGAGGGCCTGGACAAGGCCCTGGCGGAGTGGCAGGCCCGGTAGGGCGGTTATCCTTCCAGCATGGCCGATGATTTCCTGACCCGCATCCCCGCCCTGGAGGACGAGGCCCTCCGCGCCTACCTCGACGCCCCCCTCCGGTACCGGAGGGAGGCCGTCGAGGCCGCCCTCGCCGAACTGGAGCGCCGGGGCCGCCTGGAACCGGGAGC
>DATGXY010000280.1:0-10674 GCA_035298525.1 Holophaga sp.
CCACGGACGGAGAGCGCTCCCCCACCAGGGCCACGCCCTGGAGGAGCCGGCCCGCCTCGCCGGCCAGGGCCGCCAGGTCCCGGCGCAGGGCCGCGGCCTCGCCCAGCTCCGGCCGCAGATCCTCCACCACCTCCAGGTGGCGGGCCAGGTAGGCCTCGCCGGCCCCGGGCCCGCCCCGCAGGAGCAGATCGGTGATCCCCGCCAGGGCCGAGGCCACCAGGCAGACCCGGCGCTCGGGCAGGGCCCGGGCGGCCAGGTCGGCCACGGTGCGCATGCGGGCCGCGTCCTGGACGCTGGTGCCCCCGAACTTCATTACGTGGAGGCGGTCGCTGCTGGTCGTGGGGTTCATGGCTACCTCGGCTTGAATGCAGAAAGCCCCGCACCGGAAGGCGCGGGGCGGAATCACTTGTTGGCGCTGATCCTAGGAGACCGCCCGCGCACCTGCCGGCCAACCGGTGGTGGTGGTCATGGTCATCCGGATCGCCAGGGCGCCGCTCCCGGCCGGGGACGGGCGGAGGCGGAGGGATGGGGACCCATGGCTCATGAGACCAACATCGCGGAAATGGGGCCCGGGGTCAACCCGTCCCGGTCCTCCCATTGCCAGAACGAATGGGCCCATGCGGCCCGCCCGCCTTGACAGGGGGGGGCCCGGAGCGAAGCATGGAACCATCCCCCCAGACGGCGCGCCATGTCCCATCTGACCCTCAAGGCAAGCTACGAAGCCCTCTCGGAACGCCTGAACCGGTTCCCCCAGGGGGCCCCGCCCTCGGAACTCCTCTTCCGCATCCTGGAGACCCTCTTCAGCCCGGAGGAGGCCGCCCTCGTGGCCCAGCTCCCCATCCGCCCCTTCACCCCCGCCGCCGCGGCCCGGGTGTGGAAGAAGGGCGAGGCGGAGGCCACGGGCATCCTGGAGGCCCTGGCCGCCCGGGGCATGCTCCTGGACATGGAATCCAGGGGCCGGCGCACCTTCGTGCTGCCGCCGCCCATGGCCGGGTTCTTCGAGTTCAGCCTCATGCGCATCGGGGGCCCCTACGACCAGAAGCTCCTGGCCGAGCTCTTCCACCAGTACCTCAACGTGGAGGAGGACTTCGTGCGCGAGCTCTTCGGCGCCGGCGAGACCCGCCTGGGGCGCGTGTTCGTGGACGAGGGCCCCGTCTCCCGCCAGCCGGACCTGCAGGTCCTGGACCACGAGCGGGCCTCCCAGGTGGTGGAGGAGGCCAGGCACATCGGCATCGGCACCTGCTACTGCCGGCACAAGGCCTCCCACCTGGGCAGGGCCTGCAAGGCCCCCATGGACATCTGCATGACCTTCGGAGGCACGGCCCAGTCCCTGGTCAAGCACGGCATCGCGCGCAAGGTGGACGCCGCCGAATGCCTGGACCTGCTCCAGCGGGCCCGGGAGGAGAAGCTGGTGCAGTTCGGCGAGAACGCCCGGGAGAAGGTGGCCTTCATCTGCAACTGCTGCGGCTGCTGCTGCGAGGCCCTGGTGGCCGCCAAGCGCTTCGCGTGGCTGAACCCCGTGGCCACCACGGCCTTCCTGCCCGAGGTGGACGCCGAGGGCTGCGACGGCTGCGGCCACTGCGTCACCGCCTGCCCCGTGGAGGCCATGGGCCTCGTCTCGGCCAACGATCCCCTGAAGCCCTCCCGGCGCAAGGCCCGGCTGGACCCGGACCTCTGCCTGGGCTGCGGGGTCTGCGCCCGGGCCTGCCGCAGGGAGCGCATCCGCCTCCGCCGCCGGGCGGAGCGGATCCTCACGCCCGCCAACACCGCCCACCGCGCCGTCCTCATGGCCATCGAGCGGGGCACCCTCCAGCACCTGGTGTTCGATAACCGGGCCCAGTGGAACCACCGGGCCATGGGCGCCATCCTGGGGGCCATCCTGGCCCTGCCCCCCGTGAAGCGGGCCATGGCCAGCAAGCAGATGAAATCCGTATACCTGGACCGCCTCTTGGCGTCGAACCCGCCCCGGCCTCGGGATTGAAAATCATTGCCCAGCCCCATTGTTCATGTTTCAAATAATCGGGCCCGGAATGATGAAACGATTAATATCCCTGCAGGTCACCCTGCCCTTGGTCGCGACCCTCTGCCTCGTGTGCCTGGGTGGTGGCCTCATCGCCTTCGAAGCCCGCACGGCCCGGGAGGAGGCCCTCGCCCGGGCCAGGGTGGAGGTGCAGGCCGTGGCCCGCGAGGAGGCGGACCATGTCCGGAACCGCCTGGAGGGGGCCCTGGGCACGGCCCGGAACCTGGCCGCGGCCCTGGCCTCCCGGGCGGGGGGCAGGCGCCTGGACCGGGCCTCGGCCATCGCCCTCCTGGAGCGGACCCTCCAGGCCCATCCCGACTACCTGGCCACGTACACCCTCTGGGAGCCCGGGGCCTTCGACGGGCGGGACGGGAGCTTCCGGGGCCGGCCCGGACATGACGCCACCGGCCGGTTCATCCCCTACGTGTCCCGCTCCGGGCGGGGCATCGCCGTGGAGCCCATCCGCGAATACGACGACCCGGTGAAGGGGGTCTTCTATGCCCTGCCCCGGGCCACGCGCCGGGAGGCGGCGCTGGAGCCCTACCGGTACGAGGTCCAGGGGGAGGAGGTCCTCATGACCTCCCTCATCGCGCCCATCCTGGAGGACGGCGCCTTCCTGGGCATGGCCGGCGTGGATCTGCGGGTGGACTTCCTCCAGAAGGGCTGCGACGAGGTGGATCTGTACGGAGGGGCCGGGCGCCTCCACCTGCTGACGCCGGAGGGGCGCCTCGCGGGCTCCACGGGCCATCCGGAGCGCATCGGCCAGGACGCGGGGGATCTGAAGCTCGCCGGGGGCCAGGCCTTCCTGGACGGGAAGGACCGCATCTTCGCCAGCGTCCCGGTCCCCATCGGAGGCACCGAACGCCCCTGGACGGCCCTCCTGGAGGTGCCCGCCCAGCGCGTGACCGCCGCCGCCGAGGCCCGCACCCGGGCCCTCGTCGCCGCCGCCCTGGCCCTCATCGCGGCCGCCGTCCTCCTCATGGTGCTCCTGCTGCGGCGCCTCCTCCTGGTGCGCATGCGGGCCCTCTCCCAGGCCACCCGCGCCTTCGCGGAGGGGGACCTGGCCGCGCGGGCCCCCGTGCTGGGCGGGGACGAACTGGCGGAGATGGCCGAAGCCTTCAACGCCATGGCCGGCCGGGTCCAGGCCACCCTGGAGGAGCTCGGGCGCAACCGGCTCCTGCTCCGGGTGACCCTGGACCACGCCTTCCAGATGTACGGGCTCCTGGACGGCGAAGGCCGGATCCTGGAGGCGAACCGGGCCGCCCTGGAGCTGGTGGGGACGAGTCTGGACCAGGTCCGCGGCCGCCCCATCCACGAACTGCCCTGGTGGGCCCACGACGCCTCGGAGCGTAGCCGGATCGCGGAAGCCCTGGACCGGGCCCGGGCGGGGACCTTCGTGCGCCTGGAGACCACCCACCGGGATCCCGGCGGCGCGGAGATCATCGTGGACTTCTCCCTGTCGCCCTGGACGGACCCCCTGACCGGGTCGCGCCACATCATCGCCGAAGGGCGCGATATCACCGCCATCCGCGCCTACGAATCGGCCCTGGCCGCCAGCGAGGCCAGGTACCGCCATCTGGTGGAAAAGGCCCCCTTCGGGATCTTCCAGCGGACCATCCGCTGGGAAGGGGGCGGCTTCGCGAACCGGGCCCTCCTGGAGCAGTTCGGATACCCGGACGAGGCGGCCTGGCGGGAAAACCCCCAGGGCGACAAGGAGGCCTGGGTGGATGCGGAGCGGCGCGATGCCTTCGCCGCGGCCCTCATGCGGGACGGGGCGGTCCAGAACGTCGAGGCCGAGTTCAAGGCCGCGGGGGGAGGCACCCGCTGGGTGCTCCTGTCCACCTTCGTGGAGGACGGCGGGCAGACGGTGCTGGGCTTCACCGTCGATATCACCTCCCTCAAGGCCGCCCAGGCGGACCGGGAGCGCCTGGTGGAGCGCCTCCACCACGGCCAGCGCCTGGAGGCCATCGGCCAGCTCGCCGGCGGCATCGCCCACGACTTCAACAATGTGCTGGGGGGCATCCTGGGCGCCGCGGAACTCATGGAGGATCCCCGGGTGCCCGAGACCCAGCGCCGCCGGTACCTGGAGCTGATGAAGCGCTCCGCGGGCCGGGCCGCGGACCTCACCCAAAAGCTCCTGGCCTTCGGGCGCAAGGGGATCCAGCCCTCCCAGCGCCTGGACGGGGCCCAGCTGGTGGAGGACGCCCTGGAGATCCTGCGCCGCACCATCGACCGCCGCATCCTCACCGAGGTGGTCCGGCACGGGGGGCGCACCACCCTCATGGGCGACGCGGCCATGCTGGAGAACGTCTTCATCAACATGGGCATCAACGCCAGCCACGCCATGCCCGAGGGCGGCCGCCTCACCTTCGAGCTGGCCGAGGCGCGCCTGGACGAGGCCTTCTGCAAGGCCAGCCCCTTCGGGCCCGCCCCCGGCGCCTATCTGTGCGTGTCGGTGCGGGACACGGGCCACGGCATGCCTCCGGAGGTGGTCTCCCGGATCTTCGAGCCCTTCTTCACCACCAAGGACCCCGGCAAGGGCACCGGCCTGGGCCTGGCCGCGGCCTACGGCACCATCCGGGAGCACGGGGGCGCCATCAGCGTCTACAGCGAGGTGGGCGCGGGCACCGTCTTCCACGTGTACCTGCCCCTCACGGACCAGTCCGCCGCGGATCCGGCGGAGGAGGTCCCCGTCACCGGATCCGGCACCATCCTCCTGGTGGAGGACGAGGAGATCCTCCGCCTCCTGAACGAGCAGCTCCTCATGGACCTGGGCTACGGGGTCATCACGGCCCAGGACGGACGCGAGGCCGTGGAGGCCTTCGCCGCGAACCCCCAGGGCATCGACCTGGTGCTCCTGGACATGATCATGCCCCTCATGGGCGGGCGCGAGACCTTCGAGCGCATGCGGGAGATCCGGCCGGACGTGAAGGTCATCCTCTGCTCCGGGTTCTCCCGGGACGAGGATCTGGCGGAGCTGGAGCGGCAGGGCCTGGCGGGCTTCGTGAGGAAGCCCTTCCGCCAGGTGGAGATCAGCAGGGTGATCGCGGGGGTGCTCAGACCTTGAAGCCCGCCACCACGTGGCGCAGGCCTTCGGCGACGGAGGCCAGGTCGTCGGAGGTCTTGGTGATCTCCTGGACGGTGGCGCTCAGTTCCTGGGTGGCCGAGGCGTTCTGGGCCAGGCGGCCCGTGGTATGGGCCATGCGCTCGGCCACGTCCCGGCTCGTGTTCGCCTGGGCGTGGCTGAGCTGGCCGATCTCCTGGATGCTGCCCGCGATGGCGTCGATGCGGGCGCGGATGGCCTCCAGGTTCTCCAGGGTCGTCCTCACCCCCTGCTCGCCCCCGGCCACGGCCTCCTGGGAACGTTCGTTGAGCTGGGCGATCTCCTGGGCGGCGCCGCGGGAGCGCTCGGCGAGCTTGCGCACCTCCTCGGCGACCACCGCGAAGCCCTTGCCCAGGGACCCGGCCTTGGCGGCCTCGATGGCGGCGTTCAGGGAGAGGAGGTTGGTCTGGCGCGCGATCTCCTGGATCACCTGCACGGCCCGCATCACCTGGCCCGCGGCGTCCCGGATCTGCTCCATGCCCTGGGACGCGGCCTGGCCCGCCAGGGCCCCGCGCTGGGTATCCTCCACGGCCTCCCGGCTCTGGCCGGCGGTGGCGTGGGTGCGGTGGCCCATGGCCTCCACGTTGCCGTTGAGGCCGTTCATGGCCTCGGAGACCTGCAGGCCCGAATCCCGGAGTTCCTCGCTCACGCGGGCGATGTCGTGCACCGCGCGGGCCATTTCCTGGCTCGTGGCGGCCAGTTCGGCGCTGCCCGAGGCCACCCGGTCGGAGAAGCCCGCGATGTTGCGCACCGTCTCCCGCATGCGGGCGTTGTAGGCGTTGAAGGCGTCGGCGGCCTCGGCGATCTCGTCCCGGGTGTCGACGGTGATGACCTTGGAGAGGTCGCTGTCCCGGAGGCCCTGCACCAGCTGGCCGATGGGCACGACCATGGAACGGGAGCGGCGGCGGGCGAACCAGGCCGCCACCGCGGTCACGGCCAGGGTGGCCCCCAGCACGGTGAAGGAGATCTTCCAGATCATGGCGTCCACATCGTCCAGGTACACGCCCGCGCCCACCACCCAGTCCCATTCCCGCACCCGCTTGGCGTAGGCGCTCTTGGGGTAGAGCCCTTCCTTGCCCAGCTTGGCGAAGTCGTAGTCGTAATAGGTGCCCGCCGGGTCCTCGGAACCCGCGCGCAGGGCCCGCACGATCTTGAGGGTGGCCGGCGCGAGCTGTTCGGAGGGCTTGTTCTCGTTCTGGGGCGCGGGGGGCAGCACGAGGATCACGTGATTGGGCCCGTGAATGAAAACATAGTTGCTGCCCTCGAAGCGGATGCTCCGGACCAGGTCCTTGGCCCGGCGCTGGGCCTCCTCCAGGGGCAGCCGCCCCTCCTGGGCCTCCCGGGCCAGGGCCGCCACCTGGGAGTGGGCGGTCTCCACGACGCTGCGCAGGCCCTCCCGCTTGGTCTGCAGGAGGTCGGCCCGCACCCTGGGAAGGATGTAGGAGGAGATCACCAGGACGAAAAGGGCCACGGGGATCATGGCCGTGACGAAGACCTTGCCTGCCAGGGAACGGAAATAGGAACGGATCGCCTGCTGGGCCACGGCGCATCTCCTGTGGGTTTCCGTCATTGTATACACATATTCGGCTCCGGATGCCCTCCCTTCCGGGTCCGGTTCCAGGGGCCGCCGGAGGTCAGGCCTTGCGCCGCGCCCGCCCGCGCCTGGCGGCCACGGGGGCAGGTCCCTCCACCCAGGTCCGGATGCGCTCGGCGTCATCGAAGCGGGCGTGGGCACCACCGGCATCCAGGAGGATGATCAGGAGGGGCCGCTGGGCCACCTGGGCCTGCAGGGCCAGGCAGGGCCCCGATTCCTCGATGAAGCCGGTCTTGGACAGGCCGATGTGCCAGTGGCGGCTGGCCAGGAGGGCGTTGGTGTTGTGGAAGGGGATGGGACCCCGGCGCCCCTGGACCTCCAGGCGCTCCCGGGTGCTGCAGGCCTTTACCAGGGGGTAGTGGGCCGCGGCGTCCACGATGCGGGCCATCTCCTTGGCCGAGGCCACGTTGCCGGAGGAAAGGCCCGCCGGGTCCTGGAAGCGGGCGGTGGCCAGGCCCAGGGCCCTGGCCTTGGCGTTCATGGCCGCCACGAAGGCCCCCAGGCCCCCGGGGAAGGTGCGGCCCAAGGCATGGGCGGCCCGGTTCTCGCTGGCCATGAGGGCCAGGGTCAGGGCCTCCCGCCGGGTGAGGCGGGTACCCACGGGCAGGCGGCTCTTGCTGTGGCGGAGGGTGTCCTTGTCCTCCTCCAGGATGGTGAGGGATTCCTCCAGGCCCACCTGGGCGTCCAGCAGGACCATGGCCGACACCAGCTTGGTGAGGGAGGCCACGGGGACCGCCTCATCCGCCTGCTTGGCCAGGAGCACCTCCCCCGTGCGCTGGTCCAGGACCACCCCCTTGGCCGCATGGAGGCGGGGGGCCCGGGGGGTTCCGGCCCACGCCAGGACGCCCGCCGCCAGGAGCAGGAGGGGGGTTCGGAGGAGGGCTGGGACCATGATTGTTCCGGAAAGGGGACGCCCGGGGGCCGAGGGCCAATGGCCGATCCCCCGTCCGTGACGATGAGTCTCAAGACTTTCACAAAGGCTGGAAGTACGCCAGTTTCCCATGCCCAGCCGTGATGCGGGTCACGGAGGCGATTGGCATTGAACAAATATTTATGGATACTTGCACATCCCCCCGAACCCACCCGCCGGAAGCCGCCCATGACCTCCCGTCCCCCGTCCCGCCTCGCCAACGTGCTCCTCTGGCTCCTGGCCGCCGCCGTCATGCTCGGCTCCATCGTGTACCAGCGGCTCACGGACCCCACCCACCCCCGGCGGGGCTCCTTCGCCGTGGCCGGGGCCGAGTACCGCTACCGCCTCTCCCGCAGCGGGGACAGCGACCGCGACGAGCGCATCGCCGTGCCGGACCCCGGGGCGACCACGGGCGTGCTGGCTTTCCGCCGGTTCCGCACCCAGGATGCCTTCACCTCCCTGCCCCTCCAGCCCGAACAGCGCCAGGGGCGGAAGGAACTGGCCGCCTACCTGCCCAAGCAGCCCTCCGCCGGCAAACTGGAGTACGTGCTGCGGCTCCAGACGGCAAACGGGCCCATCGGCATTCCGGCCGATGGCCAGGCCATCGTCATCCGCTTCAAGGACCGGGTCCCCACCCCCCTCCTCCTTTCCCATGTGGCTCTCATGTTCATCGGGGTCCTGGTGGGCGTGCGCGCCGGCCTGGCGGCCCTCCACGGCGTCAGCGACATGGCGGCCCACGCCTGGGCCACCCTCCTGTGCCTGACGGTGGGCGGGCTCATCCTGGGACCCTTCGTGCAGAAGTACGCCTTCGGCGCCTACTGGACGGGGTTCCCCTTCGGCGGCGATCTCACGGACAACAAGACCATCCTCATGTGGGGGGCCTGGGCCCTGGCCTGCGCCGTGCTCCGCCTGCGCCGGGAGGGGCTGGCCCGCATGGCGGTGACCCTGGCCTTCCTGGGCATGCTGGTGGTCTACGTCATCCCCCACAGCGCCCGGGGCAGCGAACTGGACTACAGCAAGCTGGACCAGGGCGTGAGCGCCTCCCAGGCCATCGGCACGGGCCGCTAGTTTGACGGTGGCGTCCGGGTAGCGGTTGGTCCGGGTCCCTCCATCGCGCTTCGGAAAACGTGGGACCGGTCCAGGAATGCGGGCGCATTCATGGCCGGTGTCGGTTCAAGGAACGGTGAAGGGGTGTTCCACCTTCGTTCTTCCCCGTCTCGGGTCGGAATCAACGATCCTCCTGCTCCCTCCAGGGCTTCTCCGCATGCACTTGAAGCGCGGCCTGGGAGGGTTGGAAAGGGGCTGGCGCCGGCGTCCTGGACCTCGGGGCGCCTCCAGGATGATCGGCGCGGGAAGCGACAGCGTTGTCGCTCCCGGAAGGCCCTGGCATGCTGGGACCATCCTTTTCCGGAGTCCCCATGGCCCCCCGACGCCCCCGCGCCATCGAAACCCATGGTCTCGTGGACCGGGACCGGCTCCGGGACGCCCTGGAGGCCATCCGGGAGGCCGGCTCCGAAGGCATTTCCCGGGAGCGGCTCCGGCAGCAACTGGGGGGGGTCAGCCTGCGCACGGTGGACCGGGCCATCCACCTCCTGGAGGACCAGGGCGCCCGCCTGGAGCGGCTGCGCAGGGGCAGCCCGGCCCTCCTCCACTTCGTGCTGCGGAAGGGGCCGGCCTGGGACGAGCACGTTTCCAGCGAAGCGAGGCTGGCCCTGCGGATCGCCGGTCTTTCCCTCACCCAGGCGGGCACCCATGTGTGGCAGGACAAGCTGGAGGCCCTGGAGGATCTGGCCAGCCAGCGCATGTCCAGCCGTGACCGCCGCCTCTTCGATAACCTGAAGCGGGCCGTGCGCGTGCACGGGGGCGTGGACGACCCCATCGAGACCCCCGATGTGCTGGAACCCATCCTCAAGGCCCTGGAAGGGAACCGGGAGATGGTGCTGGAGTACCAGGGGGCGGCGGCGGAAGCCCCCACCCCCTACCAGGTGGTGCCCTACGCCCTCACCCACGATCTCTTTTCCGGCGGCACCTTCCTCCTGGTGTGGGAGCCCCGGCGCAACCTCCCCCTCCACCTGCGCCTGAACCGCATCGCCTCGGCCAAGGTGGGATCCCGGGCCGCCTCCATGCCCGAAGGCCTCATGGCCCAGGCGGCGGAATACCAGATCGGCGGCTGGACCAGCGCCAACCCGCCCTTCAGGGTGGAAGCCCGGATCCGGGGCGCCAACTGGATCCAGGCCTTCAAGGAGGCCCCCCCCGCCCTGCCCCGCTTCGAGGCCCGGCCGGAACCCGGCGGCGCCTCCGTGGTCGTGTCCTTCTGGGCCATCCACCCCAAGGGGGTGCTGCGCTGGCTGCTCCAGTTCGGCCCCCTGGCCGAGGTGCTGGGCCCGCCGGAGATCCGGGAAGCGGTGCGCGCCCAACTGCGGGAGGCCCTGGCCCAGTACGGGCCGGAATCCGGGATGTGACGGCGGCCGCTGGCCAGGGGCCGGCCCTTCCTGCACCATGGGGAAGGGCCCAGCGCCCGGCGGAGAAGACGTGAGACCCGACACCACCCCCGAACTCGTGACCGAAGCCGTGGCCGAACTGATCGCCCTGGGCGCCGCCATGGCGTCCAACAACCAGGAGGCCTTCCAGCGCCACAACTTCCGCCTGCACAAGCTGGGCGTGGCCCGGGAGGACCGCATCCAGGCCGTGAACATCGCCCTGCAGGTGAAGATGGGCCCCCACCGCAACCTGGTGGAGATGGCCGAGGCCTACCTCATGGGCGGCGAAGAAGCGGCCGGCGGCTGCTGCGGCGGCTCCTGCGGCTGCGGGGAAGGCGAGGAAGGCGGCTGCGACGAGGGCTGCTGCGAGGAGGGCGGCTGCGGCTGCGGCCAGTGATCCGCCCTTGAGCCCGGCTCCCGGCCCGGCCACAATCCGGTCCAGGA
The DNA here is from genome assembly GCA_035298525.1 of Holophaga sp. Taxonomy (GTDB): domain Bacteria; phylum Acidobacteriota; class Holophagae; order Holophagales; family Holophagaceae; genus Mesoterricola. Next base: position 10,552 of record DATGXY010000280.1, read on the forward strand.
GGCACCCATGACCCTGGTCCTGACCGAGATCCGCACGGGCGCGGTCCGCCCCCGCCTTTCACCGGATGGCCGCACCTGGCGCAGCGCCATCGCCAAGGATCCCGTCCAGGGCGCCGTGCACCT
>DATGXY010000281.1:0-20877 GCA_035298525.1 Holophaga sp.
AGGGGGGGAGGGGCCCCAGGGCCAGGGTGAGGACGATCGGGAGCATGCCCAGAGTATGCGGCCGAGGGGGCGTAGGGTTCCCCGGAGGGTGTTCCGCGCCGCCCAATGTCGTCCCGGAGCCGCCGGATGTCGCCGGGTGCCACCCGTCACAGGCGCCCACGCCTACACTGGGGGCAGGAGGAACCTCATGAAGCTGCTGCGCGTGAACCACCTGGGCATCGCCTCCCCGGCCCTTTCCGAGGCCATGGAGCGCATGGACCGCCTCTTCGGCATGGCCGCGGACCATGTGGAGGAGGTTCCGGACCAGCGGGTCCGCACGGCCTTCTTCCCCGTGGGCCCCAGCACCCTGGAGTACCTGGAATCCACGGACACGGAGGGACCGGTGGGCAAGTTCCTGGAAAAGCGGGGCCCGGGCATCCACCACATCGCCTTCGAGGTGGACGATGTGGACGCGGCGGTGAAGGAGCTCCTGGCCAAGGGCGTGCGCATGATCGACAAGGAGCCCCGGGCCGGCGCCCACGGCGCCCGCATCGCCTTCATCCACCCGGCGGAGACCGGCGGCGTCCTCATGGAGCTCTGCCAGTCCGGTCGATGATGCTTCCGTGGGGGACCACGCGCTCGCTCTCCGTCCCCCGCACCCCGCCTCAGGGCCGGGATCAGGGGGCGGTGGAGGCGATATTGCTCTGGAGGAAGCTCCAGCCCCACCAGAGCAGCTGGCCGGCCACCAGGATCACGACGAACCACTTCACGAGGGTCCAGACGCCCATCTCGGACTTGGGGGCCCGGGCCCGCCGGGCCTCCTCCCAGCCGGGGGGGCGGGTGGCCGTGGGGGACTCGGGTTCCAGCTCGATCTTCACGGGGCTGGGCTGGGTGTAGGAGGGAGCCGGCCGCGCGGGGGTCGCCCGGACGGCGGCGGGAACCGTCTGGCCGCCGGTCCTCCCTGGGGAGGTGGCGGCGGGATTGGCCTCCGGGGCCGGGCCGCCGGGGCGCAGGCGGCGGAGGGGGACGATATCCCCGGCGTGGTCATCGTGCCTGAAGAGCTCGTCCACCCGCTGGCGGGCGATGGGATCCAGGGGGTGGGCGTCCACCAGGGGCAGGAGGAAGTCCATGAGGGTGGCCTGGCGGTCCTCCGGATCCGTGGCCAGGGCCTGGCGGAAGACCTTGGCGATATCGCCGGACATGCCCTGGGGGAAGACGGGGGGCTCGGTGAGGATGTGGGTGATGACGGCGGCCACGTTGTTGCCGGGATGGGGCAGCTGGCCCGTCAGGAGCTCGAAGGCCGTCACGGCGAAGGCATAGCGGTCCGAGGCGGGGGTGGGGTCGCCGCCCCTCAGCAGCTCGGGGGCGCTGTAGGCGGGGCTGCCCAGGAACTCGCCCGCGTTGGTGAGCCGGGGGGCCATGGTCTTGGCGATGCCGAAGTCCATGAGCTTCACCCGCCCGTCCTCGGCCACGAGGATGTTGTCGGGCTTCACGTCGCGGTGGACGATGGCGTTGCGGTGGGCCGCGCGCAGGGCCCGCATGGCCTGGATGAGGATGCCGAACCGGGTCTCCAGGTCCAGGGAGTTGTCCCGGATGAAGCGGCCCAGGCTGTTGCCCTCCACGTATTCCATGGCGATGAAGGGGCCGATGCTGGGCTCCTCCCCCACGTCGTAGACGGTGACGATATTGGGGTGGTTCAGCTGGGCCGAGATCTCCGCCTCCCGCTTGAACCGCTCCAGGGCCTGGTCCCGCTCCTCCCCGGTGGCCCGGACGACCTTGATGGCCAGCCGCCGCTTGAGGAGGGGATCCTCCGCCAGGTAGACCACCCCCATCGCGCCCTGGCCGATTGCGCGCCTCACGGCATACCTGCCGATATTCTTGGGAGTTTCCGCCATATTCGGGGGCCCTGGCCCCCATCATAGCTTTGGGTGCGGGAATTTCCCAAGTTCTTCCTGAGGAAAACATCGGGGAGGAGGGGGCCCGAACCGGGGAGCCTCCCGGGGGGAGGCGCCCGGGCGGGGATCATGGCACCATGGACCCAGGAATCCGGCCGGACCGCGCCCGCGGCCCCGCCGGTTCCGTGGGTAAACGCCGCACCGAGGAAGCCATGGCCGCACTGATCGAAGCGATCTCCATCAAACGCAAGATGTTCTTCGAATTCGAAGACACCCCCTTCCATTGCCTGGATGTGGAGATCAGCACCCCCACCGCCCGGGGCGGACAGACCCTGGTGCGCCTGAAGATGCGCAACCTCATCACCCGCGCCGTCTTCGACAAGACCTTCAAGGCCGGGGAGAAGTTCAAGGAGCCCGATCTCGTCATGGTGCAGGCCTCGTACCTCTATTCGGACGGGGACGGCTCCCACTTCATGGACCAGGAGTCCTACGAGACCCTGACCCTGGACGGCGAGATGGTGGGCGACGCCCTCGACTACCTGGTGGAGGGGGCCATCATCCAGATCCAGAAGTTCAACGGCAACCCCATCGGCCTGCAGCTGCCCACCCACGTTGAGCTGGAGGTCACCTACACCGAGCCCGGCGCCCGCGGGGACACGGCCAGCGGCAACGTCACCAAGCCCGCCAAGCTGGAGACCGGCATCGAGATCAAGGTGCCGCTCTTCATCAAGGAGGGCGAGAAGGTGAAGGTGTCCACCGAGACGCGGGAGTTCGCGGGGCGGGCCTGATGGTCCGCAAGTACCGCCTGGGCCAGAGCCGGGACGCCCACGACCTGGACGCCCCGGACGCCTACGCCCGCGAGGGCCGGGCCCAGAGCAAGCGCCGCCAACAGACGGCCGAGAGGCTCTCCACCGAGGCGGAGGTGCACGACCCCGAGACCATGCTCCTGCTGCCCGACGCGGCCCCCTGGGCCCACCTGGAGGAGGCCACCCTGGTGTGCCGCCACAGCCAGATCGTGGACCTGGAGCTGGCCGGGCGGGTCTCCCTGCGGGCCACCCTCGCCGGCAAGCTGAAGGGGGTCAAGCTGGTGGTGGGGGACCGGGTGAAGGTCTCGCGGGTGCCGGTGGAGGCCGCGGATCCGGGCCTTCCCCAAGCGGGTATGCCCCAAGCGGGTATGCCCCAAGCGGGTATGCCCCAGGCGGGTATGCCCCAGGCGGGTATGCCCCAGGCCCAGGTGGTGGCCGTGCTGCCCCGGCGCACCCTCCTCAAGCGCGGGGGCATCGACGACCGGGAGCCCTGGCAGCTCATCTGCGCCAACGCCGACGAACTCTGGGCCTGCGCGGCGGTGGTGGACCCGCCCCTGCGTCCCGGGCTCCTGGAGCGGGCCCAGACCCTGGCCCTGGCCGCGGGCATGGGCTTCCGGGTCGTGGTCACCAAGCGGGACCGGGCCTCGCGCAAGGACACCCTGCCCGAGCTGGACCCCCTGCGGGCGCAGGGCATCCCCATGGTGGAGACGAGCGCGAAATCGGGGGAGGGCCTGGACGAGCTGCGGGCCCTGCTGAAGGGGCGCTCCGTGGCCCTCGTGGGGCACAGCGGCGTCGGGAAGAGCTCCCTCGTGAACGCCCTGGTGCCCGATCACAACCTCCGTACGGGCGACGTGAGCCGCTACGGCACCGGGCGGCAGACCACCACCAGCGCCCGCTGGCTCCCCGCCGGGGAGGACGCCACCCTCATCGACACCCCGGGCATCCGCACCCTCAGCGTGCGGGGCTTCCCGCGCACCCTGCTCCCCGCCATCTTCCCGGAGTTCCCCGCCGAGTGGCTGGAGGACCCCATGGCCCTCGATCCCGAGGACGAATCCCTCGGCCTGGACTACCCTGAGCGGCTCCAGAGCCTCCAGCGCCTGTGGTCCGAGATGGAGGAGCGGAACCCCAACCAGAACGTCCATCGCTGAGGGCGCGGTGGGCGTGCCGGCCGCATTCCGGGTGGGCCATCGGGGATATCAAGGTGCGGGAGGCGAACCTGGCGGGCCTGGCGGCGGAATAGGCCGTTCCGGACCTCAGTCCCAGGGCGCCGGCGTCTCCAGGGCGGGTGCCGGGGGGGCCAGCTTGAGGATCTGGAAGCTGCCGGAGAGATCGAAGTCCCGGGGCATGATGTAGCTGGGGTGGCGCACGGCGGGGCCGCCTCCCCGGAGGGGGGACACGGGGGGCTGGATGCTCAGGCCGGCCCGGTAGAAGGCCTTGGCGATGAGGGCCGAGCAGATCACCTCGCGGCTGGTGGAGCTGCCCAGGTAGAGGCTGCGCGGGCGCAGGCGCCGGGGCAGGAGATGGAAGGGCAGCAGGTAGCGGGCCAGGTCCAGGATGTTGCGCTGGTCGTAGCGCACGCCGAGGTGCTCGAAGAGTTCCGCCATCACCCGGTCGAGGCTTCCGGGGCGCAGGCCCTGGGGACGGCAGACCCGGATGTTGCTCTCCAGGTACTTGGAGACGGGCACGACGATGACGCCCTCCTTCAGGTCGCTCTCCACGAGGAGATGGGCCGCATCGGGGCCGAAGGCGTCCAGGGCGCGCTCGGCGTGGGGGCCGCCCCAGCGCAGGAGGGCGTCGCCCACGTAGATGGTGGCGTGGCTCCAGCTGCTCTGGGTGAGGTACTTGATCACCTGGCTGATGCGGGAGTCGCCCTCCACCAGGAGCACGTCGCCGGGCCTCAGGCGCTCCTTCAGGATGTCCAGGTCGTTGGGGATGCGGCGCTGGTAGTGGGACACCCGCCCGGTGAGGTACTCCACCATCGCCCGGGTGAGGAGGTCGTTGAGGAACATCAGAGCTCCACGAGCTCCACGCTCTCGAGGTCCTCGCCCAGGAACCGCGCGCCGATCTCCTGGAGCCGGGTGCCGGCGTCGGTGAGGAGGATGCGCAGGTCGCCCCTGGCGCTCCCCGTGCGGAAGCCCAGGGAGCCGCGGAGGATGTCCTCCACGGCCCTGGCGGCCAGTTCCCCGCTGTCCAGCCAGGTGGTGTCGGGGCGGGTGCGGGCGAGGCTGGGCAGGAGGATGGGGTAGTGGGTGCATCCCAGCACGATGGTGCGCACCTCGAAGGGGATCTGGTTGAGGTAGCGCCGGCAGATGGCGTCCGTGATGGGGTCGTCGAGCCAGCCCTCCTCCGCGAAGCTCACCAGGAGGGGGCAGGGCAGGCTGTGGATGCGGGCGGCGGGGTTGCGCCTGCGGATGGCGGCCTCGTAGGCGCCGCTCTGCACCGTGGCCAGGGTGCCCATCACGCCGACGGGGCCGGTGGCGGCGGCCGCGGCCTCGGCGCCGGGCTCGATCACCCCGATGACGGGGCAGGGGGCCGCCGCCTGCAGGGCGGCGAGGCCGTGGGCCGAGGCCGTGTTGCAGGCGATGACCATCAGCTTGGGGTCGTGCCGGCCCAGGATCTGGCCGGCCTGCAGGGCGTAGCGTTCGATGGTGGCGTGGCTCTTGTTGCCGTAGGGCACCCGGGCCGTGTCGCCCAGGTATACGATGCGCTCGCCCGGGAGGAGGCGGCGCAGGGCCCGCACGACGGTGAGGCCCCCGATGCCGGAGTCGAAGACGCCGATGGGCTGTTCCGCCCGGCCCGGGCCCCGGCTCACGCCTGGCGCTCCGCGAGGATGGCGATCCAGGCCCCTTCCTGCACCACCCGCAGGGGCCTGAATCCGTAGGCCACGAGGCTGATGAGGGCCTCGTCCTGGCGCTCGGCCAGGATGCCCGAGGCCACCAGGCGGGACCCTGGGACCGTGATCTCCGCCATGCGGGGGAGCAGGTCCTGGATGGTTTCCAGGAGGATATTGGCCAGGACGGTGGACCAGGGGCCGTCCGCGCGGGGGTCGTCCAGGAGCCCCACGAAGGGCTGGTAGGGGCGGGCCCCCTCCAGGACCTCCCGGTTCAGGTCGACGAACTCGTCCATGGCCGGCCCGCAGTCCGGATCATTGTCCATGGCCGTGATGCGCCGGGCCCCGCAAAGCCAGGCCGCCAGGGAGAGGATCCCCGTGCCGGCGCCGATGTCCAGGACGGGATCCTGGAGCCGGCCCTCGTCCCGCAGGTCCTCCAGGAGGGCCATGCAGAGCCGGGTGGTCTCGTGGCCGCCGGTGCCGAAGGCCAGGCCCGGGTTCACGACGACGGGGATGCGCCCGTCAGGGGCGGGGCCCCGCTCCCACAGGGGCTGGATGTGGAAGCCGCGGCCCACCTCCAGGGAGCCGAAGCCCTCCCGGCTCTTGGCGAGCCAGTCCTCGTCCTCGAAGCGCTCCTCCCGCTGGAGGCGCGCCCCGAAGGCCGCGAGGCCGGCGGGGTCCGGGGGCGTGAGGCCCGGGGGGAAGTAGGCGAAGAAGGAGCGGGGGCCGTCGGCCTCCCGGTACGTGGCCGTGGCGCCCTGCTCGGAGAGCCAGTCGCCCAGGGCGTCCTCCCCGGCCTCCGGAACATCGAGGAGCCACCGGGTATGAAGGGGTGCGTTCACCATGCTTCCAGCCTACCAGACACGGCAGCGCCCCCTCAGGCCTCCGGGCCTTCCGGGGCCAGGTCCTCCAGGTCCAGGCGCTTCATCTTCTCCAGGAAGGTGGTGCGCTTGAGGCCCAGCAGTTCGGCTGCACGCTTTTTGTTGCCCCGGGTCACCTGGAGGCTCTGGAGCATGAGCTTCTTCTCCATGTCCGATACCACCTGGTTCAGGTCCACCCCTTCCGCCGGCAGGTCCATGGAGGGGGCCGGGGCCAGGGCGGAGGCCAGGGTGAAGGATTCCACGGGAGGCAGGTCCCGCACGATCTCGGGCCCCTCGGGCAGGCGCTCCGTGAGGAAGGTGAAGTCCTCCCGGGTGAGCACCGGCCGGCTCGCGGAAAGGACGATGGCGCGTTCGATGGCGTTCTCCAGCTGGCGCACGTTCCCGCTCCAGGGCAGGGCCATGAGCAGGGAGTCCACGCTGGGGTGCAGGGCCTTGGGGTAGAGGCCGTGCTCCTTGGCCTTGCGGTTGAGGAAGTGCTGGGCGAGGAAGGGGATCTCCTCCCGGCGCGCGCGCAGGGGGGGCAGGGTGATGGGCACCACCTCAAGGCGGTAGAAGAGGTCCTCCCGGAAGTGGCCCTCCTGCACCCGCTTCCACAGATCCATGTTGGTGGCCGCCACCACGCGCACGTCCACCTTCACGGGGCCGCCGCCCCCCAGGGGCTGGACCTCCCGCTCCTGGAGCACCCGCAGGAGCCGCACCTGGGCCCCCATGGGCATGGTGCTCACCTCGTCCAGGAAGATGGTGCCGCCGGAGGCCTCCCGGAACTTGCCCGGGGCGTCCTTCCGGGCGTCGGTGAAGGCGCCCTTGGTGTAGCCGAAGAGCTCGGATTCGATCAGGTTGTCGGGGATGGCCCCGCAGTGCACGGGCACGAAGGGCATCTCGGCCTGGGCGCTGAGGGCGTGGATGGCCCGGGCGATGATCTCCTTGCCGGTGCCGCTCTCCCCCTGGAGGAGGACCGTGGCCCGGGTGGCCGAGGCGGCCCGGGCCTTGGCCAGCACGTCCTGCATGGCCGGGCCGATGCCCACCAGGCCCAGGCTGAGGGCCTGGGTCACCGTGAGATTGAGGGTGGCCTGGAGGGCGGGCCTCAGGCCCGGGAGGGGCGGGGTGTCCTGGAGCAGGCCCCAGCGGACAGAGCCCAGGACGCTCCAGGCGGCCAGGGTCGCTGGCTGGGCCGGGGGCGCGCCCGGGGGGAGCACCAGGAGGATGGGAAGGGCGCCCACCTCCGCGGCGGCCCGCACGAGGGCGGGCGGCGGCTCGGGGGTGCCGGCGGAAACGACCCAGAGTTCCGTCTCCCGGGGAGGCACGGCCGGCTGGGCTCCGCGGTCCGTGGTGATCGCCCAGGCGCCGGCCCAGCGATGCTCGAGCCCGAGGGTGGGCTCGCCGAGGGTGGACCAATGCAGACGGGGGAGGGAGGACATCAAGGTGGCTTTGATTGTAAATAGGCTAGATCCCGGAGGGAATGGGTCAAGTCAAAAAGATGACACCGGTCAAGATTCCTTTCCCCCTCCCGGCCCCCCGATGCATGCTGGAAGCCACCCGAGGTCCCCATGCGCGTCCTTGCCCCCCTCGCCACCGCCCTCCTGGCCCTGCCCCTTTCGGCCCAGGCCTGGGACCTGCGCCTGGAAGTGCCCATGCCCAAGGGCCAGAACCTGCCCGACACCTTCATCCAGGGCACTGGGCAGCTCATCGGCCAGCGGCGCCTGGACACGGGCCGGGGCTTCATCGCCACGGCCAGCCACCGCATCGTGCGCGTGGGCCCCGTGCTCAAGTTCGAGTGGGGGGCCGAGTTCAGCCACTGGCAGGCGGATGGGACGGTCCTGGACGGCGCGGCCACCGTGGATAGCCGCCTGAAGCAGTCCGGCCTGGGCCTGGGGGTGAACGCCCAGTTCTGGGTGCCTTTCACCGGCCTGGCTGGGGAACTGGGCGTCATCGGGCGCTTCCAGTCGTACAAGCTGGAGGCGGGGGGCGCCTCCCAGGAGAAGAACCTCGTGCGCCCCTGGCTGCGGGTGGGCCTGCGGTACAGCCTCCCCATCCCCCTGCCGGTGGTGACCCCCTACCTGGCGGCCAGTTATCAGCAGCCCATCACCAAGGATCGGCCCGTGCACGTGGACAGCGTGTCGGACCTGGCCTCGTACCTGGGCGCCCAGGGCTCCGGCCAGGAATTCGAGCGCACCTGGACCTTCGGGGTGGGGATCGCCTTCTAGTCCCGCACCAGGAAGCGGTGTACGAGGGGCGCGGCGCCCAGGGCGGCCACCAGGGCCCACCCGGGCAAGCGCTTGAGCAGTTCCCGGGTCGCCCCGGCCCCCGCGGATACCCGACGGGTGCCGGAATCCAGCACCAGGAGAACCCCGGGTCCCACCTTGCCCGCCAGCTCCGGGGCAATGCGGGCCACCTCCCCGTTCTGGGCGGGGAAGGGCACGATCAATCCATCCCGGTCCCGCCTGGCCACCCAGTCCGCCAGACGGCGGCAGCCGGGGGCTTCGGCGTCGTAGACGAGAACGAGGGGACTAGGCATGGGCGGCTTGCATCGCCGCCGCCAGTTCCTTCACCCAGGCGGCCACGGTCTTCACGCCCTTGGGGGCCTGGAGAGCCTTCTGGTAGCGCTTGAGCTCGCCCTCGTGGTCCACCACGAAGTCCGCCTCCTCCAGGAAGGTGGTGACGGGCAGGGTGGCCGTGCCCAGGGGGCTCAGCTCGCCGGCCACGGGCTCCAGCACCAGGCTGAAGGGGGCCGCGGCCAGGATCTCCTTGAGGAGGGCGGTCTCGGCCTTGCCGGAAAAGGCTTCGTCGTGGAGGATCACGACGGCCTTGACCTCGCCGCCCTGGACCTTGGCCAGCAGCTCCTCCAGGTGCCCGAAGCGGAAGCCCCGCTCGCCGAAGCCCCGGCGGTTGATCACGGCGTCGCTGCTCAGCTGGAGGGCGGGGAACTGGATCTGCACCACCTTGTCGCCGCTGCCGTAGCGCAGGGCGGGATCGGTGGCGAGGTCGCCCAGGCGCTGGGCGGCGTCGCAGCCGAAGGTGCCCTGGCCGACGACGGCCGTAGGCACGTCGCGGAGGGCGGCGGCCACGGCCTCCACCGTCGCGGGCCGGCCCTTGACCATGGGCGTCGTCGTCCGGGCCTCGGGATCCAGGTCGTAGCGGTGCCAGGCCAGGCGCTCCTCGTCCAGCATGTAGTGGGTGCTGGCCTTGGTGCCCTGGGGCCGGGGGCGGAAGCGCCACACGCGGTTCTTGTCCACGTCGGCCCACATGGGGTTGGCCATGGGATTGTGGCGGTTGATGGTGGGCACGGGCTTGAGGTACCAGACCCGCTTGTTGAAGCGGAAGTCCCGGCTGGTGAGGGCGCCCACGGGGCAGAGGTCCACCACGTTGCCCGCCAGGGGGTTCTCGTCCATGCTGCGGCCCTGGAAGGTGGTCACCTCCAGGTGGGAGCCCCGGTTGGCCACCGTCAGCTCATAGGTGCCGGAGATCTCCTTGGTGAAGCGCACGCACCGGGTGCAGTGGATGCACCGGTTCTTGTCGATGACGATCTTGCCGCCCAGGTCCTCGTACCGGTAGCGCCGCTTGGGCTCCACCATGCGGCTGTCGTCCTGGCCGTACTGGTAGCTGTAGTCCTGGAGCTTGCACTCGCCGGCCTGGTCGCAGATGGGGCAATCCAGGGGGTGGTTGATGAGCAGGAACTCCATGACGCCCGCCCGGCCGTCCTTGACGGCGGGGGATTCGGTGGAGACCTCCATGCCCTCGGCGGCCATGGTGGTGCAGGCGGTGGCCAGCTTGGGCTGGCCCTTGACCTCCACGACGCACATGCGGCAGGTGGCCACGGGGCTCAGGGTGGGGTGGTAGCAGTAGCTGGGGACGGGGTATCCCGCCTGGGCGCAGGCGTCCAGGAGGAGGGTGCCCGGTTCCACGGTCACGGCGATGTCGTTGATCTTCAGGGTCGGCATGGGTCTTCCCGCTTCACGCATTCCAGCATGAGGCATAGGGCTTTTTTTGGGAACAGGGGGGATCAGGCTTCCGAGGGGGAGGCCACCAGGCAGTGGCGGCAGAAGGCCAGGAATTCCGTGAGGTCCGGGATATCGATGGTCACCCCCGAGGGCACCACGTTCCGGATCTGGATCCGCTTCCGCAGCTCCCCGCAGGCCTCCATGGAGAACACGAACCAGGCCTGCCGGTCCTCCTCGGTGGAGAGGTTGAAGCTCACGGTCCGGGTCTCGAAGAAGAGCTGGGGCCGCGTGTCGGCGTCCATGACCTTCCAGTCCGGGAAGTGGGCCCGCCTCACGAACTGGTCCTTGAGCTCCTCCAGGGTGTGCTGGATGGTGAACTGGACTTCGACCTGGACGTCCATGGGGTCCTCCGGATCCCTCATCGGCCCCCGGGCGCCGGTCCGTGAATCCCGGCCGGGGTTTTCCCCGCCGCCCCTCCATGAAACAATGGAAGTCCGCGGGGTTGGCCATGGCTACGGCATTGCTATCGGTGTACGACAAGACGGGGCTGGTGGGCCTCGCGAAGGCCCTTTCGGGCCAGGGCTGGCATCTGCTGGCCACGGGGGGGACCCTCCGGGCCATCCAGGAGGCCGGACTTCCCGTGCAGGAGGTGGCCGATTACACGGGGGCGCCCGAGGCCTTCGGGGGCCGGGTCAAGACCCTCCACCCCCGGATCCACGGGGGTCTGCTCTTCCGCCGGGAGGAGCCGGACCACGTGGCCGACGCCGAGCGCCTGGGCATCGGGCCCATCGACCTGGTGGTGGTCAACCTCTACCCCTTCGAGGCCACGGCCGCCAGGCCCGGGGTCACCCCCGAGGCATGCATCGAGCAGATCGATATCGGCGGGCCCAGCATGATCCGTTCCGCCTCCAAGAACCACGCCTCGGTCACCGTCCTCACGGATCCGGGCCAGTATGATAATTTCATCGAAAAGCTCGCCGCCGGCACCTGGTCCCTGGAGGACCGCAAGGCCTGCGCCCTGGCCGCCTTCCAGCGCACCGCCGCCTACGACGCGGCCATCAGCGCCTGGATGGCCACCCACCTGGACGATGGGGCCCTGCCCGAGCGCTTCAGCATCGGCCTGGAGGCCAAGCAGGGCCTCCGCTACGGGGAGAACCCCCACCAGGGCGCCGCCTTCTACGTTCGCCCCGGCGCCCCCGAAGAGGGCATCGCCGCCTGCCGGCAGCTCCAGGGCAAGGAGCTGAGCTTCAACAACCTCCTGGACGCCGACGCCGCCGCGCGCACCGTCTTCCAGTTCGCGGCCCCCTCCTGCGTCATCGTCAAGCACAACAACCCCTGCGGCGTGGGCCGCGGGCCCCACGTCCTGGAGGCCTTCCTCAAGGCCCAGGCCGGGGACCCCGTCTCCAGCTTCGGGGGCATCGCCGCCTTCAACCGCCCCGTGGGGGTGGAGGTGGCCCAGGCCATGGTGCAGAGCTTCTGGGAGGTCGTCATGGCCCCCGGGTTCTCCCCCGAGGCCCTGGACATCTTCGCCGCCAAGAAGCAGCTCCGCATCCTGGAGACTCCGGCCACCTGGCCCCTCTCCGCCCATGGCCTCGACCTGCGCAGCATCGGCGGGGGCTTCCTCGTCCAGCGCCCCGACGACGCCTTCACCCCCGTGGAGCAGTGGCAGGTCAAGGCCACCGGCCGCGGTCCCCGGCCCCTGGTGGAGGACATGGTCCTCGCCCAGACCGTGGCCAAGGCCGTCAAGTCCAACTCCATCGTCCTCGTGAGGGACGGCGGGACGGTGGGCATCGGCGCGGGCCAGATGAGCCGGGTGGACTCCGTGGAGATCGCCTGCCGCAAGGCCGGGGACCGCGCCCGGGGCGCCGTCCTGGGCTCCGACGCCTTCTTCCCCTTCCCCGACGGCCTCGAACTGGCCGCCCAGCACGGGGTCACCGCCTTCATCGAGCCCGGCGGCAGCCTCCGGGACAAGGACGTCATCGAGGCCGCCCAGCGCCTCGGCGTCTGGCTCTTCTTCACCGGCACCCGCCATTTCCGCCACTAGGAACGATACGCAATGAAGACTTCCGAGCTCCGCCAGCGCTTCCTCGACTATTTCGCCCACCGGGGCCACCGCGTGGTGGCATCCAGCTCCGTGGTGGGCCCCGCCGACGATCCCACCGTGATGTGGACCAACGCCGGCATGGTGCAGTTCAAGGACCTCTTCCTGGGCAAGGAGAAGCGGGACTACACCCGCGCCGCCACCAGCCAGAAGTGCCTGCGCGCCGGCGGCAAGCACAACGACCTGGACCAGGTGGGCTTCACGGCCCGCCACCACACCTTCTTCGAGATGCTGGGCAACTTCAGCTTCGGGGACTACTTCAAGGCCGACGCCATCCGCTTCGCCTGGGAGCTGGTCACCGGTCCCCAGGAACAGGGCTTCCTGGGCCTGGATCCCTCGCGCCTGTGGGTGACGGTCTTCGAGGGCGCCGACGGCGTCCCCGCCGATACCGAGGCGGAGGAGATGTGGGCGGCCGCGGGCGTGCCCCGGGAGCGCATCATGCGCTTCGGCAAGAAGGACAACTTCTGGCAGATGGGCGACACCGGCCCCTGCGGCCCCTGTTCCGAGATGCACTACGACCGCGGCCCCCAGTTCGCCGGCGACGCCACCCCCAACGGGGAGGGCGACCGCGTCATGGAGATCTGGAACCTGGTCTTCATGCAGTACGAGCGGGACGCCAAGGGCGTCCTGACCCCGCTGCCCCGGCCCAGCATCGACACCGGCATGGGCCTCGAGCGCACCGCCTCCATCCTCCAGGGCGTGGACAGCAACTACGAGATCGACCTCTTCAAGCCCATCTTCGAGGCCATCTGGAAGCGGGCCAAGGTGGATCCCGCCCAGCGCTCCGAGACCGCCAACCGCACCGCGAGCCAGGTCATCGCCGACCACATCCGCGCCGCCACCTTCATGGTCTTCGACGGCGTCGTGCCCTCCAACGAGGGCCGGGGCTACGTGCTGCGCAAGATCATCCGCCGCGCCCTGCGCTTCGGCCGCAAGCTGGGCATCGAGGGCCGCTTCTTCGCGGACCTGGCCCCCAGCGTCTTCGCGGCCATGGGCGACGCCTACCCCGAGCTGGAAGGGGAGCTGAACCGCATCATGAAGGTCATCTCCCGCGAGGAGGGCCAGTTCAGCCTGACCCTCACCACCGGCCTCAAGCAGCTGGAGTCCGTGGACGTCTCCCTTGGCGCCATTCCCGGCGCCGAGATCTTCAAGCTCTACGACACCTTCGGCTTCCCCGTGGACCTGGTGGAGGACTGGTGCCGCGAGCGGGGGCTGGCCTGCGACCTGGAGGGCTTCCACGAGGAGCTGCGCCAGCAGAAGGCCAAGAGCCGCGCCGCCATGAAGGTGCACGACATCCGCCTGGGCGGCGACCTGGGGGCCCTGGCCGACCTGCGCGCCACCGTCTTCCAGGGGTACGAGGGCACCGAAGGCACCGGCAAGGTCCTGGCCCTCTTCGACGCGGACAACAAGCGCGTGCGTGAACTGACGGGCAAGGGCTCCGTGGTCCTGGACCACACCCCCTTCTACGCCCAGGGCGGCGGCCAGGTGGGTGACACCGGCGTCCTCAAGGCCGACGGCGTCACCGCCGAGGTCACCGACACCACCGCCCCCGCCCCCCGGCGCCACCTGCACCACGTCGTCGTCACGGGCCGACCCCTGAAGGAGGGCGAGACCCTCCTGGCCTCCGTGGACGCCGAGCGCCGCGCCCGCATCAAGGCCCACCACACGGCCACCCACCTGCTCCACGCCGCCCTTCGCGAGGTGCTGGGCACCCACGTGAAGCAGGCCGGCTCCGTGGTGGACGCCGAGCGCCTGCGCTTCGACTTCAGCCACTACGCCCCCCTGGAGCCGGACCAGGTCGCCGAGATCGAGCGCCTGGTCAACGAACAGACCCTGCGCGCCTTCCGCACCACCAGCCAGATGATGCCCATCGAGGACGCCCTGGCCGCGGGCGCCATGGCCCTCTTCGGCGAGAAGTACGGCGACACCGTGCGGGTGATGAGCGTGCCCGGCTTCAGCCGCGAGCTCTGCGGCGGCACCCACGTGGACAACACCGGCGAGATCGGCCTCGTGAAGATCGTCAGCGAGGGGGCCGTGGCCGCCGGCGTGCGCCGCCTGGAGGCCGTGGCCGGGGCCGCGGCCCTGCACCGGCTGCAGGAGGACGAGCACATCCTCCACGCCCTGGCCCGCCAGGCCAACACCCCCCGGGAGAACCTGGGCTCGGTCCTCCAGGCCCGGGAGACCCGCATCCAGCAGCTGGAGCGCGAGCTGAAGGAGGCCCGTCTCAAGGCCGCCGGTTCCGGCGGCGCCTCCGAGCAGGTGGAGGAGGTGGGCGGCAGGACCCTCGTCACCATGGCCGTGGAGGGCATCGACGGCAACGCCCTGCGCGAGATGATGGACCAGGTGCGCACCCGCCACCGCAGCGCCGTGATCGCCCTGGCCTCCAAGCTGGGCGAGGACAAGCTGGCCCTCCTCGTGAGCGTGAGCCTGGACCTGCAGGGCTCGGCGGACGCCGGGGCCCTCCTGAAGGCCATGGCCCCCCACGTGGATGGGCGCGGCGGCGGCAAGAAGGAACTGGCCCAGGGCGGCGGCACCAAGCCGGCGGGGCTTCCCCAGGCCTTCGAGGCGCTGCGCGCCGCGCTGTGATTCCGGACCGGCCCGGGGCGGGGATGGGTCCCCGCCCCGGGCCGCCCGGGCCTACCTCACGCCAGGGAAGCCGAGGTAGGCGGCGACCTTGTTGTAGCTGAGCATGAGGGCGTTCCACTTTTCGGTGGCCTTTTCCATCACCTCGGGGTCGGTCGCGGAGTTGGGCACCTTGTCGGGATGGTACTTGACCCGGAGCGTATTCAGGAGCTTCTTGAATTCGTCCTTGGTGGGCTTGGCGCCAGGGGTGAGGCCGATGTTCTTCCAGTCGGCATCGGGGGGGATTCTGGCCTTGGTCGCATCGTCGAATTCGGCCTTCTCCTTGCGCTGGTCGAACTTGACGCCGGGGTCGTTGATCGTGAGATTCCCCTTGTCGGGCGTGTTCAGGAGGTAGATGAGGTTGCCCTTCGCGTCCTTGGGCAGGCTGGCCGCGGTGGTCTTGAATTCGATCGTCTTGCTGTGCCAAGGCTGGTCCAGGGTCACGTCCAGGGAGGAGAATTCACCTTCCATCGGCGCGATCCGGATGGAATGGTTGAAGACGCCGCCGGTGTGGGTGAACTCGACGCTGATCCGCTCCCCGGGGCCCCAGAGCACCACCTTGTTCGGGTCGCTGGCGGTAGTCTCCCCCAGCACGCCGTACTCGCTCCAGATGGGGACCTTCTTGCTGGCGTCCTTGGGGTCGGGCTGCTGGCCCACGACGCGGCTGAACCAGAGGTTGCCCTTCTCCGGCTTGCCCGGCCGGGGGACGAGTTGGAGGGAGAGGGCGGACTTTGAATTGTTCACCCATATCCGTTTGTCGTCGGCCTTCAGGGTGCCGGGGAGGAGAAGCGCCATTCCCAGCGCGAACCACTTGGTGAAGCCTGAAGTCACGGTTGCTCCTTAAATAAAATAACAATAATTTCCCTTCGACCCCTGTCAAGACCCGGGCGCCCCCTCCTGGAGGTAGCGGTCCCCGGAATCGGCCAGGACGGCCACGATCACGCTCCCCGGTGCCAGGCCCATGCCCAGGCGCACGGCAGCCACCACCGCGGCGCCGGAACTGGGGCCCACGAGGAGGCCCTCCGTCTGGGCCAGCTTGGCGGCCATGCCCAGGCCGGCCGCCGTCTCCACCTCCACCACGTGATCGGCGGCCCGGGGATCCCAGATGGCGGGGGCCTGGGCCGTGGGCAAGTGCTTGAGCCCGGTGAGGCCGTGGGCGGGCCGGTCGGGGATCACGGCCGTGGCCCTCACATCCGGTTTCCGGGACTTCAGGAAGCGGGAGGCCCCCACGAGCGTCCCCGAGGTGCCGACCCCGGCCACCAGGTGGGTCACGGAGCCCCCGGTCTGTTCCCAGATCTCCGCTCCCGTGCCGTCCCGGTGGGCCTTCCAGTTGGCCTCCGCGCCGTACTGGTCCAGCAGGCACCAGCGCCAGGGCGCCTCCCTCGCCATGCGCGCCGCCTCCTCCCGGGCCCCCTCCGATCCCGTCGCCGCGGGGGTCTCCAGGAACCTTGCCCCGTAGGCCGACAGGATCCGCTTGCGCGCCGGGGAGGCGTTCCCGGGAAGGCAGACGGTGACGGGGATGCCCAGGGCCGCCCCCACCATGGCGTAGGCGATCCCCGCGTTGCCGCTGGTGGCGTCAAGGAGCGCCATCCCCGGGCGCCAGCGGCCCGAGGCCGCCGCGTCCAGGACGAGGGCCCGGGCCACGCGGTCCTTGAGGGAGCCGCTGGGGTTCAGGTGCTCGGCCTTGGCCAGGAGGAACACCCCGGCGGGAAGGGTGGGCGCCACCTTGCGGAGGGGAAGGAGGGGCGTGTGCCCGATGAGGTCCAGGAGGGGGTGGAGAGGTGCCGCCATGGGGAGGCATCCTCCCAGGATCCCCGGGAAGCGCCAGGGAGCCGCTCATGGCGGTCCGGCAGGGGCCGGCCGGGCTTCAGCGCATCAGGCCCAGGTAGGCCATCCAAAGGGCCGGCCCGAAGAACACCACCACGGGGGTGGACAGGGCCAGGGCGCATCCGAAGGGGAGCATGGTCTGGCTTCCCGCCCGGCGCATCACCATGAGGGGGATGCCCACGGCGCTGCCCAGGAGGGCGCCGCCGAAGAGGATCCCCAGCATGGGGCCCCAGCCCCAGAAGGCCCCGAGCCAGGCCAGCATCTTGAAGTCGCCCATGCCGATGCCGTCGGTCTTGCGCACGAGGCGGTAGACGCCGTTCAGGAGCCAGGGCACCCCGTACCCGATGGCCAGGCCCAGAAGGCTCTCCTGCCAGGTGACCCGGCCCCCCAGCAGGTGCCAGCCGGGGGCGGGCTGAAGGCCGTTGGCGGTGGCGTCCACCTGCAGGAGGAGGGGCCCCGGGGCCCACACGGACACCAGGTGGAAGGGCCACAGGAGCTGGGGCAGGGTGAAGAGCACGCCCAGGGCCATGAGGGGGAACTGCACCGCGTCGGGGAGGATGAACTCCGTGAGGTCCGTGAAGAAGAGCACGATGAGGGCGTAGCCGCAGATCACCCCCTTGGCCCAGATGAGGGTGCCGAAGGGGAAGGCCCACACGGAGCCCGCCAGCAGGAGCCCCGCCAGCAGCTCCACCAGGGGGTAGCGGAAGGGGATCCGCCACCCGCACGCGGCGCAGCGGCCCCGCAGCCACAGCCAGCTCACCAGGGGGATGTTGTGCCAGGGCCGGATGCGGGCCTTGCAGCCGGGGCAGTGGCTGGGCTTGCGCACCACGTCCCGGTCCGCGGGGGCCTCCTGGGGCAGCCGGTGGATCAGGACATTGGCGAAGGACCCCAGCACCAGGCCGAAGGGCGCCAGGAGCAGGGAGAGGAACCACGTAGGCAGATCAACGGCGGGCATGGGAAAAGGATAGCAAGGGGGGAACCTCCCGGCCTTCCTTGACATCACTAACAAATAAATAACTTAGAATGTCCCACGGAGTTGAACATGAAAGCCCTGCCCCTCGCCGCCCTCCTCCTCCTCGCCCCCGTCCCGGGCCGCGCCCAGGCGCCGGCCGCCGCGGAGGCCCCCAAGGCCAGGCCCAGGGTGCGCATCGATACCAGCTACGGCCCCGTCGTGGTGGAACTGGAGCCCGGCCTGGCCCCCCGCACCGTGGCCAACTTCCTCGCCTACGTGAAGGCGGGCCACTACGCCGGCACCATCTTCCACCGGGTCATCCCCGGCTTCATGGTGCAGGGCGGCGGTCTGGACAAGGACCTGAACGAGAAGCCCGGCCGCGATCCCATCCCCAACGAGGCGCCCGAGACCTTCGCCGCCGGCCTGAAGAACACCCGGGGCACGATCGCCATGGCCCGCACCACGGATCCCGGATCCGCCACGGCCCAGTTCTACATCAACCTCGTGGACAACCCCCCGCTCGAC
The DNA here is from genome assembly GCA_035298525.1 of Holophaga sp. Classification (GTDB taxonomy): domain Bacteria; phylum Acidobacteriota; class Holophagae; order Holophagales; family Holophagaceae; genus Mesoterricola. Next base: position 18,357 of record DATGXY010000281.1, read on the forward strand.
TTCAAGGACCGCTCCGTGGAGGGCTACGGCTACTGCGCCTTCGGCCGGGTCGTCTCGGGCATGGAGGCCGTGGACAAGATCGCCCAGGTCACCACCGTCATGCGCAAGGGCATGCAGAACGTCCCCGAATACGCGGTGCGCATCAAGGCCGCCGAGGTCCTGCCCGAATGAGCCGCGAGCCCGTCGTCAAGCCCGCCCTGACGCTCCTGTACGCGTTCGTGATGCTCTTCGTCTTCACGACCTGGGGCTACCTCCTCTGCCCCTTCATGGGGCGCAAGCGGGCCATGCACCACATCGCCGCCGCCTACTTCCGCCACATGACCCGCATCTGGGGCGTGGAGCACGAGATCGACGGCCTGGAGAACCTGCCGCCCGAGATCCTGGACGGGAGGCAGCCCGTCATCTACATCGCCAACCACACGTCGTACCTCGACGCGATGATGCTCACCTGCTACCTGCCCAACCACCCCACCTTCCTGGCCAAGGTGGAGATGCTCTTCATCCCCGTCCTGGGCCTGGCCTGCTGGATGGGCGGGGCCATCTTCATCAACCGCCGGAACCGGCCCAAGGCCATCGAGTCCCTGCGCCGCGCCGCCGACCGGATCCGGGCCGGCTCCACCATCGCCGCCTTCCCAGAGGGCACCCGCACCAAGGACGGGCGGATGCTCCCCTTCAAGAAGGGCATCTTCAACCTGGCCCAGGACGCCGGGGTGCCCCTCGTGCCCCTGGGCCTCACCGGAGGCTTCGAGATGCTGCCGTCGGGCAGCCTGCGGGTGACGCCGGGCACCTTCCGCATCCACGTGGGCGCGCCCATCCACCCTGGGGAACATCCGGACCTGGAGGTCCTCAGGGACGTCTCCTGGGAGGCCGTGAAAGCACTGGTGGCCAAAGGGTAGGAAAGAATGGGAAACTGGGGGCCGGTCTTTCGCAGCCCCGTGTCCCAGGAGTTCCCCCATGGCTCAATTCGACCTCATCGTCATCGGTTCCGGACCCGGCGGCTACGTCGCGGCCATCCGCGGCGCCCAGCTGGGCCTCTCCACCGCCATCGTGGAGAAGGACGCGGGCCTCGGCGGCACCTGCCTCTGGCGCGGCTGCATCCCCGCCAAGACCTGGCTGGAGACGGCCCACCGCTTCGAGCAGATGGCCGACCTTGCCGACTACGGCATCGCCGGCGTGGACGCCTCCGGCCTGCGCGCCGACCTCGCCACCATCGTGAAGCGCAAGAACCGCATCGTCATGAAGAACGGCAAGGGCGTCGAGTTCCTCATGAAGAAGAACAAGATCACCGTGCTCAAGGGCTTCGGCAAGCTCCTGGGCGGCGGCAAGGTGGACGTGGCCGGCGAGGTGCACGAGGGCCGGCGCATCATCCTGGCCACGGGCTCCGTGCCCCGGGAGCTCCCCGGCCTGGAGGCCGACGGCAAGCGGGTGCTCAACAGCGACCACCTCCTGGACATGACGGAACTGCCCGGCCATCTCGTGATCCTGGGCGCCGGCGCCATCGGCGTGGAGTTCGCCTCCGTCTTCGCCCGGCTCGGCTCCAAGGTGACCCTGGTGGAGCTCATGGACCGCCTCCTCCCCATCGAGGACGCCGCCGTGGGCGAGGAGCTGGCCAAGATCCTGGCCAAGCGCCACAAGATGGACATCCGGGTCAAGACCCGCATCGCCTCCGTGGAGCGCCACGACGACAAGGTCGTCTGCCACCTGGAGGGCGAGAAGGGCGGCGTCGTGGAGGGCACCCACCTCCTCGTGGCCGTGGGCCGGGGCCCCGTCACCGCCGCCGTGGGCCTGGAGGCCACCAAGGCCGTGGTGGAGAAGGGCTTCGTGGGGGTGGACCGCTACATGGCCACCGCCGAGCCCGGCCTCTACGCCATCGGCGACATCGTCCGCACCCCCATGCTGGCCCACGTGGCCTCCGACGAGGGGATCGTGGCCGCGGAGCACGCCGCCCAGAGCCTGGGCAAGGACGTGCACCCCCACCCCATCAACTACGACCGGGTGCCCAGCGTCACCTACTGCGATCCCGAGGTGGGCTGCATCGGACTCTCCGAGGCCCAGGCCAGGGAGCGCGGGCACGACGTGCGCACCGGCAGCTTCCCCTTCATGCCCCTGGCCAAGGCCAACATCGTGGGCGAGCCCCACGGCTTCGTGAAGATCGTCTCGGACGCCAAGTACGGCGAGATCCTGGGCATCCACATCATCGGCCCCAAGGCCACGGAACTGGTGGCCTCCAGCCTCGCCCTGCTGGGCGGGGAGTACACGGTGGACGAGCTGATCAACACCATGTATCCCCACCCCACCCTCAACGAGGCCATTCCCGAGGCGGCGCGCGCCGTGCAGGGCCGCGCCATCAACGCATGAGCGCCGGGGGCGCCCCCCACGTCGCCCTCCTGGGCGATTCGGCGCTCCTGCTCACCCTTTCGGGGCGCATCGACCCCGGGGCCAACGCCCGCGTCCACGCCCTGGCCGCGGGCGTCGCCGCGCTGGGGCTCCCCGGGATCCGCGCCCTGGTGCCTTCGTACGG
>DATGXY010000282.1:0-8944 GCA_035298525.1 Holophaga sp.
GGGGGGGCGTTTCCTTGGGGAGGGTGGCCTTCAGGAGGGCCGGGTGGGGCGCTTCCTGGGCCGGAGGCTCGGATTTGGGGGGAACCTTGACCGATTGCTTGGGCGGCCCCTGCTTCAAGGCCTGCAGGCGGCCCAGGAGGGCTTCCCGCTGGCGGCCGGGCTCGATGCCCTGCCGGGCGCTTTCCGCCAGGGCCGCCTCCGCCGTGGCGGCGTCCCCCAGGGCCAGGGCGGATTCGGCCATGCGCAGGTAGGGATGGTAGTAGGGGAGGAAATTGAGGCCGTAGGTGTGGACCCGCTCCCCGGGGCGGGGCTCCATGGCCGCGGCCCGGCCGAAGGCCTTCACCGCCAGGGCGTGGTCCCCCCGCGCCTGGGCCTCCAGTCCGTCCTGGTAGGCGGAGTGGAAGGTTGGCCAGGACTGGGCGGAAAGCACGGCGCACGCGAACAGGGGCAGAAGCCGGAGACCCGGTCTCTGTCGGTTGCCCATCGTCCCCCCTCGCGCGATGACGAGCCTGGATGATCGCATGGATCGGCCCCCGGGCGGGTCCCGGGGGCCGATCCATCATGGATGCATCGAGCCTACTGGTAGATGTTCACGTAGTAGGCCTTGAGATGGCCCGAACCGTCGGGCACCCCGAAGACCCGCACCTTGGCCCCCGCGGTGAGGTAATTGGCCCACTGGGTGGCGTCCAGGCTGGTGATCGTGACCACGGTCCCGGCCTGGCGGTTGATGAGGGTGACGAGGGGCTGCTCCTGGGCGGTGCTGCTGAGGTTCACGGTCACCGGGACCGGGGTGCCGGTGGCGGTGGTGGAACCGGTCCTGGTGCCCATGCCGCCCATGCCGATGGTGCCCGCGCGGGGGGTGACCTGCATGGAGCCCGAGGCGAAGGCGGTGGTCACCGTCTGGGCGTAGGGGGAGAGGGCGATGGGCATGAAGATGGCGTTGTTCGCCGCCCAGCCGCCGGCGGCCCAGCTCAGGGAGCTGGCCGCGTAGGGCTTGAAGGTGGTGCCGGAGGAGTCGAGGACGATGCCGGAATTGGCCTCCAGCAGGAAGTCGGGGATGGAGGTGGAGGCCATGCCCGGGAAGGTGAAGTTCCAGAACGAGAAGGAGGTCCCGTAGGCCAGGGTGTGGGCGATGGGGTTCGCCATGTCGGCGACGCCCTTCTGGTAGGTGAAGGAGGTCGCGGTGGCGTTGGTGATGGTGCCCTCGAAGACGCCCCGCTGGATGTCGATGGAGGTGGCGACCATGGGCGTGGCCAGGGGATCGGCCACCGTGACCTGCACCTTGAAGAAACGCTCGACGTTGGCGAGGAAGGCCGCGCCGTTGCCGCCGGAGAGTTCGGTGGATGTGTCCCCGCGCCAGTACCACTTGGTGTCCGCGTTGACGGCGATGGGCTTGGGGTCGCCCGCGCTGTCCAGCACCCGGATGATGTTGTTCACGCGGTCCACGCGGGTGATGTGGCCCTCGGGGGTCCACTTGGGCAGGTTGGCGGCGGTGGCGGTGTACCACACCCGCACGGCCGTGAGGGTCCCGTCGGCCTGGTATCGGGCCGTGACCTCGACGCCGAGCCCGGCGGTGACCGTGGCGGGGAAGGCGTTGGCGGGGACGGCGGTGACGGGCCTGACGTCCAGGTTGTAGAAGAGGGTCGGGTTGGCGCCCTTGTCGGCGTGGACGGTGAAGGTCTGGCCGTGCTCGGTGGTCATGGTCATGCTGGAGCCGTCGGCGGCCACGCTGGCCACGGTGCCCAGGTGCCGGCGCAGGTAGTAGTGGGTGATGGCCGGGGCGTGCTTGTGGCGGACGATGTTGGGGGTGCCGAAGTTCACCACGTAGACCGGCAGGGAGCTGGTGAGGGTGTCGTGCTCCACGATGAAGACCGGGTGGGCCAGGTCGAAGTCCACGGCCACGGCCGTGGTCTGGCCGTCGCTGACGACGATGGGGGTGTCCAGCTTGATGGTGGGCAGCACCTTCCAGGTGGGGTGGGCGGTGCTGGAGGCGCCGCGCACGATGATCTGGGAGGAGGGGATGGCCGCCGGGGTCACGCCCGCCGCGTCGGGGGCGGGCACCAGGGTGATATGGGCGGGATCGCCGTCCACCTCGACGATGAGGCGGTCGTAGGTGCCCGCGGGAACCCCCTTGGCCCGGCTGAGGAGGTCGTTCACCTGGTCCGCCTGCAGGAGGTTGATGGGGGTCGTGTCCGCGGAGCCGTCATAGATGGTGACGGGGCTGGCGGCCTTGGTGTCCGAGGCCAGCACCAGGGAGGCCTTGCGGATGATGACGCCGACGTTGCTCCAGTCCTCGGTGGTGGCGTCGGTGACCTGGAAATCCACGTTGCCGTAGGCGACCTTGGGCTGGGCGAGGCTGCTGGAACCGCCGCCGCAGGCGAGGGTGAGGGCCAGCATGCCGAGGCCGGCGCCGGCGAGAAGGAGATGGGAACGGTTCATGGGGGCTCCTTGGGCAGGGGAAGATCGAGCGATGGTCCAGGATCGGGCGCGCGACCGCCAGGCGGCAGGTACACTTCAACTTTTCCCGGTTGTGCCAGATCGAAGGGAAAGGACCCCTTTTTTCCAGGACCCCGCCCGTGAGAGCCCGCGAACTGAATCTGTCCCTGGACCCGGCCTCCGCGGGACCCATCTATGTGCGGGCGGCGGAGAGCATCCTCCAGGCCGTTCGCCAGGGCCGCATCCGGCCCGGCCAGGCCCTGCCCGGGATCCGGGAACTGGCCGAGCGCCTGGGGGTCCACCGGAACACCGCCCTGGCGGCCCTCCGGGAACTGGAGGCCCAGGGCTGGCTGGAGGCCCGGGCCCGCAGCGGCTTCTTCGTGAGGGATCCCCTGCCCGAGCGGCCCACCCCCACCGGCGGGGCCTCCCCCTCCGCCAGCGCCGGCTTCGATGTGCCCGTGCGCCTCCACCCCATCACCAGCACATCCAATGTGATCCTGGATTTTTCGGACGGGGTGGCGGACGCCCGCCTCGCCCCCATGGAGGCCCTGGCCAAGGCCTACCCCCGGGCCCTCCGGCTCAAGGGGCCCGAACTGCTCCAGGCGGGCGAGTTCATGGGCCACGGACGCCTGCGCCGGGCCCTGGCGGGCCACCTGGCCGAACAGCGGGCCCTGGTGCGGGATCCGGGCCAGATCCTCCTCCTGCGCAGCGCCTCCATGGCGGTGAGCCTGGTGGCCCAGGCCCTCCTGGGGCCCGAGGGCGGGGAGGTGGCCGTGGAGGACCCGGGCAATCCCCTGGTGTGGGAGACCCTCCGCCAGGCCACCGCCGCCCGCATCCAGGGCCTGCCCGTGGACGGGGGGGGCGTCCGGGTGGAGGCCCTGGAGGACCTCCTGGCCCGGACCCGCCTGAACCTGCTGGTGCTCACCCCCCAGTGCCACTTCCCCACGGGGGCGGTGCTGGAGGCCGGGCGGCGGGAGCGCATCCTGGCCCTGGCCCGGGAGCACCGCTTCGCCATCCTGGAACTGGACGGGGAATACGACTACCTGGAGGCGCCCCCCGTGCCCCTGGCGGCCCAGGACGCCACGGGCCAGGTGCTCTACTACGGCAGCCTCTCCCGCCTCCTGGCCCCGGGGGTGCGCCTGGGCTTCCTGGGGGTGCCGGGGAACCTGGCCGAACGGTTTGCCAAGGCCCGCCAGCGCCTGGACTGGCAGGGGGACCCCGTGCTGGAGTGGGCCCTTTCCGAGCTCTTCCTGGACGGGGAGATCGCCCGCCACCTGCGGCGGGTGCGCAAGGCCGCCCAGGAACGCCGGGAGGCCCTCCTGGACGCCCTTCGCTTCCACCTGCCGGGCCTCCTGGAATTCGACGGGGGCCTGGGGGGCCTGGCCCTCTGGCTCCGGGGCGCGGGGAAGATGGCGGATCCCGCCCGCTTCGATATCTGGGTCCGCTCCTGCGGTCTCAAGGGCATCAAGCTGCGCCTGGGTTCGCGCTTCGACCTGGAGGGCCGGCCCCTGGCCGCCACCCGCCTGGGCTTCATGGCCTACACCCCGGCCGAACTCCAGGACGCGGTGCCTTTGATGACCTAGGAGCCTTCTATTACTTGGTCAGGCTCCTAGGGCGCCAGGACCCGGGCCTCGAGGGCCCCCAGGGGCAGGGGCCCCCAGGCGCGGCTGTCCCGGCTTTCGGAGCGGTTGTCCCCCAGGAGGAAGCATCCGGGGCCCGTGGTCCAGGGGCCGGCGGTCTCCCGTTCGGTGCGGGCCACGTACGGCTCCTTCAGGTAGGCCCCGTCCACCCACACCTCCCCGTCCCGGATCTCCACCCGGCTACCCGGCAGGGCGATGACCCGCTTGATGACCGTGCCTCCGGGCGCTGCCGCCAGCCATACCTGGCCCTGGGCCGGCCGGCCCGCGCACCAGGCGCGGAGGGCCAGGCGCAGGTCCCCCTCCCGCAGGCCGGGCTCCATGCTGCGCCCCGCCACCCGCACGGGGTGGACGAAGGCCAGGGGCGAAAGGACCAGGGCCAGGGCCCCGGCCGCCAAGGCCACGGATTTCAAGGCCGGAAGGCCAGGCGCCGGCCCTGGCCGTCCGTAAGGGCCACTTCGGCCAGGCGGGCCGGAGCCGGCACCTTGGGGCCCAGGTCCCGGGCCAGGAGGCGCACCAGGTCCAGGGGGCCCTCCAGGCCCACATCGGCCAGGAGCCGGCCCCGCAGGGGCTCAAGAAGGGCGTCCAGGGCGGCTTCCAGGTCCCGGAAGTCCATGACCACGTCGAAGGCGTCCAGGCCCTCCCGGTCCGCGATCACCTCCACCCGGTAGTCGTGGCCTTCCCAGGCCCCGGCCGGGGTCCGGAAGACCACGGAAAGAGGGCGTTCCACCGCCGCTTCGAAGCGGAGGGCGGCGGGGACGGGATCGGGGGGGCCTTCGACCATGTCCCGATTCTGCCACCGCTCGGGTTAAACTGGCCGTGGACTTTTGGGAGTTCCCATGCCCGATTTCTCGACCCAGCGCGCGCGGCCCGACGTGGAAAGGGAGGACCTCGAATTCGATGTCCTCTTCGTGGGGGCTGGGCCCAGCAACCTGGCCGGGCTTTGGCGGCTGCTGGACCTGGTGGAGGCCAAGGGCCTCACCGGCCTCACCATCGGGCTCATCGAGAAGGGGGACGAGATCGGGGACCACGCCTTCTCCGGCGCCGTCCTGGATCCCGCCGCCCTGGACGAGCTCTGCCCGGACTGGGCGGACCGGGGCTTCCCCGCCGAGGGCCGGGTGGCCAAGGAGGAGATCTGGTACTTCACGGGCCGGGGCGGCGTCCGGGCTCCCTTCCCCCCGCCCTTCCTCCGCAACCACGGCTTTCCCATCGTGTCCCTGTCCCGCATGGTGCGCTGGATGGCCGCCGAGATCGAGAAGCGGGAGGTGCCCGGCGTGGACGTGATGCTCCTGCCCGGCTTCGCCGGCCAGAAGGTGCTGTGGGAGGACGGCCGGGTCGTGGGCGTCCAGACCGCGGACCGGGGCGTGGCCGCCGACGGGACCCCCCGTCCCTCCTTCGAGCCCGGCAACAACCTGCGGGCCAAGATCACGGTCTTCGGGGAGGGCCCCCGGGGCCACCTGTCCCGGGACCTGGAGGAGAAACTGGGCCTGCAGGCCTCGGCCCCCAACCCCCAGGTGTACGAGACGGGCGCCAAGGAGATATGGGAGATCCCCGAGGGGCGCGTCCCCGACGGCTTCGTGCTCCACAGCGCAGGCTGGCCCCAGCCCGACGGCGAATCCGGCGGCTCCTTCGTGTACAAGCTGGGCGGCAACCGCCTCGCCGTGGGCTACGTGGTCTCCCTGGACACGGCGGATCCCTTCGCCGACGCCCACGCCATGCTCCAGGCGTTCAAGACCCACCCCCGCATCCGCCCCATGCTCGAGGGCGGGAAGCTGGTGCAGTACGGCGGCAAGGCCCTGGCCATCGGCGGCTGGCACTCCATGCCCCGCCTGGCATTCGACGGCGGCATGCTCGTGGGCGACGCGGCCCAGATGGTGAACGCGGGCCGCCTCAAGGGCATCCACCTGGGCATGAAGGGCGGCATCTGCGCCGCCGAGACCATCGCCGGGGCCCTGGCCGAGGGCGACTTCTCCGAAGCCAGCCTCATGCGGTACGCCCAGGCCTACGCCGCCTCCTGGGCCGGGGCGGAACTGCGCGCCAGCCGGAACATGCACGCGGTGCTCGCCCACGGGGCCACCCCCTGGGCCGTGGCGCGGCTGATGATCGCCCAGGCCACGGGCGGCTGGGTGCCGGGCGATCCCCTGCCGGTGGAGGCCGACGCCTCCCGCACGGAGACCACCGAGCGCTTCCACGGCAAGGCCGGGCTCAAGCGCGCCGACGTGGACCCGGGGCCCAGGATCGACGGCGTCCTCACCTTCTCCAAGCTGGACGACGTCTACGCTTCCGGAACACTCCACGACGAGCACCAGCCCTCCCACCTCAAGATCGTCCGGGGCGACGACGTCTGCGTCTCCTGCTGGGAGACCAAGGGCAGCCCCTGCACCGTCTTCTGCCCCGCCCAGGTCTACGAGATGCACCCCGACGCCTCGGGCCGGGTCTCGAAGGTGGACATCGCCTTCTCCAACTGCGTCCACTGCAAGACCTGCGACATCAAGTGCCCCGAGGGCAACGTCGTCTGGACCCCGCCCGAGGGGGGCGGCGGACCCAAGTACACCCTCTGCTGAGAGCCGGAACCGACATGCTGGATCCCCGACTGATGGACATCATCTGCTGCCCCGCCGTGGACGGGGAGCGCGCCTGCCACGGCGCCCTGCGGGAGGCCCCCGGGGGGCTCCTGTGCGAGGCATGCGGCCGGCTGTACCCCGTCGAGGACGGGATCCCCGTCCTGCTCCAGGACAGGGCCGCGCGGAGGGAGGCCGAATGAGGCTGGACCGGGAGCACGCGGAGGGCCTTCTGGGCCGGCTCCAGGGGCGGCGCGTGGCCGTCCTGGGCGACGTCATGCTGGACGAGTACCTTTTCGGCGAGGTGAGCCGCATCTCCCCCGAGGCCCCCGTGCCCGTCGTGCACGTGGTGCGGGAGCGGGCCGTCCTGGGCGGCGCCGCCAACGTGGCCGCCAACCTCAAGGCCGTGGGCGCCGAGCCCGTCCTCGTGGGCACCTACGGCGAGGATCCCGCGGGCGTGCGCCTTTCGGGCATCCTGGAAGGCCTGGGCATCAGCGGCGCCGACCTGGCCCGGGACCCCTCCCGGCCCACCATCATCAAGACCCGGGTCATCGGGCAGCAGCAGCAGATGCTGCGCATCGACCGGGAGGAGACGGGCCCCCTGGCCCCGGAGGCCGTGGAAGGCCTCGTCTCCCGCCTGACCCGCGCCCTGGAAGGCGCGGGCGCCCTCATCATCTCCGACTACGCCAAGGGCACCGTTTGCGGGCCGGTCATGGACCGGGTGCGGGACCTGTGCCGGGCCGCGGGCGTCCCCTGGATCGTGGATCCCAAGCCCTCCCACATCCGCCTCTACGCGGGCGCCACCCTCATGACCCCCAACACCAAGGAACTGTCCGAGCTTTCGCGCCTGGCCGCGAAGTCCGACGCCGAGGTGGCCGGGGCAGGCCGCGCCCTCATCGCCGAGCTGGGCCTGGAAGGGCTCCTCGTCACCCGCAGCGAGAAGGGCATGGCCCTGTTCGCCCCGGACGCCGCCCACACCGACCCCTGGCTCATCCCCACCGAGGCCCGGGAGGTGTTCGACGTCAGCGGCGCCGGCGACACGGTCATCGCCACCTTCTCGGCCGCGGTGGCCTCGGGGGCGGACTGGAAGGACGCCGCCATGCTCGCCAACGCCGCCGCCGGGGTGGTGGTGGCCAAGATCGGCACCGCCACCGCGACCCCCGCCGAAATCCTGCGCAGCTACCAGGAGCAGGAAGCCATCTAGCCCCCTACGCCCCGGTGGTTCATCCCGTGTGGGGGGACGGAGAGCGAGCAACGCGAGCGCGCTATCCCCCCGCCATCAACCCCGCGTCAGGGCGGACTTCCGGCCCCGGCTCCGCCGGGGCAGGAAGTGGGGGTGTGGGGGGACGGAGAGCGAGCAACGCGAGCGCGCGGTCCCCCCATGGAGCTTAATCCCCCAGTTCGATGCTGAGGAAGAAGGTGGCGCCCTTGGGCAGGCGCTCCAGCACGTAGCGGAAGTTGAGGTCGAAGGTCTCGGTCGTCCCGGCCCCCACGGAGCCGATCTTGGTGCCGCCGGTGGCCACGCCCACGAGGCGGTCCTCCGCGTCGAAGACGGCCACGGCGAAGCCGGGGACGCGGCTCCGGCCGGAGGTGTTGGTCACCTTCACCTTGGCCCGGGTGCCGAAGTCGGCCCCCTTGAGGGGCCAGACGGTGGTCTCCCGCTTGTTGAAGTAGATGGAATCGACGCGCAGGCCGTCCACCTCGGCGCCCTGGACGGGGATCTCCGCGTTCCAGGTGAAGGGCAGCCGGAAGCTGGCGAAGCCCAGGCCCTGGACCCCGCCCTTGGGGGGCTCGGGGACCGCGGCCCGGGGCGCGTCGGCCTTGGGGGGCGGGACCACGGGGGCCGACGGGGCCTTGGGGGCCGCCGACTTGGCGTCCTGGGCCGGGGCCGGCGCCTCGGGGGCCTTCACCACCTCGGTGGGCGGCTCGGGGGCCTTGGAGGGCGCCTGGGCCGCCAGGGCCATGCAGAGGGGGAGGAGGGTCGGGAGGAACATCATCATTCCTTAAATGTGCGGCCAGGACGGGACGGGTTGCACCCTTCCTCAATTCCGGCCGAAGAGGCCCCCGAAGAGGCTGCGCTTGGGGGGCGCCATCTCGGGGGGGGCGGCGGGCTCGGTGAGCCCGATCTCCTCCCGGCGCTTGCGCTCGAAGACGGGGCGCAGGGCGGGGACCTTCAGGGCCTCGATCCAGTTCTCGCTGTACTGGCGGGCCACCATGTGCCAGTCCTTCACCCGGCCCTGCTCCACGAGGGCCACCACCTGGTCGATGGTGAGGCCTTCCAGGGTCTCCTGCTCCAGCTGGACCTTGAGG
>DATGXY010000283.1:0-13655 GCA_035298525.1 Holophaga sp.
TGAACAGGCCGCTGTCGCCGTCGAGGATGCCCACCAGGGTCACCAGCGGGAAGTGGTGGCCCTTGGCCAGCATCTGGGTGCCCACGAGGATGTCCACCTCGCCGGCCTCCGCCGCCAGGAGTCCCGCCTCCAGGGAGCCGCGCCGGGTGGTGGTGTCCCGGTCCAGGCGCAGGATCCGGGCCTGGGGGAACTGGGCGCGCAGGTGGTCCTCGATCTGCTCGGTGCCCTCCCCCACCCCGCGGATGTGCTCGGCGCCGCAGTGGATGCAGGCCTCGGGGGGGGCCGTCTCGAAGCCGCACAGGTGGCACTTGAGCTTCCAGGCCCCCTTGTGGAAGGTGAGGCTCAGGGCGCAGTGGGGGCACTCGAAGGTCTTCCCGCAGGCGCGGCACATCCAGAAGTTCTCGTAGCCCCGCCGGTTTAGAAGGAGCATGGCCTGCTCCCCGCGCTCCAGGGTCTCGCCCAGGGCCTTGAGGAGGAGGGGCGCGAAGACGACCTTGCGCCGGGCTTCCTTGTAGCACTCCCGCAGGTCCACCACCTTCACCGAGGGGAGGGTCACCCCCGAGGGGCGCTGGCGCAGGGTGAGGAGGCGGTACTTCCCCGCCTGCGCCGCGTGCCAGCTTTCCAGGGAGGGGGTGGCGCTGCCCAGCACCACGGGGCAGCCCTCCAGCTGGGCCCGCTTGATGGCCAGATCCCGGGCGTGGATGCGGGGGTGCTCCTCGCTCTTGTACGAGCCCTCCTGCTCCTCGTCCACGACGATGAGGCCGATGTCCCGCAGGGGGGCCAGCACCGCGTTGCGCACCCCCACGAAGAGGGGGGCCCCGTCCAGGAGGAGGCGGATGACATCGGCCTGCTTTTCCGTGGCGTTCAGGCCCGCGTGGCCCACGGCCACCTGGCCGGGGAACCGGGCCTCGAGGCGGGCCAGGAGCCGCGGGGTGAGCCCGATCTCCGGCACCAGCCAGAGCACGCGCCGGCCCTGGGCCAGGACCCGGCCGGCCAGGTCCAGATACACCTCGGTCTTGCCGCTGCCCGTGATGCCGTAGAGCAGATGGACCCCGAAGGCCCCCAGGTCCACCGCGTCGGCGGCGTGGCGCTGCTCCGGGTTGAGTTCCACCCTGCGGTCGGGCTCCTCCAGGCGGCGCTGGGAGAGGAGGTCCAGGCGCTTCACCCGCTCCACGACGCCGTGCTTCTCCAGGGTGGCGAGGACGCCGGGCCCCACCGCGCAGGCCTCCAGGAGATCCCCTTCCAGCAGGGCGCCCCCGGCGGCCTCCAGGGCCAGGAGGACCTTGGCCTGGGAGGGGGTCACCCGGGGCGGGTGCTCCCGGCCGGTGAGGCGCACTTCGGCGACCCCGGCGCCCCGGGCGTTGCGGCGGTGGAAGAGGGTGGGAAGGGCCAGCGCCCCCCCGTGCCAGGCCTCACCGGCCGCGAGGAGGCCGGACCAGTCCCCCCCGTCCCGGAGATCGCAGAGGCGGCGGCCGTCGGGCATGGGGGTCTCCCAGTCGGCCACCACGGCCGCGGGAAGGCACAGGGGCAGGAGGTGGGCCAGGCCGCACCCGTAGTACCGCCCCGCGAAGGCCAGCAGTTCCCAGAGGCGCGGCGGCAGGAGGGGGAAGGGATCCATCACCGCGTCCACGGGCCTGAGCTTCACGGCGGGAGGCGCGGGGTCGGGGCCCAGGACGACGCCCACGGCCTTTCCCGTTCGCAGGCGCACCTGCACCCGGGTTCCGGGGGCCAGGCCCTCCGGCGCCAGGTAGGTGAGGGGCGGCAGGGGGCGCGCCAGTTCGATGCGGGTCGGGACGGGGCTGGGCATGCCAGGGGATGATAACGCGATAGACTCGGGGAGGACGGCGCGGACCCGCGCCGCCAGGGAGGACCATGGAATCCAAAGGCAGACTGCTCCTGGCCGACGACGAGGAGATGTTCCTCGGGGCCCTGGCCCAGCTCCTGGAGATGGAGGGCTGGACCGTCGACCGCGCCACCACGGTGCCCGGAGCGCGGGAGCTCCTGGAGACCCGGCCCTACGACGTGCTCGTGAGCGACATCCAGATGCCCGGAGGCAAGGTGCTGGACCTGGTGCGCCAGATCCCCGCCCTCAACGGGGGCCTCCCCGTGGTGCTGATGACCGGCCATCCGTCCATGGACACCGCCCTGGAGGCCATGGGCAACGCCGTGCTCGCCTACCTGGTCAAGCCCTTCCCCCTGGAGGACCTCACCGCCCACCTCCTGACGGGCACCCGCCTGCGCAAGGTGCAGGCCCTCGCCCTGGACTCCTCCCGGCGCCTCCAGACCTGGGCGGACGAGATGCGCGCGGTGGAGGCCGATATCCGGTCGGCGCCCGCCTCCATGGGCGTCATGCCCCTTTCGGGCCTGGTGGGCCTCGTGCTGGGGAACCTGGCCGCCTCCACCCTGGAGCTCAAGCAGCTCCTGGACCTGGCCCTCCAGACGACGGCGGCCCAGGGCGTGTGCGGCATCCGCGAATGCCCCCGCCTCGGGCTCCTGCAGGAGACCCTCCGGGATGGGGTGGAGGTGCTGGAGCGCACGAAGGGTTCATTCAAGTCCAAGGAGCTGGGCGACCTGCGACGGCGTTTCAGTTCCGTGCTGGAGGGTCACGGCCGGCCGGACGGCGCTTGACAATTTCCGACCCCTGGCCATACTTGCCCTACTTTAAAAGGTCCTCATCGGACGCAAGTCTTGGCGGGCAGGATCAGGTCCTGCAAGTTGAAGGCGAAAACCTGGAGCCACCCGCTGCCAGCCCGAACCCCACGTGTACGCGGCAGGCCCACCCATGGAATCCAGGCTCCTCATCGTCGAGCAATCCGAGGCCCAGGCCCAGCGGATCGTCCAGGTCCTGAAGGAAGGCGGCCTGGCCCTGACCTGGGAGCGGGCCGGCTCCGCCGTGGAGGTGCAGGCGCGCCTCGAGCGGGGCGCCGACGTGGTGATCTGCGCCCACGCCCTGCCCGGCCTCAGCTACACCACGGTCCTGGCCCTGGTTCAGGAGCGGGGGCTGGACCTGCCCGTCATCATCGTGAGCCCGGGGGCGGACGAGGACGTGATCACCCGCGCCCTGCGCCTGGGGGCCCGGGACTTCGTCTCCCAGGGCCGGCTGGGCCGCCTCGCCCAGGCCGTGCGCCGGGAACTGGACCGGGAGGTGCGCACCATCCCCGAGCCCCGGCCCGATGTGCTCCTGGACCTCATGGAGGAGGCCTACGGCCTGCACGAGGTGATCCAGGACGCCTCCGGCCGTCCCGTGGACTTCCGGTGGCTGCACATCAACCGGGCCTATGAGCGCCTCACGGGCCTGCGGGCCGTGGACGTGGTGGGCCACACCGCCCGGGAGATGGTGCCGGACCTGGCCGAAGCCTGGGTCCAGCGCTTCTGCCAGGTGGGCATCACCGGGGAGCCGGGGGCCGTGGAGGACTACCCCAGCCTCCGGGGCCGCACCTTCGCGGGCCTGGCCTTCAGCCCCGCCAAGGGCCGCTTCGCCCTGCTCTTCAACGACGTGACGGAGACCCGGGCCCTGGAAGCCTCCCAGGGCAGCCTCGCCGCCGCCGTGGACCAGGCGACGGAAGGGATCATGACCGCCGACCTGGAAGGGCGGATCAGCTACGCCAACCCGGCCCTGGAGGCCCTCCTGGCCGGGGGCGGGCCCCGGCTCGCGGGCCGCATGGCCGGGGAT
Source organism: Holophaga sp. (assembly GCA_035298525.1). Classification (GTDB taxonomy): domain Bacteria; phylum Acidobacteriota; class Holophagae; order Holophagales; family Holophagaceae; genus Mesoterricola. Next base: position 3,674 of record DATGXY010000283.1, read on the forward strand.
GTGCTTCCGGGGATCCCCCCCGAGGCCTGGACCGCGGGCTCGGCCTGGCAGGGACGGGTCAGCCGGAGCACCCCCACGGGCACCCAGGTCCTGGACTGCGCCCTGGCCCCGGTGCGGGACCCCGGGGGCCGGCCCAAGGCCACGGTGGGCATCGTTCGGGACGTGAGCCTGGAGGCGGAGACGGAGCGCAGCCTCCGCCAGATGGAGAAGATGAAGGCCCTGGGGGAGGTGGCGGGAGGCATCAGCCACGACTTCAACAACCTGCTCACCGCCATCCTCAGCGCCACCGAGCTCATCGAGTGGAACCTGGCCGACGACAGCCCCATCCGGCACAAGCTCCAGGTCATCTACCAGGCCGTGATGCGGGCCCGGGAGCTGAACAAGCAGGTGCTGGCCTTCAGCCGGAACCAGGAGGAGAAGTTCATCCCCTTCGATCTGAGCGTGGTGGTCAAGGAGGCCGTCCACCTCATCAAGTCCACCTTCCCCCCCCTGGTGGAGGTGCGGGCCAGCTTCGAGTCGGGGATCTGGATCAACGGCAACGGCGCCCAGATCCACCAGGTGGTCATGAACATCGCCATCAACGCCCTCCAGGCCATGCTGCCCAAGGGGGGGGTGCTGGAGATCATCCTGGAGGGGACCCCCGCCGAGGCCAGGCTCACCCTTCGCGACACGGGCTGCGGCATGGACGCCGAGACCCTGGACCGGATCTTCGAACCCTTCTTCACCACCAAGGAGCGGGCCGCGGGCAAGGGCCTGGGCCTATCGGTGGTGCACGGCATCGTCACCGCCCACGGGGGCGCCGTCACGGCCCGCAGCGAGCCCGGCCGGGGCAGCACCTTCACGGTGGCCATCCCCGCCGCCCTCCGCCCGGGCGGAGCCGTGGAGGAGGAGCTTGAAGCGGCCCCCACCGGCACGGAGCGGGTGCTCTTCGTGGACGACGAGGAGGTCCTGGCCGCCCTGGGCAAGCAGGGGCTCCAGCTCCTGGGCTACCGGGTCACGGCCCGGTCCGACGCCAAGGAGGCCCTGGAGGAGATCGCCCACCATCCCCAGGACTTCGACATCCTCGTCACCGACCTCTCCATGCCCGGCCTGTCGGGGGTGGAACTGACCCAGCAGGTGCGCAAGATCCGTCCCGACCTGCCGGCCATCCTCATCACCGGCGCCTTCCAGGACCCCCTGCCCCTGGAGGGCATGTCCACCCCCTTCGCCGAGGTGCTGCTCAAGCCCTCCACCATCCTGGAGATGGCCCGGGCGATCCGGAAGGTCATGGCCCTCGTCCCCGCCCGGGCGCCGGAGCCCGCCGCCGAGGCCGCCCCCCGCCCCGAGGGCGACACGGCCATCCTGCTGGCGGAGGACAGCCACACCACCCGGTCCCTCCTGCGCAGCTGGCTGGTCAAGGCCGGCTACAAGGTGGACGAGGCCCGGGACGGCCAGGAGGCGTGGGAGCACTTCGAGCGCAACCCCGGCCGCTACTCCATGGTGGTCACCGACATCATCATGCCCAGGCTGGACGGCCTGGGCCTGGGGCGCCGGATCCGGGCCGTGGACCCCTCCATCCCCATGGTCATGCTCTCCTCCTCCGAGAGCACGGAATCCGTGAAGGAGGCCCTCCACCTCCAGGTGAGCGAATTCCTCACCAAGCCCTTCGAATCGAGGCTCCTGGTCTCCACCGTGGAGCGGCTCTGCGCGGACCAGGCCACCCGCCTCAAGAACCTGCGCAGCCACGAGACGGCCCAGGCGGTGCGCATGGCCCAGCGGGCCATGGAGGCCCTGCCCGAGCGGGACATGCCCATCTACTCCATCTCCGAGCCGCTCACGGACGCGGGCGGGGACGTGTTCAAGGCCTTCCGCCGGGACGACGGCACCATCTTCTTCTCCCTGGCGGACGTGGCGGGGCACTCCGTCATCAGTTCCTACGCGGTGGCCGCCTACCTGGGCATGCTGGCCAACTTCATGGCCGGCGAGCTGGACCTGCGCAACCTGGCCTTCAAGCTCAACCGCGCCATCCAGGCCGGCCCCTTCTCCGAGGTGCCCATCTGCGGGCTCTTCGGGCACTGGAATCCCCGCACCGGCCGCATCCACATCCTCAACGCCGGCATCCCCCACGCCCTGTGGCAGCGGGGGGCCCAGTCGGGAACCCGTCCCGTGGCCCTCAACGGGGCGCCCCTGGGGATCCTGGACGAGCCCATCGTGGAGGAGAAGGTCCTTCTCCTGTCCCCCGGCGACCGCCTCCTCCTGGGCAGCGACGGGTTCTTCGACGCCCTGGGTCCCGGCCGGCAGCCCTTCACCGACCTGGCCGCGCCCATCTGGGAGAACCTGCGCTCCACGGACATCTTCCAGGCCATCAACCTCGTCTCGGAGGCGGCGCGCTCGCACTCCGGGGGCACCTTCGGGGACGATCTCCTGGTGGTGGCCCTGGAGCAGCCCCCCCTCGACCCCGGCCCCCAGGACTTCATCCTGCCCCTGCCCTCGGACGCGGCCGCCATCGACCGGGCCTGCGACGCCCTCTCCGTGTGGATCGACGGCGAGGGCGACCCCGGCAGCTCAGGCCGCTACGACACCCTCCTGGCCGTGCGGGAGGCCCTCTCCAACGCCGTGCTCCACGGCAACCGGGAGGATCCGGGCGCCTTCCTGGGGCTCTGGGCCCGGCGCCTGCCGGGCGGCGCCATCGCGGTGGGCGTGGTGGACGAGGGCCAGGGCTTCGACCTGGAGGCCCACCAGCCCCCGGACACGGATCACTCGGAGCGGGGCCGGGGCATTCCTCTCATACGGCACTTCGCCCGCCAGGTTTCCATGGCGGGGGGAGAGCTCCTTATGCAATTCCAATGAAACCCTCGACAAGTTTGTTGACATGAACCTCTCTTTTTCCATACTTACCCTGTTTCCAGACGCCCCCGGAAGGGCGGCACGTCTTAACGGGCGGGACAAGGACCCGCAAGTTGAGGGCGCAATCCAACGGACCCCCGCGGTCCGGACCGGTTGTGCCCTTCGCTGCGTCTACCCCGCTCCCTGATCTGGAGGACCCATGGCAACGACGAACTCCACACCCGGAACCCTCCGCATCCCCTCAGGCGGCAACCTGGTCGCCAGCACCGTGGAGGAGCGGCGGAAGGTGGCCATGGAGGCCCTCGCCACGCCCTGCACCGAGGCCGTCCTGGACCTCTCCGGGGCCGAGGTGGTGGACTCCCTGGGCATCACCCTGATCCTCGGGCTCTTCAAGACCTGCCAGCAGCGGAAGATCGGCTTCCGGGTGGAAGGGGCCAACCCCGACCTCATGCGGGTCTTCAAGCTCTTCAGCCTGCCCAAGCTGTTCCCCATCCAGGAGCGGTGACATGGCCAGTTTGGCGGACGAAAGCATCATCGCGGAGTTCGTGGCCGAGAGCCGGGAGCACCTCAGCGTCGTCGAGCCCGATCTCCTGGCCATGGAGGACCTGGGCGCCAAGGTGAGCCAGGAGGTCATCAACCGGGTGTTCCGGGCCATCCACAGCCTGAAGGGCGGGGCCGGGTTCTTCGCCTTCGAGGCCCTCAAGCGCCTCAGCCACGCCATGGAGGGCGTGCTGATGCTGGTGCGGGACGGCAAGCTCCAGCCCACCCCCGAGGTGATGGACAGCCTCTTCACCGGCGTCGACCGCCTCCGGGCCATGCTGGACGACATCCAGGCCAGCGAGGGCGTGCCCATCGCGAAGGAGCTGGCCGCGCTGGAAGCCATCCTGGGCGGCCAGGGCGTGAAGGTGGGCGAGACCGTGAAGGGCCGGGAGAAGGGCACCAAGCGGGACTTCGACCTGGACGCGGAAAGCGTGCGCAGCGCCCTCAAGCGGGGCATGAACCTCTTCCGGGCCGTGGCCTACCTGCACCGGGACATCAAGGACCAGGGCATGGCCCCCCTGGCCTTCCTCAACAACGCGCTCTCCGTGGGCACCTGCCTGGACGCGTTCATCGACATCGAGGCCATCGCGGACCTGGAGCACTGCCTGGAGGAGGACCTGCCCGTCACCCTCCTCTTCGCCACCGTGCTGGAGCCCGATCTGGCCGCCCTGGCCCTCAAGCTTCCCGCGGAACAGGTGAAGGCCCTGGAGGTGAAGGCCCTCAAGGAGAGCCTCAAGGCCAAGCCGGGCAAGGTCTCCGAAGCCCCGGCCCCCGCCCCGGAGCCCGCCCCCGCCCCGGCGGAACCCGAGGCCGCCCAGGCCGAACCCGAGGCGGCCGCCGAAGGATCCCCCGACGAGCGGTCCGAGGCCAAGGGGCCCCGGGAGGGGTCCAAGGACACCGCCAACGAGACCCTCCGCGTGCGGGTGGACCTGCTCACCAACCTCATGAACCTCGCCGGCGAGCTCGTGCTGGGCCGCAACCAGCTGGTGCGCGCCATCAACGACTACCGGAACGAGATCCCGGGCCTGGGGGCCATCCTCCAGAACGTGAACCAGGTGACCACCGAGATGCAGGAAGGGATCATGCAGACCCGCATGCAGCCCATCGGCACCGTGTTCAACCGGTTCCCCCGCATCATCCGGGACATGAGCCGCCAGCTCAGCAAGCAGATCGAGGTCCAGATCGAGGGCGCCGAGGTGGAGCTGGACAAGTCCATCGTCGAGATGCTGGTGGACCCCCTCACCCACATCATCCGCAACTGCGCCGACCACGCCATCGAGTCCCCGGCGGAGCGCAAGAAGGCCGGCAAGAACGCCGTGGGCGTCATCCACCTCCACGCCTACCACGAGGGCGGCCAGATCAATATCGCCGTCCACGACGACGGCCGGGGGATCGACGCCAAGAAGGTGCTGGCCAAGGCCGTCTCCAAGGGCCTCGTTTCCAAGGCCCAGGCCGGGGAGATGACGGAGCGCGAGATCGTCAACCTGGTCTTCGCCCCAGGGTTCTCCACCGCCGAACAGGTCTCGGATATCTCGGGCCGCGGCGTGGGCATGGACGTGGTCCGCACGAACGTGGAGAAGCTGGGCGGCCACGTGGAGGTGGAGACCGAGGTGGGCATGGGCACCACGGTGCGCCTGCGCCTGCCCCTCACCCTGGCCATCATCCCCTCCATGATCGTGGGGGTGGGCGAGCACCGCTTCGCCATCCCCCAGGTGAACGTCGTGGAGTTCGTGTGGATCAAGGCCAGCGAGGTGGCCCAGCGCATCGAGCAGGTGCAGGGCGCCCTGGTGCTCCGGCTCCGGGACCAGCTCCTGCCCCTGGTTCGCCTGGCTGACACCCTGGGCATCCAGCGCACCTTCCAGGATCCCGAGACGGGCGAAGTGAAGGAGGACCGCAGGGCCTCCATCGCCGACCGCCGCGCCCTGGCCGGCAAGCCCCCCCAGGAGGCCCCCGAGCGCGAGGGCGACCGCCGCAAGGACTGGCGGAGCGACTACAACATCATCGTGCTCCGGGTGGGCAAGAACCAGTACGGGGTCATCGTTGACGAGCTCTTCGATATCGAGGAGATCGTCGTCAAGCCCCTCTCCATGTTCATCCAGAACACCCGCTGCTTCTCCGGCGCCACGATCCTGGGCGACGGCCGGGTGATCATGATCCTGGACGCGGGGGGCGTCGCCACCGTCAGCCAGCTCCACTTCACGGATCTCCAGGCCGAGGAGCTGCGCCGGGCCGAGGAGGAGCGGCGCAAGGCCGCCCTCAAGGCCTCCCGCCGCCGCTCCGTCATCCTCTTCGAGGGGGCCAAGGGCGAGCGTTTCGCCGTGCCCCAGGACCACGTGCTGCGGCTCGAGCGCATCGTCCGCTCCCGCATCGAGCACATCGGGGACCGGGAGTACATCGAGTACCGGGGCGAGGGCCTTCCCCTCGTGCGCCTCGACCGCCACCTGGAGGTCCGGCCCCTGGCGCAGGACCTCAAGGAGCTCTTCCTCGTCATTCCCAAGGTGCCCGGCCAGGACGCCACGGCCAGGCCCCCCGCGGGCATCCTCATCAGCGAGATCCTGGACGCCCTGGATGTGGAGGTCGAGCTGAAGAAGGTGGAGTTCAAGGGCCCCGGCCTCCTGGGCTCCGCCGTCGTCCAGGACCACCTGACCCTGTTCCTCGATCCCATCGACCTCCTGCGGTCGGCGGGCCTGGTGGGAGGCGCCGCATGAGCCAGTTCGCCACCTTCAACGTGGGAGAGCACCTCTTCGGCCTCGATATCCTCGGGGTGCGGGAGATCATCCGGGTCTTCAACATCACCCCCGTCCCCCGTTCCGAACCGCACATCCGCGGCCTCATCAACCTCCGGGGCCAGATCGTCACCATCCTGGACCTGGCGGTGCGCCTGGGCCAGGAGGAGAGGCCGGTCATGGACTCCAGCCACATCGTCATCCTCAAGGCCGGCACCAGCGCCGCCGCGGGGGAGAAGGGCAACGGCGGGGGCCAGGACATCCTGGGCCTCCTCGTGGATGCCATCGGCGACGTGGTGGAGGCCGACGCGGCCCTGGCCGAGGCGCCCCCCGCCAACCTGACGGACGCCGAGGAACGCTTCCTGTCCGGGGTCCTGAAGACGGACGCCGGCCTCCTCGTTCTCCTCAACCTCAAGGAACTCATGAGCACCGGCTAGGCCGGACCCCCCTCCCCCTGCCTTCGAATCAGAACCTCCAACCCAGTCAGGAGAAACGCCATGCAATTCCTCGACAACATCAAGATGGGGCCGAAACTCATCGCCTCCTTCGTCATCACGGCGGTCATCACCATCGCCATCGGCACCTTCGGGGCCCTCAAGCTCCGCAGCGCCGACGAAGAGAACCAGAAGATGCACGACAAGATGCTCCAGCCCATCAGCTGGATGGGGGACGTGATCCAGTACAACCAGCGCCTGCGCGTGAACATGCGCGACGCCTACATCTCCGGGGACTACGAGCGCTTCCACAAGCGCTACGAGGAGATCGTCGAGCTGGCCAGGAAGGACGAGGACAAGGTCCAGAACTCCTTCCTCACGGACGCCGGCAAGGCCACCTGGGCCAGGTACATGGAGATCAAGCGGGCCAGCCTGGAATCCAACCGCCAGTTCTTCGCCCTCGTCAAGGCCGGCAAGAAGGGCCCGGCCGAGGACCTCCTGTACGGCGACAACTACACCAAGGTGCAGGAACTGAACAAGATCGAGGAAGAGGTGATGAAGTCCAAGGTGGACCTGGCCAAGGTGACCACGGACGAAGTCACCGCCAACGCCAATTCCACCATCCGCGGCATGCAGATCCTCATGGCCCTGGGCGCCATCCTGGGCGTGAGCCTGGGCATCGTCATCGCCCGGTCCATCACCCGGCCCATGGAGAAGGGCGTGGAGATGATGAAGGAGATGGGCAAGGGCCACCTCGCCGTGCGCCTGAGGATGGACCGCAAGGACGAGATCGGCCAGCTGGCCGAGGCCATGGACGCCTTCGCCGGCGACCTCCAGGGCATGGTCCAGGGCCTGCAGCAGATCGCCAAGGGCGACCTCTCCCGCGAATGGACCGCCTCCGACGCCCAGGACGAGATCGCCCCCGCCCTGAAGCTGCTGAGGTCCAACCTCATGTCCCTCATCGACGAGATGAACTTCATGAGCATGCAGCACGACCTGGGCGACATCGACGTCAAGATCAACGCCGCCAAGTTCGAGGGCGCCTACGGCCAGATGGCCAACGGCGTCAACGACATGGTCTTCGGCCACATCGCCGTCAAGAAGAAGGCCATGGCCTGCGTCTCCGAGTTCGGCAAGGGCAACTTCGAGGCCCCCCTGGAGAAGTTCCCCGGCAAGAAGGTCTTCATCAACGACACCATCGAGGAAGTGCGCGGCCACCTGAAGGCCCTCATCGCGGACGCCACCATGCTGAGCGGCGCCGCCGTCCAGGGCAAGCTGGCCACCCGCGCCGACGCCACCAAGCACCAGGGCGACTTCCGCCGCATCGTCCAGGGCGTCAATGACACCCTCGACGCCGTCATCGGGCCCCTGAACGTGGCCGCCGGCTACGTGGACCGCATCTCCAAGGGCGACATCCCGCCCCGCATCACGGACAACTACAACGGCGACTTCAACACCATCAAGAACAACCTGAACACCTGCGTGGACGCCGTCAACGCCCTCGTGGCCGACGCCGTCATGCTCGCCGCCGCCGCCGTGGAAGGCAAGCTGGCCACCCGCGCCGACGCCACCAAGCACCAGGGCGACTTCCGCAAGATCGTCCAGGGCGTCAACGACACCCTCGACGGCGTCATCAAGCCCATCAACGAAGTGCAGCGCGTCATGGGCGCCATGGAGCAGGGCGATCTCACCGCCCGCATCACCAACGACTACAAGGGCGACCTCCAGGCCCTGCGCAACGCCGTGAACAACACCGCCGCCAAGCTGGCCTCGACCCTCACGGAGATCAGCGGCGCCAGCAACACCCTGGCCAGTTCCGCCGACGAACTGACGGCCACCTCCTCCTCCATGAGCCAGAGCGCTGAGCAGATGACCCAGCAGGCCAACACGGCCGCCGCGGGCACCGAGCAGGCCTCCGCCAATGTGAAGAACATGGCCGCCGGGGTGGAAGAGATGAGCGCCAATGCCAACACCGTGGCCTCGGCCTCGGAGCAGGTGAGCGCCAACCTCCAGACCGTGGGCGCCGCCGTGGAGCAGATGTCCTCCAATATGAAGACCATCGCCGCCTCCACCGAGCAGATGACCGGTTCCGTCAACACGGTGGCCACCGCCATCGAGGAGATGAGCGTCAGCCTCAACGAGGTCTCCAAGAACTCGGGCCAGGCCGCGACCGTGGCCGGCAAGGCCGCCAAGAGCGCCACCAACACCGCCGAGACGGTCAACAAGCTGGGCCGCTCCGCCCAGGAGATCGGCAAGGTTGTTGACATGATCAAGGGCATTGCCGCCCAGACCAACCTCCTGGCCCTCAACGCCACCATCGAGGCGGCGAGCGCCGGCGAGGCGGGCAAGGGCTTCGCGGTGGTGGCCAACGAGGTGAAGGAACTGGCCAAGCAGACTGCCGGCGCCACCGAGGAGATCCGGGCCCAGGTGGAGGACATGCAGGGGAACACCCAGCAGGCCATCAAGGCCATCGACGAGATCGTCCAGGTCATCGGCGAGATCAACGCCATTTCGGCCAATATCGCCGCGTCGGTGGAGGAGCAGACCGCCACCACCAACGAGATCTCCAAGAACGTGGGCTACGCGGCCCGCGGGGCCCAGGACGTGGCCCGGAACGTGCAGCAGGCCGCCATCGGCACCAACGAGGTCTCCCGCAATGTGCAGGAGGCGGTGAAGGGCGTGACGGACATCAGCCGGAACATCAACCAGCTGGCGGTGGGGGCCACGGATGTGGCCCGGAATGCCGGGGAGGCCTCCAAGGGCATGAACGATGTGAGCCGCAACGTGGCCCACGTGAGTTCCGCCGCCAAGGAGACCACCCGGGGCGCCGGGGATACGAACAACGCCTCCAAGGAACTGGCCCGGCTGGCCGAGAAGCTCCAGCAGAGCGTCGCCCGGTTCAAACTGTAGGCCCGATACCCGGGGGCCCTTCGGGGCCCCCGGTTTTTTCTGACCCGACCCGCCATTCCCCCCGCCGTTCCGGTATCTTTATAACCCTATGTCCAACCCACCCCTGCGCATCCTCATCGTGGACGACACGGCGGTCTACCGCCGCATCCTCACGGAGGTGGTCGAGGCCCTCCAGCCCGACGCGGAGGTGGCGTCCTGCCCCAGCGGTCGGCTGGCCTTGAACCGGCTGGAGCAGACCCCCGCGGACATGGTGCTGCTGGACGTGGTGATGCCGGACCTGAGCGGCATCGAGACCCTGCGCCTGATCCGGACCCGCCATCCCGGGACGAGCGTGATCATGATCAGCGGCACCACCTCGGCCGCCGCCTCCAGCACCCTGGAAGCCCTCTCCCTGGGCGCCCTGGAATTCGTGCGCAAGCCCGAGGGGGCCGACGCCGAGGCCAGCCGCGCGGAACTGAGGGATGTGCTGCGCCCCCTCCTTCGCCACGTGGATACCCGGCGCAATCTGCGCTCCCACCCGGGCCCCGCCCCGGCGCAGGCCCCCCC
>DATGXY010000284.1:0-1626 GCA_035298525.1 Holophaga sp.
GGGTGATGGTGGACTACGCCCGCACCCCCGACGCCCTGGAGAAGCTCCTGGCCGAGGGCCGCCGCCTGCTGCCCCCCGGGGGCCGGCTCCACGTGCTCTTCGGCTGCGGCGGGGACCGGGACCGGGCCAAGCGCCCCCTCATGGCCGCCGCCGTCGCGGCCCACGCGGACGTGCTCTGGCACACCTCCGACAACATCCGGGGCGAGGACCCCGAACGGATCCTGGACGACGCCGCCGCCGGCGTCCCCGAGGGCATCCGCGCCGACCCGGCCCGGTACCACCGGGAGGCGGACCGGGCCCTGGCCGTGGCCGCGGCCGTCGCCGACTGCCGCCCCGGGGACCTGCTGCTCCTCGCGGGCAAGGGCCACGAGCCCTACCAGGAGATCCGGGGCGTGAAGCATCCCTACAGCGACCGGGAGGCGGTGGAGGCCGCCCTGGCGGGCCGGCCCGTGCCCCGGCCCTGGGCGGAGGGGCGATGACCGGGACCTGGACCCTCGCGGAGGCCTGCAGGGCCGTGGGCGGCGTCCTCGTGGGCGACGGGGCGGTGGCCCCCGGGGCCCTTTCCATGGACACCCGCACCCTGGCGCCCGGCGACTGCTTCGTGGCCATCCGGGGCGCCCGGGACGGCCACGACTTCGCGGCGGAGGCGGTGGGGAAGGGGGCCGGCTCCCTCCTCGCGGACCACGACCTGCCCCTGCCCGTGCCCCAGATCCTCGTGCCCGACACGCTGGAGGCCCTCCAGCGCTGGGGCCAGGCCCGGCTGGAGGCGGTGCGCCCCCCCTGCGTGGCGGCGGTGACCGGCTCCGTGGGCAAGACCACCACCAAGGAACTCCTGGCCGCCGCCCTCGGGGCCTGGAAGACCCCCGGCAACCGCAACAACACCCTGGGCCTTCCCGAGGCCCTGGCCACCCTTCCCGCGGGCCTTCCCGCCGCCGTCCTGGAAATGGGCATGAGCACGCCGGGGGAGATCCGGCGCCTCACGGAGATCGCCCCCCCCGACCTGGGCGTCCTCACCTGCATCGGCACGGCCCACATGGAGAACTTCGTGGACGGCCAGGAGGGCATCGCCCGGGCCAAGGGCGAGCTCGTGGCCGGCCTGAGGCCGGGGGGCGCCTGGGTCCACCCCGCCGACGATTCCTGGTGCCGCTGGGTGGCCATCCAGCCCTGGGCCCGGGGCCGCGCCGTGCCCGTGGGACCCGGCTCCGCCTTCGGGTGGGAGGAGGAGGCCTCCCTGGGCCTGCTGGGGGAAACCTTCGTATTCCGGCACCCCGGGGGCCGGATCCCGGCACGCACCCGCCTGCGGGGCCCGCACCAGGTCCGGAACGGCGCCCTGGCCCTGGCCGCCGCCGTCCTCGCCGGGACCGACCCCGCCCTGGCCGCGGCCCGCATGGCCGAGGTGGACGCGGGTCCCGGACGGGGCCGGGTCCATCCCCTGGCTGGCTCGGGCTGGCTCGTGGACGAGAGCTACAACGCGGCCCAGGAATCCATCCTCGCCACCGCGGGCGCCCTGCGCACCCTGGAGGGGGGGGACCTGGTGGCCGTGCTCGGCTGCATCCGGGAACTGGGCCCCGAGGCTCCGGCCGTGCACCGCGCCACCGGCGCGGGCCTGCGGGAACTGGGCTTCGT
>DATGXY010000285.1:0-20889 GCA_035298525.1 Holophaga sp.
GGGGGGGAGGGAGGCATGGGGGCACCTGGCGAAAAGGATAATTATTAATTTATCCTTTGCCAGGGGGTGCCCCCGGCCCAGGGCGAACACGCCCTAGTCGGCCCACCCCCGGGCCCGGTCCACGGCCTTGTGCCAGCGGTCCATGAGGGCCGAACGCTCGGCGGCGTCCAGGGTGGGTTCAAAGCGGGCCTCAGGCCGCCAGTTGCGGGAGATCTGCTCGGGCCCCTCCCAGAACCCCACGGCGAGGCCGGCCAGGTAGGCGGCGCCCAGGGCCGTGGTTTCCGTGACCTGGGGCCGGACCACGGTGACGCCCAGGACATCCGCCTGGAATTGCATGAGCAGATCATTGCGCGAGGCCCCGCCGTCCACCCGCAGTTCCTTGAGGCGGATGCCTGAATCGGCCTCCATGGCCGTGAGCAGGTCCGCGGTCTGGTAGGCGATGCTTTCCAGCACGGCCCGGGCCAGGTGGCCCTTGTGGCTGCCCCGGGTGAGGCCGAAGAAGGCCCCCCGCGCGCCCGGGTCCCACCAGGGGGCGCCCAGGCCCGTGAAGGCGGGCACGTGGTAGACGCCCCCGTTGTCGGGCGCCGTGCGGGCCAGGGCCTCCACCTCGGCGGAGGTGGCGATGATGCCCAGGCCGTCCCGCAGCCACTGCACGGCGGCGCCGGCCATGAAGACGCTGCCTTCCAGGGCGTAGTCCAGGCGGTCCCCCACCTGCCACAGGGTGGTGGTGAGAAGCCGGTTGCGGCTCACCACGGGGCGGTCGCCGGTGTTGAGGAGCATGAAGCAGCCGGTGCCGTACGTGTTCTTGGCCATGCCCGGCTCCAGGCAGGCCTGGCCGAAGGTGGCGGCCTGCTGGTCCCCGGCGATGCCCGCCAGGGGGATGGGGCCGCCCAGCCACTCGGCCTTCACCTGGCCCACGATGGCGCTGGAGGCGACGACCCGGGGGAGGACGGAGGCGGGGATGTCCAGGATCTCCAGGAGCTCCGGATCCCAGGCGTTGCGGTGGATATCGAAGAGGAGGGTGCGGCTGGCGTTGCTGGGGTCGGTGACGTGCTCCCCGGTGAGCTTCCAGGCCAGCCAGGTGTCGATGGTGCCGAAGGCCAGCTCCCCCCGGGCGGCCCGCTCCCGGGCGCCGGGGACCGTGTCCAGCAGCCATTTCAGCTTGGTGCCCGAGAAGTAGGCGTCCAGCACCAGGCCCGTGCGCTCCTGGAAGAGGGGGGCCAGGCCCCGCTCCCGCAGCGCCTCGCAGTGGGCCGCGGTGCGCCGGTCCTGCCACACGATGGCGGGGGCCAGGGGGAGGCCCGTGGCCCGGTCCCAGAGGACGGTGGTCTCGCGCTGGTTGGTGATGCCCACGGCGGCCACGTCCGTGGCCGCGGCGCCGGCCTTGGCCATGGCCTCCCGGGCCGTGGCCAGCTGGGTCTCCCAGATCTCCAGGGCGTCGTGCTCCACCCAGCCGGGGCGGGGGAAGCCCTGGGCGAACTCGCGCTGGGCGACGGAGACGACCGCGCCCTCCCCGTCGAAGAGGAGGGCGCGGCTGCTGGTGGTGCCCTGGTCGAGGGCGAGGACGAAGGACATGGGGACCCCCGCTGGCTTCCCGATCAGTGTACCTCTCCCGGTTCAGGAGAGGGTCTTGCGCTTCTCCACGAGGAGGTCGACCACGGTGGGATCGGCCAGGGTGGTGACGTCGCCCAGCTCGCCGTAGTCCTTGGACGCGATCTTGCGCAGGATGCGGCGCATGATCTTGCCGCTGCGGGTCTTGGGAAGGCCCGGGGAGCAGAGGATGAGGTCGGGGGTCGCGAAGGGCCCGATGTGGTGGCGCACCTCGTTCTTGAGCTCGCCGATGAGCTCCTGGCCCTCGTCCCAGCCCGCGTTGAGGATGACGTAGGCGAAGATGCCCTGGCCCTTGATGTCGTGGGGGAAGCCCACCACGGCGGCCTCGGCAACGGCCGGGTGCGTGACGAGCGCGCTCTCCACCTCGGCGGTGCCCATGCGGTGGCCGGAGACGTTGATCACGTCGTCCACGCGGCCCGTGATCCAGTAGTAGCCGTCCTCGTCACGCCGGCAGCCGTCGCCGGTGATGTAGTAGCCCATGAACGGGCGCAGGTAGGTCTGCACGAAGCGCTGGTGGTCGTTCTGGATGGTGCGGGCCATGCCGGGCCACGGGTTGCGGATGGCCAGGAGGCCCGAGACGCCGTTGCCGTGGATCTCGCGGCCCTGGTCGTCCAGGACGACGGGCTCGATGCCGAAGAAGGGGAAGGTGGCCGAACCGGGCTTGAGGGCGGTGGCCCCGGGCAGCGGGCTGATCATGATGCCGCCCGTCTCCGTCTGCCACCAGGTGTCCACGATGGGGCACCGGCCCTCGCCGACCTGCTCGTGGTACCACTTCCAGGCCTCCGGGTTGATGGGCTCGCCCACGCTGCCCAGGAGCCGCAGGGTGCTGCGGTCGTACTTCTTCACGAAGTCGTTGCCCTCTCTCGCCACGGCGCGGATGGCGGTGGGGGAGGTGTAGAACTGGTTGATGCCCAGGCGCTGCACCATGTCCCAGTAGCGGCCGGCGTCGGGGAAGGTGGGCACGCTCTCGAAGAGGACGGTGGTGGCGCCGTTGGCCAGGGGGCCGTATACCACGTAGCTGTGGCCCGTGATCCACCCGATGTCGGCGGCGCAGGCGTAGATGTCCCCGTCGTGGTAGTCGAAGACGTACTTGTGGGAGAGGGCGGCGTGCAGGAGGTAGCCGCCCGTGGTGTGGGCCACGCCCTTGGGCTTGCCGGTGCTGCCGGAGGTGTAGAGCAGGAACAGCGTGTCCTCGGCGTCCACGTGCTCGATGGGGCAGAAGGGGCGCTCCGAGTCCATGGCGGGCCGGAGCCACACGTCCCGCTGGGGGTAGAAGGGGATCTTGTTGCCGGTGCGCTGGGCGACGAAGACGAACTTGACGGTGGGGCAGGCCATGACGGCCTCGTCCACGGTGCGCTTGAGGGGGATGATCTTCCCGCCGCGGAGGCCCTCGTCGGCGGTGATGACGGCCTTGCACCTGGCGTCGTTGATGCGGTCCCGCAGGCTCTCCGCGGAGAACCCGGCGAAGACCACGTTGTGGACCGCGCCGATGCGGGCGCAGGCCAGCATGGCGAAGACGGCCTCGGGGATCATGGGCATGTAGATGGCGACGCGGTCGCCCTTCTTGATGCCGTGGTGGCGCAGCACGTTGGCCAGGCGGCACACCTCGCGCTGCAGCTCCCGGTAGTCGATGCTGCGGCCCTCGCCCGGGGTGTCGGACTCCCAGATGATCGCGGTCTGGCTGCCCCGGGTGGAGGCGTGCCGGTCCACGCAGTTATGGCAGGCGTTGAGCCGGCCGTTCAGGAACCACTGCACCTGCCCCCACTCGAAGTCGAACTCCCGCACCTTGCTGAAGGGGTGGAACCAGTCCAGCACCTCCAGGGCCTGCTCCTCCCAGAACCCCTCCGGGTCCTGGATGCTCCGCTCGTACATGGCCCGGTAGGCCTCCATGGAGCCGATGTGGGCCCGGGCCTGGGCGGACGCCGGGGGCGGGAAGAGCTCGTTGGAGAACTGGGACTCGCTCTCAGGGAGTTGGGCCATGGCATCTCCTGGGGTGGAGGTGGAGAAGGTGGGTTGGGGGAACTGGCGAGGTATCGTATATCAGTTTCCCCTCCCGGTCATTGACCCGTTTTTGCGAGAAATTCCAGCCATGGACGTCCTCAATTCAGCTTCCGAAGCCCTCCAGCTCCTCTTCAAGAAACTGCATCCCCACCTGGAGGATGCGGCCCACGCCCTGGCCAAGGGGGCGCCCCGGGAGGAGCTGGAGAAGCTCCACGCCCGCCTGGTGCGCGCCTGCCACCAGGCCGCCGAGGCCCTGGACGCCCTGGCGGAGCGCAGCGAGGGGGACCTGGCGGAGATCCTGGACACCCTCTCGGCCAATCTCCTGCCCGTGGGGGCCGGGTACCGGCAGACCCTCATCCTCGTGCAGCTCTGCCTGGAGGAGGCGCCCGCGGACCTGCTGCCCTTCACGCCCCCCGGCGCCGTGGGGACCTCCGCCTGGGGACCCCGCATGGTGGCCTTCCTGGCGAAGCTGGAGGACCCGGCCTTCCAGGCCCGGGCTCGCTGGGATGCGGTGGATCCCGATATCGGCGACGAGGCCCTGGAGGACTGATCAGGCCGGGCCGAGGCCCAGGAGGCCCCGGGCCTCCCGCCGCAGCAGATCCATGCGGTCCCGGTCCAGCCGTCCCTCGAAGGCGCAGCCGCCCAGGAGGTGCGTCTCCCGGCCGTCCCGGCCCATCACCACCAGGTCCCAGCTGCGGGTGCCGTCGGAGGCGGAGCCCAGGGCGGAGAGGGCGATATCCCGGATCTCGGCCGCGGGGATCCGCACCACCCGGGTGCGCCCCCAGCGCCAGGCCACCTCCAGGCGGATGCCCTCGCGCCCGATCTCCACCCGCCGCCGTTCCCCCACCGCCAGCGCCGCGGCGGAGAGGACGAGGATCAGGAGGCCCAGGAGGAAGCCCGCCATCTCGTTGGTGAAGGACCAGCCCACCCGGTGGCGGGTGAGGAGCATGAGCAGCAGGCCCATGAGGATGCCGGCCACCTGGAGGAGGCTCATGGGGAGGCGCTGGCTCTGGAGGACCATGGGGGATTCCGGATTTCCCGCCATTGTGGGGGCTGGGGGCCCGGCCCTCAAGCCAACGGTTCCCGGAAGGGAAACTGGCCGTACTGAAAATACATCCAACTGTCTCTTCTAGACAGGCCGGTTTCCCCTAGATTTAAAGGCGGAGGGACGGCCATGCTGCTCTGCCTGAAGGAGGGACCCCGGGGACGGCAGATCGTGGCCCAGATCCAGGGGCTCATCGAAAAGGGCGCCCTGCGCCGGGGCGAGCGCCTCCCCTCCACCCGCCAGCTGGCGGACCAGTTGGGCCTGCACCGGAGCACGGTGGCGGCCGCCTACCAGGATCTGTGGGCCCTGGGCCTCCTGGAGGGCCGGCCCGGGGCCGTCCACCGGGTCCGCGCCCCGGGCGCCCAGGCCACCCAGGCCCCCGCCTCCGGGGAGGCCTTCCCCTGGGCCTCGCGCCTGGCCCACCTGGGCCGCCCCGCCCCGGGGACCGCCCGGGGCGAAGGGCAGATCTCCTTCCTGGACTTCGCCATGGATCCCCGCCTCATGCCCGTGGAGGCCTTCTCCCGGTCCCTCCGGGCCGTGCTCCGCCGCCAGGGGGCGGGGGCCATGGGCTACGGGGACCCCCGGGGCCAGGCCGGCCTGAGGGCCCTCATCGCCGAGCGCCTGGGCCGCCACGGGGTCCAGGCGGGGCCGGAGGAGGTCCTGGTCACCTTCGGCGCCCGCGCAGGCCCTGGAACTGGCCCTGCGCGGGCTGACCCGCCCCGGCGACGCGGTGCTGGTGGAATCGCCCACGTACAGCCAGTTCCTGAGACTGCTGCAGCTCCTGGGGCTGCGGGCCCTGCCCATGCCCGAAGGGCCCGGGGGCCCGGACCTGGCCGCCCTGGACGCCCTGGTGGCGCGGGAGCGCCCCGCCCTCTGCTACGTCATGCCCAGCTTCCAGAACCCCACCGGGCGGTGCCTGGGGCCCGGGGAGCGGGAGGGGCTCCTGGCCCTGTGCGCCCGCCACGGCCTTCCCATCCTGGAGGACGGGTTCACGGAGGAGATGAAGTACTTCGGCCGGCCCATCCTCCCCCTGAAGGCCCTGGACCGCACGGGCCTGGTGGTCTACGTGGGCACCTTCTCCAAGGTGCTCTTCCCGGGCCTGCGCCTGGGGTGGCTGGCGGCGCCCGAACCCTGCGTCGCGGCCCTCACCGCCCTCCGCGCCGCCGGGGAGCTGGGGCCTTCGCCCCTCCTCCAGGAAGCCCTGGACCACTTCATCCGCACCGGCCAGTTCGACCAGCACATGGCCCGTCTCCACCGGCGCTTCCGCCGGCGCATGGAGACGGCCCACGCCGCCCTGCGCCGGGAACTGGACCCCGCCCGGGTGGCCTGGGAGGCCCCCGACGGGGGCTACCTGGTCTGGCTCCGGGTGGAGGGAGTGGACCCGTCCCTGGACCTGGAGGCCGCCCTGGCCCGGGAGGGCGTCCTCGTGCGCGACGGGCGCGCCTTCTATCCCGGCGGGACGGCCCCCGCCCGCGCCCTGCGGCTTTCCATCTCGAACCTGGACGAGGCCGAGATCGAGCTCGGCATCCGCCGCCTGGGCCGCGCCCTGGCGGCCCTTCCCCCCCGCTGACCGGGAACCCCCGAACCGCCCGCACCACCTTTCAGCGCGGCCCCGCCGCGCCCGGAGCCGCCATGGCCTTCGCCAACACCTACGCGGACGATGTCCGCGCCGAATCCTACGCCCGGCTGGAGTTCCCCGGGACCTACCACCTTGCCTTCCGGGACCTGCCCGGGCTCCTGGGGCCCGGGCGGGCCCCGGCCCTGGACTTCGGCTGCGGCGCGGGGCGCTCCACCCGGTTCCTGAAGGGGCTGGGCTTCCGGGCCGAGGGCGTGGACATTTCGGAGGCCATGCTGGCCCGGGCCCGGGAGCGGGATCCCGAAGGCCTCTACTGGCGGGTGCCGGACGGGGACCTTTCCGCCCTGGCCGGGGGGCGCTACCGCCGCATCCTGTCGGCCTTCACCTTCGACAACGTGTCCGTGGAGGCCAAGCCCCGCCTCCTGGCGCACCTGGCGCGGCTCCTGGCCCCCGGGGGGCGCCTGCTGAACCTGGTGAGCTCGGAGGAGCTCTACCGGCGCGAATGGGCCTCCTTCAGCACGGCCCCCTTCCCCGGCAACCGGGACCCGGCGCCGGGGGACCTGGTCCACACCATCATGAAGGACGTGGCCGACGCCCGCCCCGTGCCCGATATCTTCTGCCCGGAGCGGGAGTACCTCCGCCTGTACGCGGACGCGGGCCTGGCCCGGGTGGCGGCGCACCGGCCCCTGGGGCGCCGGGAGGAGCCCTTCGCCTGGATCAGCGAACTGGAGACGGCCCCCTGGCGCATCGACGTGCTGGAGCGGATCCCGCCCCCGGAGCCCGCCGCGGTGGGACGGCTATGGGGCGTCCGGTACGGGCCCTGCTAGCGGATGGGCACCTGCTCCCGGCTGCCCCTCGCGTACGGGGCGGGCCATGGCGTGACGGCGCCCAGCTCCCGGGCGGCGGCAAGGGGCCAGCGGGGGTTGCGCAGCAGTTCGCGGCCCAGGAGCACCAGGTCGGCGGCGCCCTCCGCCAGCACGGCCTCGGCCTGGGCCGGCTCCGTGATCAGGCCCACGGCGCCCGTGGGGATCCCCGCCTCCCGGCGGATGCGGGCCGCGAAGGGCACCTGGTAGCCGGGGCCCGCGGCGATGCGCGCCTTCGGGACGAGGCCTCCGGAGGAGCAGTCCAGGAGGTCCACGCCCCGGTCCTTGAGCATGCGGGCCAGTTCCACGCATTCGTCCAGGTCCCAGCCCCCTTCCGCCCAGTCGGTGCAGGAGAGCCGCACGAAGAGGGGCAGGCGCTCCGGCCAGACCCCGCGCACCGCGTCCACCACCTCCAGCAGGAGGCGGGCCGGGTTGGGCAGGCTCCCGCCGTAGGCGTCCGCGCGGGTGTTGGACAGGGGGGAGAGGAACTGGTGGAGGAGGTAGCCGTGGGCGGCATGCACCTCGGCCACGCGGAAGCCCGCCGCCAGGGCCCGGGCGGCCCCGGCCCGGAAGGCCTCCACCACGCCCTTGAGGCCGCCCTCGTCCAGGGCCTTCGGCACGGGCCAGCCCTCGTCGAAGGCCAGGGCCGAAGGGGCGTCGCCGGCCCATTCCGGGGGCGGCGCGCCGCCTCCCTTCCAGGGCGCGCCGGAACCGGCCTTCCTGCCGGCGTGGGCCAGCTGGATGCCGGGCACGGCGCCCTGGGAGGCCACGAAGGCGTTGATGCGGGCCAGGGCCTCGGCCTGCGCGTCGTTCCAGATGCCCAGGTCCTCGGCGCTGATGCGGCCCCCGGGCGTCACGGCGGCGGCCTCCGTGAGCACGAGGCCCGCGCCGCCCTGGGCCAGGCCGCCCAGGTGCACCAGGTGCCAGTCCGTCGCAACGCCGTCCCCGCCGGCCGAGTACTGGCACATGGGCGAGACCGCGATGCGGTTCGGGAGGGTCGCCTCCCGCAGCCTGAATGCCTCGAAGAGTCCCGCCATGGCACGCGCCTCCTGGGGCGATTATAGGCCGCGGCGGAGCCTCCTTTGCGCTAGAGTGGTGCCGTACGTGCCCGGCGCAGGCGTGGCCGGGCCCATGCCGGGGGCGCCATGGCAAGGATCGCGATCGTCGACGACAGCCGCCTGGTGCGGACCTTCACGGCGGGGGTGCTGCGCAAGGAGGGCCACGAGGTCGTGGAGATCGATCCCACCAGCATCTTCGACGTCATCAACGCCCTCAAGGCCGACCGGCCCGATCTCCTGGTCATGGACTTCCTCATGCCCAACTGCCCCGGCACCAGTCTGGCCCGGGTCTGCCGGGAGGAGGCCGCCCTGGAAGGCATGCGGGTGCTCGTCATCACCGCCCATCACGACGAGGACGTGGCCTCCCGGCTCGCCACCATGGGCGTGGCCGGGATCCTGTACAAGCCCGTGGATCCCAGGGACCTCGCGTCCAAGGTGGTGGAGGTCCTGGGCTGACCGGCTACTCGAAGGTGAGGACGCCCCGCTCCTTGCGGTAGGCGAAGAGCTCGCCGAAGCGGCCCCAGGCGACGATGGTCTCGAAGGTGATCTCCGGATCCTCCATGGGGAGGCGGCTGGCGATCTCCTGGATGAGCTCCTCCCGGGCCAGGACGCCCTCGCGCAGCTCCAGCATCTCCTGCACGACGCGGAAGATCTTGAGCTCCATGAGCTGGTCCCGCCAGATGAGCTTGCGCTCGTCCATGCCGCCCTGCACGAAGCGCCGGCCCAGGGGGGTCAGCTGCACGCTGCGCTTGGGCGTGTCCACCAGTTCGAGCATCTCGAGGCCCTTCACGGTGGTGAGCACCTTCTCGAACTGCACGTGGGTGTGGGCCACCACCTGGAAGAGGTCGCAGGAGCCGCCCAGGGTCTCCAGGAGCTCCAGGAGGCCCAGCATGTCGGCGTTCTGGGCGCCGGGGAGCGGCTCGACGATATCGGCCTCCACGGAGGGCTCCACGGTGCTGACCTGGATGTCGGGGAGCTCGGCGCTGGTGATGATGTCGTGGAGCTGGTCCACGAGCCGCACGAACTCCGGGCTCCGGGTGTCGCGGGGACGGGGCAGGGGGTTGTCCACGATCGTGCGGATGCGCCCGGGGTTGGCGGAGAGCACGACGATGCGGTCCGCCATGTAGGCCACCTCCTTGATGTCGTGGCTCACCATGAGGATGGAGGAGGGGTTGCGCTCGCGGTCGTCCCAGATGTCCAGGATCTCGGCCCGGAGGCCCTCGGCGGTGAGGGCGTCCACCTGGCTGAAGGGCTCGTCCATGAAGAGGATCTCGGGGTCGACGGAGAGGGCCCGGGCCATGCCGACCCGCTGCTTCATGCCGCCGGAGAGCTCGCGGGGGTAGGCCTCCTCGAAGCCCTCCAGGCCCACCATGCGGATGGCCTTGTTGGTGCGCTCCTTGATCTCCTCCGGGGGCAGGCCCTTGGCGACGAGGACGTTCTCCACGTTGGCCTCGACGGTCATCCAGGGGTAGAGGGCGAAGCCCTGGAAGACGATGGAGATGTTCGGATTGAGCCCCGACTGGCGGCGGCCGCGGTAGCGCACCTGCCCCGCGGTGGGCTCGATGAGCCCCGCGAAGATGCGCATGATGGTGGACTTCCCGCAGCCCGAGGGGCCGATGAGGCAGATCACCTCGTTGGGGCGGATGTCGAGGTTGATGTCCTCCAGGACGCGCAGGGGCATGCCCGTGCCGCGGTCGAAGGACTTCTGGACGCTGCGGAGTTCGAGGATGGGCTGGAACTGGGCCATGGCTTCGACCTCACTTCGTCAGGGAGTAGCGGGTGTGGGCCAGGTGGTAGGCCGGCTTCCACACGATGCGGTTGAAGATGACGACGATGGCGCTCATGAGGAGCACGCCGGCGGCGAGGAGGGGGAGGTTCCGCTCGTAGGCGGCCTGGCTCACCGTGGCCCCCAGTCCGAAGGTCTTGAGGGTCGCCCCGTGGAAGTCGTAGTACTCGGCCACGATGCTGGCGTTCCAGGCCCCGCCCGCCGCCGTGACCCAGCCGGTGACCAGGTAGGGGAAGGTGGCGGGGACGTAGAGCACCTTGAACCGCTGCCACTGCGAGAGGCGGAAGCTCACCGCCGCCTCCTTCAGGTCCCCGGGGATGGCCATGGCGCCGGCGATCACGTTGAAGAGGATGTACCACTGCGTGCCCAGGAGCATCAGGAGGATGCAGCCGTAGTCGAGGCCGACGTGGAGCCGGGCCAGGACGGCGATGACGACGGGGAAGAGCATGGGGGCCGGGAAGGAGGCCGCCACCTGGACCACGGGCTGGAGGATGCGGCTGAGGCGGGGGCTGAGGCCGATGGCCAGGCCCGCGGGGACGGCCCAGAGGGTGCCCAGGGCGGTGGAGGCCAGCACGCGCAGGAGGGTGAGCCCCCCGGCCTTGCCGAGCACGAGCCACTGGGGGCCGCGGATGGCGGAGAGGTAGTGGACGAGCTTGAAGGCGGACCAGGTCACCAGGAGGAGGAGGGCCCCCAGGGCGGCGTTGGCCACCCACTTCTGGACGAGGCCGGCGCGCCTGCGGGCCTTGGGCTTGGCGGAGCGGGCCGCCGCCACCGCCTTCCGCTTGTGGCGGCGGTGGGCGGCCCGGGCCTCCAGGATCCGAACCAGGCGGGAGCGGCGCAGGAGCCTCAGCAGCCAGCTGCGGGGGGCCTCGGCCTGGGCCGTCTCCTCCACGCGGAAGCGCTGGGCCCACACGACGACGGGCCGCCACAGGATCTGGTCCAGGAATACGATCATGCTCACCATGGCCACGACGGCGGCCAGCATGGCGGTGGCGTTGCCCTTCTCCACGGCCACGCTCATGTACGAGCCCAGGCCGGGGAGGCGGAAGTCCTGGTCGCCCAGTTTGAAGGCCTCGGTGATCATGAGGAAGAACCAGCCTCCGGCCATGCTCATCATGCTGTTCCACACCAGGCCGGTGGTGCCGTAGGGCAGTTCCACCCACTTGAGGCGCTGCCACCAGGTGAAGCCGTAGACGGTGCCGGCCTCGACGAGGTCCTGGGGCACCGACTTCAGGGAGTGGTAGAGGCTGAAGGTCATGTTCCAGGCCTGCCCCGTGAAGATCATGAGGATGGCCGCGAGCTCCAGGCCCAGGTTGCTGCCCGGGAACAGGGCCACCAGGGCCAGCACCAGGCCCGGCATGAAGCCCAGCACCGGGATGCTCTGGAGGATGTCCAGGAGGGGGATGAGGAGCTTCTCGGCCCGGGCGTCCTTGGCCGCCCAGTACGCGTACACGAGGGTGAAGGCCAGGCTGAACACGTAGGCCGCCAGGCCCCGCATCATGGAGAAGAAGGTGTAGAGGGGCAGGCGCCAGGGGGAGAGGTCGATCTCCACGACGGGGCGCTTGGCGCCCGTCCACTGCTGGCCCAGCTGGACCAGGCCGAAGAGGAGGGCGAGGCCCATGAGGATCACCACCAGGTCCACCCAGCGCCGGCGGCGGAAGGGGTAGAAGAGGGTGTTGGCCTGGCCCCAGACGGTGTCGATCAATCGGTTGAGCATGGCGGATCCGGGACGGGGGGGCCCTGGGCAGTCCCATGCGAAATGGCCGTCAGGGCTTGCGGGTGGAACCAGGGCGCTTGATCAGGGCCCGCGGCTCGCCGGGGACCCTCAGGAAGGGCACAAAGGGGGTTCATCGATGGGTTTCAAGCTTGGCACCGACACCTCCTTTCCGTTCAAATCCTCACTTTGCAGCATGACCCCCCGGCAGGGCCGGGTCAACCCTGGGATGGGGCCATTGGACCCCGCCCCCGGGAGGGTGGACAATGGTTCCAAAGGAGCAAGTGACGTGGATACAAGGAAGATGGGATTCAACACCAGGCTCGTGCACGCCGGCATCCCCGAGGACGCCCACGGGAGCGTGACGACGCCTGTCTACCAGACGTCGACCTTCGCCTTCCGCAACGCGAAGCAGGGCGCCGACCGGTTCGCGGGCAAGGAGGGGGGCTACATCTACAGCCGCATCGGCAACCCCACCGTCGCCGCCCTGGAGGAGGCCGTGGCCCAGCTGGAGAACGGCTTCGGCTGCACCGCCACCTCCTCTGGCATGGGGGCCGTCTCCACCGTCTACATGGCCCTCCTGAACCAGGGGGACCACATGGTGAGCACGGCCGGGGTCTACGGGCCCAGCCGGGTGCTCATGGACAAGCACTTCAGCCGCTTCGGCGTGGAGAGCACCTACGTGGACACCTCGGACCTGGAGGCCCTGAAGGCCGCCATCCGTCCCAACACGAAGGTGGTGTACGTGGAGAGCCCCTCCAACCCCTCCATGCTGGTCACGGACATCGCCGCGGCCGCGGAGATCGCCCACGCGGCCGGGGCCCTCCTGGTGGTGGACAACACCTTCGCCAGCCCCTGCCTGCAGCGGCCCCTGGACCTGGGGGCGGACATCGTCCTCCACTCCATCACCAAGTTCATCAACGGCCACGCCGACGTCGTCGGCGGGGTGATCGTGGCGAAGACCGAGGAGCTCCACAAGGTGATCCGGCCCATGGTCGTGATCATGGGCCCCTCCATGGACCCCCACCAGGCCTCCCTCGTCTCCCGCGGCCTCAAGACCCTCTCCATCCGCGTGGAGCGGGCCCAGGCCAACGCCATGCAGATCGCCAAGTGGCTCGAGGGCCACCCCAAGGTGGAGTGGGTCAGCTACCTGGGCCTGCCCAGCCACCCCCAGCACGACCTGGCCAGGCGCCAGATGTCGGGCTTCGGGGCCATGATCGCCTTCGAGGTGAAGGGCGGGGTGGAAGCGGGTGAGCGACTCATGAACAACGTCCACCTGGCCGCCCTGGCCGTGAGCCTGGGGGGCGTTGAGACCCTCATCTGCCATCCCGCTTCCATGACCCACGCCAGCATGGGCCGGGAAGCCAGGCTGGCCGGTGGCGTCACCGATGGCCTCGTGCGCTACGCCGTGGGCATCGAGGACGTGGAGGATCTCATCGCCGACCTGGACCACGCCCTGGCCGCCGTCTAGGCATGGACGCCGGGGGGGCCCTCATCCGCTTCGACGGCGGGTGCGTGCTCTGCCGGCGCTGGGTGCGCTTCCTCCTGGCCCGGGACCGGGCCGGGAGGCTCGGATTCGCCCCCCTGGAAACCCCGGGGGACACGGTGGTGGTGGAGACGGCGGAGGGGATCTTCCATCGCAGCGACGCGGTGGTGGAGATCCTCCGCCGCCTTCCCGCCCCCTGGCGGTGGGCCGCCGCCTTCCGGGTCCTGCCCCGCCCTTGGCGGGACGGGGTCTATGCCTGGGTGGCCCGGAACCGGCACCGCTGGTTCGGCCGGGACGACCGGTGCATGGTGTTGCCCCCGGCCTGGCGGGATCGCTTCACCGGATGGCCCTGGTAGTCCGCTCATCCGGTTCCATGGGCATGCCCCGCCGGATCCATTCGAAGGCGGCCGGCAGGGCGATGGCGATGGCGCTGAGGTGGGTCCAGCCCGAATCGGGGCCCCCGATGGGCGCCACCCGCACGAGGGCGCCGGGATCGTCCCCGGCCCGGAGGGCCTCCTGGCGCAGGCATTCGGCGGTGCGCAGGGTCTGGCGGTACGACAGATCCCGGTCCGCCGGGCTGTGGCAGAAGAGGAGGGGACAGAAGGGGCGCCAGCCCCGGTGCAGGTCGTTTTCCGCCAGGAGGGTCCGCATGGTGCTGCCGCCGTAGGCGGGATCCTCCAGTTCCCGCTCCACCCAGGCGGGGTTGAGGATATCCCGGACGGTGACCTGGTCCTGGGCCTTGCCCAGGCGGCGGGCGATGAGATCCCCGGCCTCGAAGCCGTCCAGGGTCCCGTCCATCCAGCTGAGGATGCCGCCGTCCTCCCGCTCTTCCAGGAGCGCGGGCGCGAAGGCCTCCCGCAGATCCACCCGGGGGCCGTACACCGCGTGCCAGGCGGTGAGGAGGTAGGGGAGGAAGAAGCAGTAGGTGAAGGAGGCCCCGGGACGGATGAGGTCCGCCCGGGCCTGGTCCGACAGGTCGAAGGGGCCGGACATGCAGGCCGCCCCCGTGATCCCCCAGCGGCCGGTGGGGTAGGCCTCCGGGTGGGTGGCCACCTCCTTCACCGCGGCCAGGGAGGCGTAGGCCCCCTCGGAGTAGCCCACCAGGTAGACCTGCCCGTTCCAGCGGTAGCCCCCCGCCACCAGCCAGGGGTCGGCCCGGAACAGATCCAGGGCGGCGGGGATGGCGTCCAGGGTGGACCAGGCCAGGGACTTGGCGTGGCAGAAGGGGTGGCCATGGACGGCATCCGCGCCCATGCCCGGCAGGTCCGGCATGGCGACGGCGATGCCGTAGTACAGGGCGGCGGCGGCGGCGAAGATCCATTCATGGCCCCCGAAGGCGGAGGGCACGGCCCGCTTGGCCAGGCTCGTGAAGTGGGGGTACACCACCAGGGGCAGGCGCCGGCCCAGGGGAACCCGCCAGGTGGGGGGGTAGAACACCCGGCCCGACATGGGGACGAGGTCCGCCTCCTGCTCCCCGCGATCGTCCAGGATGGGCTGGCCCGCCTCGTCGAAGCGGGGCCGCCGGCCCAGGTACGACAGGTAGGCGGAGTGCACGGCCAGGTCGGGGATCTCGGGGCCCAGCCACTGCTCCAGCCAGCTCACGGCCACGGTGAAGGTGGTGAGGGCCGAGTAGCCCCTGAGGGGGCCGGGGCGGGCCAGGGGCGGGGGGATCAGGGGCGGATCCGGCGCCTGGGCGGGGGCCGGCGCGGCCCCCAGGGCGAGGGCTTGCAGCAGGGATCGGAGGGGGCGCATGGACGGGGCTTCCAGGAACGACCCAATATGGGGCCTGGAGGAAGCCTCGAACAGGTCCGGATCAAAAGAGGCTGGTGCCGTCCATCTCGGCCGGCTGTTCCATGGCCAGGAGCTTGAGGAGGGTGGGGGCCACATCGCTGAGGGCGCCGCCGGCCCGCAGCTGCTTCGCCTCGAAGCCCGCGGCCACGAGGACGGCCGGCACGGGGTTCGTGGTGTGGGCGGTGTGGGGGTTGCCCTTTTCGTCCCGCATGCACTCGCAGTTGCCGTGATCGGCGGTGATGAGGAGGGCGCCGCCCTTCTCCAGGGTGGCGTCGGCGATCTGGCGGATGGCGTCGTCCACGACGGCGCAGGCGGCGGCCGCGGCGTTCAGGTCGCCGGTGTGGCCCACCATGTCGGGGTTGGCCAGGTTGCACACGAGGAGGCGGTGCTCGCCCGCGCGGATGGCCTTCACCAGGCCCCGGACCACCTCATGGGCGCTCATCTCGGGCTGCAGCTCGTACGTGGGCACCTTGGGGCTGGGCACGAGGACGCGGTCCTCGCCCGGGTAGGGCTCCTCCCGGCCGCCGTTGAAGAAGTAGGTGACGTGGGCGTACTTTTCCGTCTCGGCGGTGCGCAGCTGCTTCCAGCCCTTCTCGGCGATGAGCTCCCCCAGGATGCGGGTGAGGTTCTGGGGCGGGTAGGCGACGCGGACGTAGGGCTCCAGGTCCGTCTCGTAGGCGGTGAAGGTGACGAGCTTCACCTTGGGGCGCCTGGCCTGGGGGAAGGCGTCGAAGGCGGGGTCCACCAGGGCGTGGCTGAATTCCCGGGCGCGGTCCGCGCGGAAGTTGAAGAAGATGGCCCCGTCCCCGTCGGCGATGGGCTGGAAGGCGGCCAGCTTCGTGGGGCTCACGAACTCGTCCGTCTCGCCCCGGTCGTAGGCGGCCTTGATGCCGGCCTGGGCGTCGGGGGCCTCGAACTCGCCCTCCCCGTCCACCATGAGCTTCCAGGCCCGGGCGACGCGCTCCCAGCGCTTGTCCCGGTCCATGATCACGTAGCGGCCGATGAGGCTGCCGATGGTCACCAGGGGGCAGTTGCGCAGCTGGAAGGCCAGCCACTGCAGGTAGCCGTCGGCGCTCTTCTGCTCCGTGTCGCGGCCGTCCAGGAAGGCGTGGATGGTGGTGGGCACGCCCTCGGCCTGGGCCCACTGGGCCAGGGCGACGAGGTGGTTCTGGTGGCTGTGGACGCCGCCGTCGGAGACGAGGCCCATGAGGTGGAGGCGCCTGCCCTCGGCCTTGAGCTCGGCCAGGAGGGCGCCCATGGCGGCGTTCTCCCGGAAGGTGCCCTTGCGGATGGCGGCGTCGATGCGGGTGAGTTCCTGCCACACCACGCGGCCGGCGCCCAGGTTCATGTGGCCCACTTCCGAGTTGCCGAACTGGCCCTCGGGGAGGCCCACGGCCTCGCCGCCGGCGTTCAGCTGGGTGGCGGCGTAGCGGCGGCGGAGGGCGGACATGTGGGGCATGCCGGCGACGAAGGTGGCGTCGAAGGCGTTGCGGGGGCCATCCCCGAACCCATCGAGGATGAGGAGCGTCACGGGACCGTTGATCATGGGGGCTTCCTTGGCTTCCGGGCCGGGCTTTGCCCGGACGGGAAGCGGGGGTGTGGGGGGACGCAGAGCGAGCTACGCGAGCGGGCGGTCCCCCCGCGGTTGCATCAGGGCACCTGCTCCCCGTGGGGGTTGCAGAGGAGGAACAGAACGGCCATGCGCACCGGCACGCCGTTGGTCACCTGGTCCAGGATGAGGTTGTTGGGGCCGTCGGCCACTTCGGAGGTGATCTCCACCCCGCGGTTGATGGGGCCCGGGTGCAGGACGGCCACGTCGGGCCGGGCCAGCTTCATGCGCTGGGCGTTGAGCTGGTAGAAGCGCACGTACTCCCCCTGGCCGGGGATGAAGGCGCCGGTGCCGCGCTCGAACTGGCAGCGCAGCATCATGACGGCGTCCTGCTCGGGCAGGGCGGCGTCGAAGTCGTGGGTGATGGTGATGCCGGGCCAGGTGGCCCGCAGCTCCCGGGGCACGAGGGTGGGGGGGCCCACCAGGGTGACCTTGGCGCCCATCTTGGTGAGGAGCCAGAGGTTGGAGCGCACCACGCGGCTGTTGCGGATATCGCCCACGATGGCGATGCGCAGGCCCTCCAGCTTCCCGAAGCGCTTGCGCAGCGTGTAGGCGTCCAGCAGGGCCTGGGTGGGGTGCTCGTGGGCGCCGTCGCCGGCGTTCACGATGCTGGCCTTCATGTGCCGGGCCAGCAGGGCGTGGGCCCCGGGGGCGCTGTGGCGCATGACGATGAGGTCGGGGTGCATGGCCTCCAGGTTGAGGGCCGTGTCGATGAGGGTCTCGCCCTTGCTGAGGGAGCTCGTGTCGGCGTCGAAGTTGATGATCTCGGCCGAGAGGCGCTTCTCCGCGATCTCGAAGGAATTGCGGGTGCGGGTGGAGTTCTCGAAGAAGAGGTTGACGATCAGGCGCTTGCGCAGGGCGGGGACGATCTTGATCTCGGGGCGCTCGCAGACCTCCTCGAAGGCCCGGGCCTGGTCCAGCAGGTGGGTGATGTCCTCGGGCGAGAGGGGCTCGATGCCCAGGAGATGGCGGTGGGGGAAGACGTAGCGGGTCTGGGGCATGGTCAGCTCCGGCTCTCGAGGAGGACGGCGTCCTCCCCGTCGACGTCCTTCATGTGGACGGACACGCGCTGGGTCATGGCGACGTCCAGCTTGAGGCCCACGAAGTCGCCCTGGATGGGCAGCTCCCGGCCGCCCCGGTCCACCAGCACCGCCAGCCACACCCGCCTGGGGCGGCCGTGGTCGAGGAGGGCGTCCATGGCCGCGCGGATGGTGCGGCCCGTGAAGAGCACGTCGTCCACGAGGATCACGGAACGCTCGCGCAGGCTGAAGGGGATCTCCGTGGGGCGGACGATGGGGCTCCCGGCGAGCTCCGAGAGGTCGTCCCGGTAGAGGGTGATGTCCAGCACCCCCAGGGGGACCTCCCGCTGGAGGATCTCCTCGAGCATGGCCTTGAGGCGCTCGGCCAGGTACAGGCCCCGGGTCCGGATGCCCAGGAGGGCGATGGTGGGATCGCTCCCGAAGGTGGCCGTGATCTCCCGGCAAAGGCGCTGGAGATGGGTCTCCATCTGCTTGGCGTCCAGCAGGCAGGGGGCGTTCGACTGGGGCATCGGGCGGCTCCGGGTTCGTTTCCAGGTTCCAGTGTAACGGAAGTGGGGAGGGGCCCCGGCCGTCCGGAAGGCGAAAACCAGACGAAATGGAAACGGTCACGTGGGGTCCTTGCTACCCTTTGAAGGCAATCCGATTCGATCTGCCGGCCGCAGCGCCGGACCCCACCTGGACCCCATCACGGAGGAATCCCCATGAGCACCGCCACCGCCACCCCCGAAGCCCTGGGGGTCCTGGAACCCCAGGGCCTCTGGAACCACTTCCTGGAACTCTCCCGCATCCCCCGCGGCTCCAAGAACGAAGCCGACGCCGCGCGCTGGGTGGCCGACCAGGGCCGCGCCCTGGGCCTCGAGGTCCACCAGGACGGCGTGGGCAACGTGATCATCCGCAAGCCCGCCACCCCCGGCCGCGAATCCGCCCCCGTGACGGCCCTCCAGGCCCACGTGGACATGGTCTGCGAGAAGAACGAGGGCACGCCCCACGACTTCCTGAAGGATCCCATCGCCCTGCGCCGCGTGGACGACCACCTCTACGCCACCGGCACCACCCTGGGCGCCGACAACGGCATCGGCGTGGCCGCGGCCCTGGCCGTGCTGGCCTCCAAGGACATCGCCCACGGACCCCTGGAGGTCCTGATCACCATCGACGAGGAGACGGGCCTCACCGGCGCCGCGAACCTCGCCGGGGGCCTCCTGAAGGCCAAGTACCTCCTCAACCTGGACAGCGAGGAGGAGGGAGACCTCACCATCGGCTGCGCCGGCGGCATCGACACCACGGCCACCCGGAAGATGGCGCTGCGGGCCGCAACCGCGGGCTTCGCCCCCTACCGCTTCAAGATCATGGGCCTCAAGGGCGGCCACTCCGGCGTGGAGATCCACGCGGGCCGCGGCAACGCCCTGCGCATCATGGGCAGCGTCCTGTGGACCCTCGGCCCCAAGTTCGGCTTCGAGGTGGCCTCCATCGCCGGCGGCAACAAGCGCAACGCCATCCCCCGCGAGGTCTCCGCGGTGCTCTATATCGATCCCGCCAAGGTCGAGGCCTTCCAGGCCGCCCTCAAGGCCCTCGAGGCCGATCACCGCGCCGCCCTGGGCGCCTTCGACCCGGGCCTGGCCTTCACGTTCGAGCCCAAGGCCGACGCCCCCGCCCAGGTGTGGGAAGCGGCCGACGCCAAGGCCGTCGCCACCTTCCTCTTCACCTGCCCCCACGGCGTCGAGGCCAACAGCCCCGACATCGAGGGCCTCGTGCAGACCTCCACCAACCTGGCCATCATCGCCACCAACGGCGACACGGTGGAGATCTCCACCAGCCAGCGCTCCTCCATCCACGGCTCCAAGATCGATATGGCCCACCGGGTCGAGGCCTCCCTGGAGCTCTGCGGGTTCACCCCCCGCCACGGCGACGGCTACCCCGGCTGGAAGCCCGAGCCCGGCGCCGACCTGGTCAAGACCGTGAACGGCGTGCACGAGAAGGTCTTCGGCAAGCCCATGGCCATCAAGGCCATCCACGCCGGCCTCGAGTGCGGCCTCATCGGCGAGAAGTACCCCGGCATGCAGATGGTCTCCTTCGGCCCCAGCATGTGGGACGTGCACACCCCCGACGAGAACATCTCCATCAGTTCCGTCGCCAACTTCTGGAAGCTCCTCGTGGCGGTGCTGGAAGCCGTCTAGCCGCGGCAACCGGGCAACGAAAGGGGGCCGCCCATGCGGCCCCCTTTTCCGTACCCGCCGCCGTTCAGGCGGTGATGAGGGCCCTCACCTCGTCGCTGCCGAATTCCGAGGCGCAGGACACCTGCAGGGCCGCGTGCCCGGGCTGGCTGGGGGGGAGCTCCACGGAGCCGGAGTAGGCCCCCTCCGCGTCGGTCCTGCCCACGGCCAGGGTGCTGGCCTTCTTGAGGCTGGAGATGAGGCGCACGGTCACCTCGGCCCCGGCCACGGGGGCCTGGCTCACGCAGAGGCGCGCGCGGATCCGCACCTGGAAGCCCTCCCCGAACTTGGGGGCCATGGGCTCGTCCAGCACCAGTTCCAGCACATCGGTGTCCCCCTCGGCCTGGAGGTACTCCAGGATGGCCTGGTCCAGGGGCTTTTCGTTGAACACGCTGCGCTCGGCCAGGGCCACGTCCCCGGGGGTCGTGTCGTACTTGCCGTTCTTGATGTCCCGGATCACGGCCTTGTGCTGCTCGTCCATGCGGGCCTGGATGGCGGGCTCGGGCACGGGATGCTCGGCGGCCAGGTCTTCGTACGTGCCCCGGTAGCTGTCCAGGATCTCGCCGCCCACGTAGATCAGGGTCTCGATCTTGGGATTGGCCAGGCCCTTGTCCTCGGTCTGGACATGGAAGACCCGGCTTCCGTGCCGGACATCGGTGTTGTAGCCGGTGATCATGGCGCTCCCGGATCAGCGGCGCCCGAGGCGCTCGGCGAGTTCGGGCATGACCTCCCAGGCGAGCTCCCGCAGGGCCTGCTCCCCAAGGCGGGCGACCACGGCCTTGGCCAGGCGGTCCATGAGGACGGGGTCATCCAGGAGGGCGGCCAGGGGATCCCCGCCCGGGGCGGCATCCGCGGGGGCGGGCTCGGCCGGTTCAAGGGCCGGCGTCTCCTCCGCCAGGGCGGCGGAGACGGGAGCGGGCACCACCGGGGCCTCCGGCTCCGCCTCGGGGAACTCCGCCTCGAACTCCTCCGTGGGGGGCAGGGTCCGGGGGGTGGTCTCCTCCTCGGGGAGGTCGGGCAGAAAGGCGGGGGTGGGTTCCGGGGCCCCGTCCTGCTCCAGGAAGCTGTCGTTATCGAAGTCCGAATGGGCGGCCATGGG
>DATGXY010000286.1:0-1942 GCA_035298525.1 Holophaga sp.
GTACATCATGATGAAGCGGCGGTAGGAGTCGTAGGCGAAGCGGGGGTTGTTGCTGGCCTTGGCCAGGCCCTCGACGGTCACGTCGTTGAGGCCCAGGTTCAGGACGGTGTCCATCATGCCGGGCATGGAGTCCCGGGCGCCGGAGCGCACGGAGAGCAGCAGGGGCTGGTCGGCGTTGCCGAGGGTGCGGCCCTGGTTGCCCTCAAGCCACTTGAGGGCCTCCTTGATCTGCTCGACGACATCGGCGGGCAGCTGCTTGCCGGCCTTGTTGTACAGGGAGCACACGTCGGTGACGACGGTGAAGCCCGGGGGGACGGGGATGCCCAGCCCGGCCATTTCGGCCAGGTTGCAGCCCTTGCCGCCCAGGAGGTTGCGCATCGTGGCGTTGCCCTCGTTCCGGTCGCCGCCGAAGGTGTACACGTGTTTCGTCATAGAGACTCCTCCTCCTGAAAAAGACCAATCGAAACCAGTCTACCCGGACGGGGGGAATTTGCCCGGGTTATTTCCGGAGCGGACCCTCGTCAAAACGCATCTGCGCAAGGCTTGTGAAGCCCCTGTTTCCGCTGGCGGCAGACCCGGTTTCGTGAGACAATGATCGGTTCGCGTCGGGACGACGCCAAAGGAGCAGCCATGGCCGCATCGAACCCCCGGGGACCCCGGACGAGGACCGCCCCCTCCAGGGCCAAGGGCCCTGGCGCCAAGGGGCCCGCCGCCAAGACCCGGGCCGCAGCCCCTCGGCCGGGCGCCCCTAGGCCGGGCGCCCCTAAGCCGGGCGCCCCTAAGCCGGGCGCCCCTAGGCCGGGCGCTCCTAGGCCGGGCGCTCCTAAGCCGGGCGCTCCTAGGCCGGGCGCCCCTAAATCAACCGCATCCAGGCCCGGGACCTCCCGGCCGGGAACGGGCAAACCCGCGGCGGGCGCCGCGCGACGCCCGGCCCCCCGTCCTGGCGCGCCCCGCCCCGCGGGCAAGGCCGCCCCCTCTGGGGAGCGGCTCCAGAAGATCCTCGCCGCCGCGGGCGTCGCCTCCCGGCGGGCCTGCGAGGAGATCATCCTGGCGGGCCGGGTCCAGGTGAACGGCATCACCGTGACGGAGCTGGGCACCCGGGCCGATGCCCGGCGGGACGAGATCACGGTCGACCTGGCGCCCATCGCGCGGGAAACCCCCGTCCACATCCTCATGAACAAGCCCAAGGGCTACGTGACCACCGTCAAGGACGACCAGGGCCGCCCCACCGTCATGGCCCTCCTCAACGGCGTCGAGGCCCGGGTCTACCCGGTGGGGAGGCTGGACTTCAACTCCGAGGGCCTCCTCCTGCTCACCAACGACGGCGCCATGGCCCAGCGCCTCACGGCCCCGGACTTCCACGTGCCCAAGGTCTACCTGGTGAAGGTGCATCGCATGCCCAGCCCTGAGCTGCTGGACGAGTTCCGGGAGGGATTCCGCCTCGACGGCCGCCGGCTCAAGCCCTGCCTCGTGGAGGTGGTGGAGAAGGCCGACAACCCCTGGCTGAAGGTCACCCTGACGGAGGGCAAGAACCAGCAGATCCGCCGCATGTTCGCAGCCGTGGGCCACCCCGTGGCGAAGCTGCGGCGCATCCAGTTCGGTCCCCTCCAGGATCCCTTCCTCAAGCCCGGCGCCTGGCGCTTCCTGGACCCCGGGGAACTGGCCGCCCTGAAGGCTCTGCTCTGAGGGTTTAGCAGAGGCTCGCTGAGAATAGCCGTGATTGGTCGGGCTATTTCAAAGACGCCCTGGAATGCCCTGTGGGGGGACCGCCCGCTCCCTTCGGTCGCTCTTCGTCCCCCCACACCCCCACTTCATGCCCGGGCAGAGCCCGGACACGAAGTCTGAAATGCCCTGCGGGGGGACCGCCCGCTCCCTTCGGTCGCTCTTCGTCCCCCCACACCCCCACTTCATGCCCGGGCAGAGCCCGGACATGAAGTCTGAA
>DATGXY010000287.1:0-6519 GCA_035298525.1 Holophaga sp.
GGGGGGGACGGGGATGGCGGTGGCCATCCGGGTGCCGGCGCCCAGGGCCGTGGCGGCCGCCAGGGCCAGGATCCCCGGGCGCGTGAGGGTGAGGGTCGGGGGACAGGCGGTGAGGATGCGTCGGATGCGGTTCACGAGGGCGCCTCCATGGCCCGCGGGGGCCAGGCGGATATCGGTCGGGGGGGAGGGGCGCAGGGCTTCCAGGGCCGCCAGGGCCTCGGCGTAGCGGAGGCGGTCGCCGCAGGCCAGGATGGCCGCGTCGTCGCAGCAGTGCTCCCGCTCCCGCCGGACCTGCCGGGACACCCACCACAGGGCGGGGTGGAAGAAGAGGAGGATCTCCGCGAGGTTCTGGACGAAGTTGACGAGGAAGTCCCAGCGCCGCACATGGGAGAGTTCATGGGCGAGGATGGCCTCCAGGGCCTCCGGCGGCAGGGCCGTGAAGGCGGAGGCGGGCACCAGGATCACGGCCCGGTAGAAGCCCACCACGAGGGGGGAATCCACCAGGTCGGACAGGAGGAGGCGCACGGGGCGGGTGCAGCCCAGGAGGTCCCGCAGGCGTTCCAGCCGGTCCGCCCAGGGGCGGGGAGCCGGCTGGGCCCGGCGCAGGCAGGGGCCGTAGAGCCAGCAGAGGCCCGCGGCCATGCGGAGACCCAGCACCGCGCTTCCGCAGGCCCAGCCCGCCAGGACCCAGGGCAGCCAGGGCCGGATGCGGTCCACCAGGCCGGGACCCTGGGCGATCCCGGGATGGGGGCCGGTGAGGACCAGCAGGGGGCGGGCCTCCCGGGCGATCCACGCGAAGGTGGCGAGGAAGGCCAGGACCATGGAGGCCAGGGCCAGGCAGCCCAGGAGGTACCGGGTCTCCGGCCGGCGGTGCCGGGCCAGGCGCAGCCCCAGGAGGGTCAGGGCGCCCAGGAGGGCCCCCTGCCAGAGGAAGTGCAGCAGGCTCCAGCCCAGCGCCGCGGCCCAGGAGGGAAGGAGGAGGCCGTTCACGGCCGTGCCTTCCGGGCCTGGTCCAGGAGCCGCTGGATCTCCTCCATGTCCTCCCGGGACGCGCCCCGGGATTCCAGCGCCCTCACCACCAGGTCCCGGGCGCTGCCGCCGAAGGCCCGATGGATGAGGTCGTCCACGAGGAGGGCCTGGGTGGGCGCTTCCTCGACCGCGGCTTGGTACACGTGGGTCATGGCCGAGGCGTCCCGGGTGACAAGTCCCTTTTCCGCCATGATCTGCATGAGCTTCAGCACGGTGGTGTAGCCGGTCTCGCGGTCCCTGGACAGTTCGGTGTGCACATCCCGGACGGTGCTGGGTCCGCGGCCCCAGAGGACCCGGAGGATGGCGAGCTCTCCATCCGAGGGCCGGAGGGGATCGGGTGACATGGGGACTCCTGGAAGGTTGTCCTCAAGATACGAACCGATTCGTAGCTTGTCAAGGTGCCTTTTTTTCACAGGTGGATGTTCGCCGGGACGATGGCCCGTGGCTTCCCCGGGGCCGGGAGGGGGTGCATCATCCCTGGCCTGGAGCCCCGCCATGGATGCCCGTTGCCTCTTCCTGATCCCCCTCGTCCTGCCCCTCTTCGCCGGCGGCGATCCCGGCCGCGAGCTCCTGGAGGAGCTGGACGCCATCTTCCACGAGGCCTACGCCTCCGCCCGGGAGGAGGCCCTGGCCCGGCAGGGGCCGGTGGCCGTCGTCGCCGGGGACCGCATCCGCCTGTACCGGGACCTCAAGGTGGTGGCGGAGGCGGTGATCCGCCCCCCCCGGTACCACCACCTCAAGGCCCTCTCCCACGTGCCCCTCGCGGTGCGCCTCACGGGCCTGCCCCTGGCGGGGAGGCCCCTGGACGCGAAGGGCGCCGCGGCCCTGCGCCGCATCCGGTCCCGCCTGGCGGCCCTGCCCCGGGAGCCCATCCTGGACGCCTCCCTGGGCTTCCTGGACGGGGTGCTGGGCCGCGGGGCCCTCTCCCGGGAGGAACTGGACGCCTACTGCGGGTCCCTGCGGGGCTCCCTGGAGGCGGCCATGGGCGAGGCCGCCGTGCTCGAGCTGGAGGGCCTGGACGCGGCCGTGAAGGCCTGGGGCCCGAAGCCGCCCGGGGACCTGCGGGTGGTCATCATGGGCTCCCATATGGCCCGGGAGGGGGAGATCACGTGGCAGTTCTTCGCGCGGCTCCTGGGGGAGTCCCGGGAGGGGCACCGCATCGTGTACGCGGAGGAGAAGGCCGATCCCGGGGAGGCCCTGGCCCTCCTGGCGGCCCACGCCGTGGACGGGGACCTGGGGTCGGCCTTCTTCCGGGAGGCCTCCCGCATGCACCGGGACCTGCTGGGGGACGCGGCCCGTGCCTGGCTGGACGCTCATCCTCCCCATCCGGGCCCCTGAATCCCCGCCCTGGCGCCGCGCCTCCGGTTATCCTGGAAGGACTGGACGCCTGGTGGGCCAGGCCGATCCGGGGAGGGGGCGCCCGCGGTGCGGAGTCCCGGGACGCGCGGGAGCGCCGGAGAAGGAGAGGTCATGAACGCCAATCACGAAGCCTGGTTCAACGTCTTCAGGGAGCGCGCCAAGGGGCTGGGCCGCCACATCGTGCTGCCCGAGGGCGTGGACGATCGCACCCTCCTGGCCGCCGCCAGCCTCCTCAAGGACGCCATCTGCCGCGTGACGGTGCTGGGCGACCCCGGGAAGATGAAGGCCCGCGCCGCGGAGCTGGGCGTCTCCCTCGAGGGCGCCGAGCTGCGCAACCCCGCCGACGACGCCAGCGTGGCCCCCTTCGCCGCCGAGTTCTTCGAGGCCCGCAAGCACAAGGGCATGACCGAGGAGAAGGCCCTGGAGACCGTGAAGCAGCCCCTGTACTTCGGCGGCATGATGGTGCGCACGGGCCAGGCCGACGGGTTCGTGGCCGGGGCCCTCAACACCACGGGCGAGACCGTGCGGGCCTGCCTCCTCACCATCGGCTGCGCCCCCGGCATCAAGACCGTGTCCTCGGCCTTCCTGATGATCCACCCCGATCCCCAGTTCGGCGAGCGCGGGGCCATGATGTTCGGCGACTGCGCCGTCATGCCCGATCCCGACGCGACCCAGCTGGCCGAGATCGCCATCGCCTCCGCCGACAGCGCCAAGGCCATGCTGGGCGTGGAGCCCAAGGTGGCCATGCTCAGCTTCAGCACCGCCGGCAGCGCCGAGCACGAGAAGGTGGACAAGGTCCGCGCCGCCCTCAAGGACGTGCGCGAGCGCCGCCCCGACCTGAACGTGGACGGCGAGATCCAGTTCGACGCCGCCATGATCCCCGCCATCGGCCAGAAGAAGTTCCCCGGCTCCAAGGTGGCCGGCAGCGCCAATGTCCTCGTCTTCCCCGACCTGAACGCCGGCAACATCGGCTACAAGATCGCCGAGCGCTTCGGCGGCGCCTCCGCCAACGGCCCCTTCCTGCAGGGCCTGAAGAAGCCCGGCAACGACCTGAGCCGCGGCTGCACGGCGGAGGACGTGGTCAACACCGTCATTCTCACGGTGCTGCAGACGGCCATCTGAGGTCCTCCCACCGATCCTGAAGACGGGCGCCCGGCAACGGGCGCCCGTTCTATGATCGAGCCATGCGATCCATCCTCCTGCTCCTCCTGGCCGGGCCGCTTTCCACCGGGTGTACCGCCCCCTGGCTGGCCCGCAAGCTGGTGGCGGCGCCCAACCGGAGCGGCGCATCCATCCGGAACCTGGTGGACATCGGCCGGGAATTCACCCCCCGCCGCTTCGATCTGCCGGCGACGGAGGGGCGCCCAGCCGTCTCCCTCGCGGCCGCGATCGTGGAACCCGGCGACTGGAAGCTGGTCTATGCCTTCGATGCCGCCCGCACGGCGAAGGCCCTGAACCTCTCCCTGGAGGTGTCCTTCCGCCGGCCGGAGGCGGCCCCCCTCAGGCCGCGGGGAACGGTCTTCCTCCTGCACGGGTTCGCCCAGCAGAAGGAGCAGCTGGCCCCCTGGGCGGTGACCCTCGCCCAGGCCGGGTACCGGTGCGTGCTGGTGGACCTGCGCGGCCACGGCGAATCCACGGGCGGATGGATCGGGTACGGCGCCTTCGAGGCCATGGACCTGAAGCTCTTCCTGGACCGCATGGCCGAGGCGGGGCTCGTGGAAGGGAAGGTGGGGGTCCTCGGGGTCTCCCTGGGCGCGAGCACGGCCCTGTTGTGGGCGGGCCAGGACGGCAGGGTCGCGACCGTGGTGGCCCTGGAGCCCTTCGCCGATCCCCGGGCGGCCATCGCCAGCCTCCTGCGCAACTTCCCGCCCTTCCGCAGGAAGCTAGGGTGGGCCCCGGACGCCACCCTCCGGAAGGCCGTCCAGGAGGCCCCCGGCGTGGCGGGCTTCCGGTGGGGCCAGATCGATATTCCCGGGGCGGTGGCCGGTTCAGGCCGGCCGGTGCTCTTCCTGCACGGAGCCAAGGACACCCTGGTGCCCCCGGCCGACAGCGAGGCCTTGCGGGCGGTGGCCGCCCCGGGCAGCCGGCTGGTCCTCCTGCCGGAGGCGGATCACATCACCTTGCCCTTCCTCCTGAAGCCTCTGGAAGCCGAGGTGCTGGGGTGGTTCGCGGGACAGCTCGGCGGCGGCCCGGCCGGGGCGCCCGCGGATCCCCCCCGCTCGCCTCAGGGAACCAGGATCTCCAGGCCCGGGAAATAGGTCCTGTACCTCGCGGCGTCCCGGGTGAGCAGCCGGTACCCGGCGATGGGCCAGGAAACATTTCCCGGCCAGGAAAGCCGCCTCCCAGGGCAGGTCTTCCCGTTTGAAGAGCGCCGGGGGCAGGGCGATGTCCAGCTCCTCCACCTTTTCGAAGCCGACGGACACTTCGGCGAAATTGATGGGGTTGATCACGAGCGGAGCCCGCTCGGCCTCCTTGGACAAGGCCAGGCCGGAACGTTCGCCCCAGGCAGGGTCCCGGGTCGCAATGTCCAGGATGATGTTGGAGTCGACCAGGATGGGTGTCATCGGCGGCGGGTGGCGGCCATGATCTGGTCCGTCGTCATTTTGACCGTGGCGCTTCCCTTCAGGCGACTGAGCAGGAGGCCGGCCCGGCCGCCCTGGGTGGGTGTGGGGTTTGGGAGAATGCGAACAGCCGTGCCATCGAATTCAAACACCACTTCGGCATTCGGCAGAAGCCCGGCCTTTTCCCTGATTTCAATGGGGATCGTCACCTGGCCTTTGGACGTGATCCGCATGATTTCCACCACTTACCGGCAAGAGTAATACCTATGAAGGGCAGGGCAAGGCGCGCCCCCCGGCCACCCCGCAGCTGACGCCCTTCCTCAGCGGGCCAGGGCCCGGCGCAGGGCGGCTTCCACGATGGGCGCCAGGACGGCGTAGCCCGCGGTGTTCGGGTGGAGTCCGTCGTCGGCCAGGGCGGGCTTGAGCTGGCCGCGGCCGTCCACGGTGGCCGCGTGGAGATCCGCCAGATCCAGGCGCTTGAGCTCGCAGTAGGACCGGATCCATTGGTCCAGGGCCTGGACGCGGTCCAGGGGCCGCGTGACGAAGTAGTCCCGGGAGGCCTCGGTGTCGTTGTGGACGGGCAGGACGGTGCAAAGGACGGGGCGGATACCGTTGGCCAGGGCCAGGTCGGCCATGGAGGCGAGATTGGCCTCGATGTCCTCGAGGGCGATGGGACCCGTGTTCCCGGCGATATCGTTGGTGCCCGCGAGGATCACGACCGCACGGGGGCGCAGGGCCACCACGTCCTGGCGGAAGCGCAGGAGCATCTGGCCCGTGGTCTGTCCGCTGATGCCGCGGTTCACATAGGGCCGCCCTGGAAAGCTCGCCGCCAGGTCCCATATGTCCGTGATGGAGTCGCCGAGGAACACCACGCGGTCCTCCCCGGGGCGGGGCGCCTTGAGCCTGGCGTTGGCGTCCCGGTAGCGCGCCCGTTGTCCCCAGTCATCCATCAGCTCGGCCTGGATGGATGTGCGCCATGCCTGGAGGTGGCGTCTGGCCGTGGCCAGGGTCTCGGCGGGGTCGGCGGGAGGGGCCTGGCCCGAGAGGGATGGAGCCGCGAGGGCGGCCAGGCACATGAAGGTACGCCCGTTCGGCATGGGGACTCCGGGGAGGGACCCGTTCCGGAAGGGAATGAACGGGCTTTCCACGCTTCCAGTTTGACCGAGGTGCCGGCCGTTCCCCAAGGGGTGGCGCCCACCGTGCTCCCGCGCGGGAAGCATCAGCGCACCAGGGACTGCCTCAGGATGGCCTTCACCTCTTCGGTGTTCTCCATTTCCAGGGCCAGGGCCATGCATTCCCGGGCCTCCTGGGTGTTCTGGGCGGCCAGGGCCCGGGCGGCCGCGATGCGCAGGCCCACGGGCTCGCGGCCCTTGAGGAACCCCTTCTTCTGGAAGAGCTCCAGGAGGGGTCGGGCCGCCCCGGGGGCGGGGATGCGGCCCAGGGTCTCCACGGCCCTCAGGCGCAGGCGCTGGGCCTCCTCGGAGGCGCCCCCCGCGAGGAGGGGCAGGATGGCGGGCAGGGCGGCCGGGTCCCCCAGTTCGCCCAGGAGGTTCAGGGTCTCCAGCTGGGC
>DATGXY010000288.1:0-12968 GCA_035298525.1 Holophaga sp.
TGGGGGGACCCTGCCCCCCACAGGCCTTTCAGAACCCTTTTTTGGAGATGCCCATGAATTGGCCCGCCTTCGCCGGGCCGGCCCTGGTCGCCGCCGTGGCTGGCGCCCTGGCCGTGACCGCGCCGCCCCCCCCGCCCACCAGCTACAGCCCCGTGGTGATGGCCGAGCCCTTCGCGGCCCTGCGGGATCGCCTCGTGGCGGCCAAGCCCCTGACCCTCGCCGATCAGATGGCCCTCCTCCGGGCCCGGTACGACTTGACCGACCGGCCCGTGGCCGGGGCCGCCATGACCCGGGGCAAGAAGATCCAGGGGGGCGTCCGGGTGCGCCTGGCCCCCGGCCTCACCTGGGAGGCCCTGGCCGCCAAGGATCCCGCCGAGATCAAGGCCCAGGGCCTCTGGCCGGAGGGCTTCCTCCCCCTCCCCCACCCGGACCACCCCCAGGGCGGCATGCTCTTCCCCGGGAACCAGATCCGGGAACTGCTGGCGCAGGAGGGGCGGGATCTCACCCGCTTCGACCTGGACATGGACCTGCCGGAGGCCTTCCTGCCCGAGTTCCCGCCGGCCATCTTCCTCACCACCCGCCCCGACCTGGGGGACGTGTCCCGGGGGAAGGTGGTGACCCTGGCCAACTACTTCGAGCTCTTCAACGGCATCCTCAACCCCAAGCAGCTGGAGGGGCTGCGCCTCCTCCTCACCCCCTTCCCCCAGCAGCAGTTCAACGCCACCGACGACCGGCGTAGCCTGAAGCCCAGCCAGGGGGTTTCCTGCTTCGATTGCCACACCAACGGCCACACCAACGGGGCCACCCACCTGAGCCAGGACACCCGGCCCACCGCCTTCCGCCACCGGGTGGACACCCCCACCATCCGGGGGGCCGCGGTCATGCAGCTCTTCGGTTCCCAGCGGGCCCTCAAGTCCGTGGAGGACTTCACGGAGTTCGAGCAGCGGGCCGCCTACTTTGACGGGGATCCCGTCGCCGCCGCCAAGAAGGGCGTGAACGTCCTGGACCGGGGGAGCCAGGTCCACTTCATGGGGGAGTTCCAGAACATCCTGGACTTCCCCCCCGCCCCCAAGCTGGGGGTGGACGGGCGCCTGGACCCCAGGCTGGCCACCCCCCAGGAGCTCCGGGGGCAGGCCCTCTTCTTCGGCAAGGCCCAATGCGCCTCCTGCCACCCGGCCCCCTACTACACCGATAACCTCATGCACGATCTCCGCACGGACCGCTTCTTCAAGCCCCGCCTGGTGCGGGGGGCCATGGCGGGGCCCGATGGCCGCCGCAAGACCTTCCCCCTGCGGGGCATCAAGGATTCGCCCCCCTACCTGCACGACGGGCGCCTCCTCACCCTGGACGACACGGTTGCCTTCTTCTCCCTCGTCACGGGCGCGCGGCTCACGGAGGGGGAGAAGCAGGACCTGGTGCGCTTCCTGCTTCAGCTTTGAGGCTCATTCCTTCCGCGCGTTGTAGCCCGACACGGCCGCGCCCCAGCCCAGGAGGGCGCGGCTGCAGTCGGCCCGGTCCAGCACGGCCTCCAGGACGGTGAGGCCCGGGAAATCCCCCGCCTCGGCCAGGGCCCCGTCCAGCTCCCCCAGGGTGGTGACCCGCCGGGCCACAAGGGGGGCCCCGGCCGCCATGGCCTCCGCCAGTGCCGCGTACCGCCAGGCCTGGAGGTCGTTGTAGGGCCCGTCGTGGATCATGGCCTCGATGGCGTAGGCCCCGTTGTTCAGGATCACGATCAGGCCCCGGAGGCGCTCCCGCAGGATCGTGCCCAGTTCCTGGGCCGCCATCTGGAAGCAGCCGTCCCCCACGAGGCCCAGGAGGCGGCGGTTCCGGTCGGCAACGCCCAGGCCCAGCAGGGCCCCCACGGACCACCCGATGGCCCCGTACTGCATCTGGATCTCGAAGCGGGACCCCTCGGGAAGGCGAAGGGCCATGGCCTGGAACCAGGCGTCCCCCGTATCCGCCACGAGCGTATCCCCGGGGGCCAGCTGGGCCTGGATGCGGGCGTACAGATCCCGGGCCGCCAGGGGGGCCTCCGCCGGGGCCGACACGGGCTCCGCGCCGGGAAGGGGATCCCGGCGGAAGGCCTCCAGGGCGGCGGGGTTGGGCTTCAGGCGCCCCGCCACGTCCCCCAGGAATTCCGGCAGGAGGAGCCCCTGGTAGCTCTGGCCGCCCACGCAGGCGTGGCGGGGGCAGGCCTGCACCATGCGGGCCCGCTGGAGGAGGGTGGAATAGCCCAAGGTGGTGTAGTCGTTGAACCGGGCCCCGGCGAAGAGGTAGGCGTCGCTGGCCTCCACCACCTCCCGGCAGCCGGGGCTGCTGGCCGTGCCCCAGTAGATGCCCAGGTACTGGGGGTGGTCCTCGGGGAAGAGGCCCTTGGCGTCGGGCATGCAGGCCACCCCGTACCCGCTGCGCTCCGCCAGGTCCCGGAAGGCGGAT
Source organism: Holophaga sp. (assembly GCA_035298525.1). Lineage (GTDB taxonomy): Bacteria > Acidobacteriota > Holophagae > Holophagales > Holophagaceae > Mesoterricola. The sequence goes on from DATGXY010000288.1 coordinate 2,437, forward strand.
ACGGCCCGCCCGCACCGCAGGAGGCTCCCGGCCACAAGGACGGGCTGCCGGGCCAGGTTGAGGAAGGCCGACGCGTGGCTGGCCGCGGCCTCCTGGGAGAGGGCGTCCGCCGACTCCGCGGGGGGCACGCTCATGGGATGGGGCAGGGAGACCGACTCCCGGGCCAGGTTGCAGGCGATTTCCAGGTACACGGGCTTGCGGGCCTTGAGGGCCGCGAGGAGGGCCCCGTCGATGGCCCGGGGGGCCTGTTCCGGATCCCGCACCAGGAAGGTGGCGGCGGTGATGGGGCGGAAGAGGTCCCGCACCCAGGTCTCGCCCTCCCCCGGCCGGGCCAGGGTGTGGTGCAGGGTGCGCCCCTCCTTGAGGGAAAGGGCGTTGGGGCCCCCGGATACGACCACCACGGGCAGATCCTCCGCGTAGGCCCCCGCCACGGCGTTCACGGCGCTGAGGCCCCCCACGGCGAAGGTGACCACCAGGGCCGCGGCCCCCCGGGCCCGGGCGTAGCCGTCCGCGGCGTAGCCCGCGTTCAGCTCGTTGCAGCAGGTGACCATGCGCAGGCCCGGGTGGGCGATGAGCTCGTCCAGGAGGGCCAGGTTGAAATCGCCGGGAACGGCGAAGAAATCCTGGATCCCCGCCTCGAGCAGGCGCTGGGCCAGGTAGTTGCCTACGGTCGTTTGTTCCATCGTTGCCTCGTTACCGGCCCGCCTCCGGGCCAGGCTCCAAGGTGGGTTGGCGGGGGGGGCGCGGCCAGCCTAAAACCCCGGGATGGCGCGGGGGCGGAAGGCGCGCCGGCGGGCTTCCGGGCCCGCTTCAGCCCGCCAGGGACGCCCAGGTGCGCAGGGTCTCCTGGGCCAGGCGGATGGCGGCGTCGCCGCCGCCGGCGAGGGGGAGGAGGACCGTGCCATCCGGCTGGAATTGGCCGTCCTTCAGCTGCCGGACCCAGGCCATGAGGCGGCCGGGATCCACGTTGGTCTGGGGGCTCAGGCGCAGCTTCAGGCGGCCGCGGTCCGTGGACACCTCGCCCACGGCCAGGGCCTGGGCGAGCAGGCGGACTCGCAGCAGCTCGAAGAACCGGGCGCTCTCCTCGTCGTCCTCCCGGACCTGGCCGAAGCGGTCCTCCAGTTCCAGGCGGTACAGCTCCAGGTCCCGCTCGGTGCGAAGGCGGCTGGCGCGCTTGTACGCCACGAGGCGTTCGCTGGCCTGGTCCACCCAGGTCCGGGCGATCTGGGCGGGGCCCAGGTCCACCTTGACCTCGAAGGTGCCGCTGGGCTGGCCTTGCAGCTCCTGCAGGGTCTCCTCCAGGAGCTTCACATAGAGTTCGAAGCCGATATCGCTGATGTGTCCCGACTGCTCCCCGCCCAGGATGTTGCCCGCCCCCCGCAGCTCCAGGTCCTGGGCCGCCACCCGGAAGCCGGACCCCAGCTCGGAGAAGTCCTCCAGGGCCTGGAGGCGCTTGCGGGCGTCCTCGCTGATCTCCCCCTTGCCGGGGATGAGGAGGTAGGCGTACGCGGGCACGTCGCTGCGCCCCACCCGGCCCCGCAGCTGGTAGAGCTGGCTGAGGCCGAAGGTGTCGGCCCGGTGGACGATGAGGGTGTTGGCGTTGGGCACGTCCAGGCCGTTCTCCACGATGGTGGTGGCCACGAGCACGTCCACCCGGCCTTCCATGAAGGCCAGCATGACCTGCTCCAGGGCCTCGTCGCTCATCTGGGCGTGGCCCACCCCCACCCGGGCGTCGGGCACCAGGGCGCGGATGCGCTCGGCGATGGAGACGATGGACTCCACCCGGTTGTGGACCACGTACACCTGCCCGCCCCGGCGCAGCTCGAACTGGATGGCGGCGGCGATGAGCTCGTCGCTCCAGGGGGCCACCACGGTCTCGATGGCCAGGCGGTTCTTGGGCGGGGTCTCGATGAGGCTCATCTCCCGCAGGCCCGTGAGGCTCATGTGCAGGGTGCGGGGGATGGGGGTGGCGCTCATGGCCAGCACGTCCACGTTGGCCCGCAGCTTCTTGAGCCGCTCCTTGTGGCTGACGCCGAAGCGCTGCTCCTCGTCGATGACCACCAGGCCCAGGTCGGAGAAGCGCACCTTGGCGCCCAGCAGCTGGTGGGTGCCGATGACCACCTCCACCCGGCCCGCCTCCACGTCCTGGAGGATCTCCTTGGCCCTGGAGGGGTCCACGAAGCGGTTCAGCATCTCCACCCGGACGGGGAAGGCCGAGAAGCGCTCCTTGAAGGTCCGGTAGTGCTGGAAGCAGAGGATGGTGGTGGGGCAGAGCACCGCCACCTGGGCGCCCGAGAGGGCCACCTTGGCCGCGGCGCGCATGGCCACCTCGGTCTTTCCGAATCCCACGTCGCCGCAGAGCAGGCGGTCCATGGGGGCGTCCCGCTCCAGGTCCGCCTTGATGGCCTCGGTGGCCTCCACCTGGTCGGGGGTGGGCTCGAAGGGGAAGGTGGCCTCGAACTCGGCCATCTCGGGCCCGTCCGCGGGCCAGGGCCGGCCCTTTTCCATCTTCCGCTGGGCGTAGAGCTTGAGCAGCTCCTCCGCCATGTCGCGGATGGCCTTCTTGGCCTTGCGCTTGACCTTGGCCCAGCTGGCGCCGCCCAGCTTGTCCAGGGGAGCCTGGCCCCCGTCGGGGCTCACGTAGCGCTGGATGAGGTCGGCCCGCTCCAGGCTCACGTTGAGGCGGCCGCCGTCGGCGTAGCGGAGCTGCACCACCTCCTGCTCCTCGCCGCCCACGGTGATGGAGGCGAAGCCGGTGAATTCGCCGATGCCGTGGTCCAGGTGCACCACCCGGTCCCCGGGCTTCAGGTCCCGCAGGTCCGACAGGAAGGGCGCGGTGCGGCTCCGCTTGGGGGGGGCGGCCAGGGCCCGCCGTCCGAAGACCTCCCGCTCCGTGAGGACGAGGAGGTTCGGCTCCTTCAGGTAGGCGCCGGCGGAGAGGCCCAGGTTCAGGTTGCGGCATCCGGACTGGCTCCCGAAGGCCACGGGCAGCTCGTACTCCTGGAGGATCTCGCCGAAGCGGTCCCGCATGCCGGGGGTGGATCCCGCCAGGAAGATCCGGTGGCCGGAGAGGGCGAGGGACTGCAGGTGCTCCGCCAGCTCCCCGAGGCGGCCCTGGTACTCCCGCACGGGCTGGGCCTGGAGGGGCACGGTGGCCTCGCTCTGCCACTCCGTGAGGAGGAGGGTGGTGCGGCTGGGGTCGGCGGGGAGGAAGCGGTCCTCGAAGCCCGGGCACACGACCCCGCCCCGGCGCAGCACGTCCAGGCCGGCCTCGATGCGCTCCCGCTCCCGGTCCGCCACGGCCTGGGCCCATTCGGGCTCCAGGCGCACCCTCAGGCAGGGCGGCACCCAGTGGGTGAGCTGGCCCTTGGGTTGGCCCAGGAGGGGGTAGAAGAGCTCCTCCCCGGGGAAGTGGCCGTGGGAGGCCAGGCGGGCCCGGCGGAAGGCCAGGTCGTCCCCGGGGTCGGGGGTGAGGGCGGCGCGGGATTCCACGGCCTCCAGGAGGCCGGCGCGGTCCCCCTCGAAGCGGGGGTAGAGGGTGACGGCCTCCAGGGCCTCCCCCGTGCGTCGCTGGGAATCGGGATCGAAGGGGGCGATGCGCTCCAGCTCGTCCCCGAAGAACTCCAGGCGCAGCGGGCTCTCCAGGTGATCCGGCCACAGGTCGGCCACCAGACCCCGGGCGCTGAACTCGCCGGGGCTCCCGGCCAGCTCCACGCGCCGGTAGCCCAGGGCCACGAGGGTTTCCAGGAGCAGGTCCCGGGGCACCTCGGCCCCCCGGCGCAGCTCCAGCTTCTGCTTCTGGAACCAGCTGGGGTGGGGCAGCTTCTCCAGGGCCGCCAGGGGTCCCGTCACCAGCACCTGCACCCGGTGCTCCAGCAGCCCCACCAGGGTGGCCAGGCGCTCCTTGAGGACGATGCCGGGGGGGCTGCTCTCGCCCCCGGCGAAGGGGGCCATGCCGGGGAAGCAGGCAACCTGGGCGTCGGGGAGGAGCACCCCCAGATCGTGGGCCAGGGCCTGGGCGTCCGGCTCCGTGGGCGCGTCCACCCAGAGGGTGCGCTGGCGGCCCCCCTCCTGGCTCCAGGCCGCCAGGATGAGGGAGAGGGCCGTGGGGGAGGTCCAGCGGAGCCGTGCCTGGGGGTCCGCCAGGGCCTTCGCCGGGGCTTCCATCAGGCGGAGGAGTTCGTTCAAGGCGGCGCGGTCGCGGCTTTCCATATCCCCTCCAGTTTGCCCGAAGCGGCGCCGGTGGAGAAAATGGGCCTTTCCGGGATCCCCCATGCGCATCCTCCCCCTCCTCCTCGGCGCCGCCTCCCTCCTGCGGGCCGATGCCCTGGCCGACTTCAAGGGCCGGCTCCAGAAGGTGCCCCGGGCCGAGGGCCTCCGGGCCGCCGTGGAGGTGGAGACCTGGAGCCGGCAGGGGGATGACAAGGCCCCCCGCATCACCCAGGGCCGGGCCCAGGCCTGGGTGGAATCCGGCGCCCAGGGCCTGCGCGTGGCCTGGGCCCCGGACCTGGTGCAGAAGGCCCTCCAGGAGGCCCGGGCCCAGAAGGCCGATCCGGAGGCCCCCGCCCCCACCCGCGCGGGCATGGCGGCCCTCACGGTGGCCGAGATCATGGACGGCCTCCATCCCGCCGAGCGTATCCTCCAGGATCTGGAAGGGGCGAAGCTTCTGGAGGCCCGGCCGGACACCCTGGACGGGCGTCCCGCCCAGTTGCTGGTGGTGAAACTGGAACCCGCCATGAACGGGCGTGATCGCAAGTATGTCAAGGCTTTCGAGGGCACCGCCCGGTACTGGCTGGGGCCCGACGGACTGCCCCTGGCGGAGGAGCGCCAGTTCCGGCTGAAGGGCAAGGCCCTGCTGGTGATCAGCTTTTCCGTGGAGGATAAGCGCAGCTGGCGCTTCCGTTCGGTGAACGGGAGCCTGGTCGCCGTGCGCCACACCCGGGAGAACACCAGCTCGGGCGGTGGAGAGAACGGACAGACGAAGGCCTCCATCACCGTCACCCCCGGGTGACGAAGGACCACCCGGTCCGGTGTACCTTGGGGGATGCCCTTGGAGCCCCCGACCCTTGAAACCGATATCCAGCACCTGCGGACCCTCGTGGCCGCGGGGGACGCCGCCGGGGCCGCCGCCGCCCTCGAGGCGCTCCGGGAGCGGTACCGCCGGGAGCCCGGGGCCTTCGGGCCCGCGGATCTGCGGGCCCTGAAGCTCCTGGCCGCCGGGGCGCGCTCCGCCCCTGTGGGGGACCTGCGGGCCCGGCTCAAGGAGGTCTTCGGGTACGAGCGCTTCCGCCCGGGCCAGGAGGAGGTCATCCGGGCCGTGCTGGGGCGCCGGGACTGCCTGGCGGTGATGCCCACCGGGGCCGGGAAGTCCCTCACCTACCAGCTGCCCGCGCGGATCCTGGGGGGCACGACCCTGGTGATCTCCCCCCTCATCGCCCTCATGAAGGACCAGGTGGACGCCCTCACCGAGGCGGGACTGCGCGCCACCTTCCTCAATTCCAGCCTGGACCCCGCCGAGCGCATGGAGCGCATCCGCCAGCTGCGCCGGGGGGAGATGGAACTGGTGTACGCGGCCCCCGAGGGCATCGAGCAGAGCGTGGGCCCCCTCCTGGACAGCCTGGACCTGCGCCTCATCGCCGTGGACGAGGCCCACTGCATCAGCCACTGGGGCCACGACTTCAGACCCGCCTACCGGAACCTGGCCGGCCTCAAGGCGCGCTTCGGGGGCCTGCCCGTGCTGGCCCTCACCGCCACCGCCACCGAGACGGTGCGCCGGGACATCGCCGCCCAGCTGGGCATGGAATCCCCCTTCACCCACCTGGGCTCCTTCCTGCGGCCCAACCTCAAGCTCCACGCCGTGAAGAAGGGAGGGGACGGCCCCCAGGTGCGGGACGCGGTGCTGCGCCTCGTGCGGGCCCGGCCCGGCCAGAGCGGCATCGTCTACTGCCTCTCCCGCAAGTCCGCGGAAGGCACGGCGGACTTCCTCCGGGAGAAGGGGATCCGCGCCCTGGCCTACCACGCGGGGCTCGAGCCCGCGGAGCGGGACCGGGTGCAGGATGCCTTCCGCCGGGACGAGGCCGACGTGGTCGCCGCCACCATCGCCTTCGGCATGGGCATCGACAAAAGCAACATCCGCTACGTCATCCACCGGGACATGCCCCGCAGCCTGGAGGGCTACTACCAGGAGATCGGCCGCGCCGGGCGCGACGGGGCGGACGCGGACTGCGTGCTCTTCTACTCCTGGGCGGACGTGCTGAGCCTGGAGCGCTTCCTGGACGGGCTGGACCCGGAGCAGGCCTTCGTCCAGCGCAAGCAGATCCGGGCCATGTACGAGTTCGCGGAGCGCCAGGCCTGCCGCCACCGGGCCCTCGTGGCCCATTTCGGGGAGCGGTCCGGGGCCTGCGGGGACGCCTGCGATCTCTGCTCGGGGCGGGATGTGCTGGGCGAGGCCCTCCGGGCCGTCTCCCGTGCGGCCAAAAAACGAAAGGTTCCCACGGAAAATCTTCAAAAATCTCAACTTTCCGCCGCCCTGGAGGACGCCGCCGATCCCCTCGAGGCAATCTATTTGAAACTCAAAGCATTACGGCGGCAGATCGCGGACGCCAGGCATGTCCCCCCCTACCTGGTCTTCAGCGACGCCACCCTCCAGGAGATGGCCGCCCGGCGCCCTTCAAGCCCTGTGGAAATGTTGATGATAAATGGCGTTGGCGAGCGCAAACTGGAGCTGTACGGGGAGGCCTTCCTGGCGCTCCTGGGCGGGTCCCCCGACCCTTGACCCCCTTCCGGCCGAACCGTTAACCTGCCTTGGGGTTGCCAATCATTTCAGCACATTCCCGGAATGGCCCCGCCGCGGAGTGGTCAACCAACGCTAAGGATCACGACATGGTCGTTCGAAACGTTTTGACGCTGGCGTCCGCCGCCCTTGTCGCGGTCGCGGTGGGATGCGGGAAGCACACGGACCCGGCGGCCTCCACGGCCCCCGTCATCACCAGCTTCACCCCCGCCGAGGGCCAGGTGGGAGCCACCGTCACCCTCACGGGCACCGGCTTCGACGGGACCACCAGCGTGAGCGTGGGCGGCGCCACCGCCACCTACAGCCGCCAGAGCGACACCAAGATCACCCTCACCGTCCCCGACGACGCCATGAGCGGCATCATCGGCGTGAAGAACGGGAAGGGCTCCGGGGGCACCACCACCTCCTTCTACGTCACCCCGCGCATCGACACCCTCACGCCCACCACCGGTTCCGCCGGCACCACGATCACCCTGGCCGGCTCCGGCTTCGTGGGCGCCACCAAGGTGTCCTTCCCCACCGCGGGGGGCACCCGGATCAACGGCAACTTCTACGTGAACAGCGCCAACCAGGCGCAGGTCATCGTGCCCCTGGGCGCGGTGACGGGCACCCTCCAGATGGTCGCCTCCAACGGCGCCACCGCCACGGGCCCCAGCTTCACCTGCACCGGCGGCGCCGTCTCGGCCCCCGCCCTGGCCTCGTTCTCCCCCGCCCAGGCCCTCACGGGCGAGGTGCTGACCCTGACGGGCACCGGGTTCACTGGCGTCTCCGAAGTGAAGATCGGCACCGTCTCCTGCTACTTCACCCTGGTGAGCGACACCTCCATCACGGTCCAGATCCCCACCGAGGCCGAGTCGGGCTACGTGCAGGTGAACAGCGCCCTGGGCAACTCCACCTCCGCCACCCGGTTCGTGGTCACCCCCACCGTGGCCTCCTTCACCCCCGGCACCGCCCGGGCCGGGGCCCTCGTGACCCTGACCGGCACGGGCTTCAAGGGCGCCACCGCAGTCAAGTTCGGCAACGCGACCGCCTCCACCTTCTACGTGCAGGACGCCAACACGATCCTGGCCAACGTGGCCGCCGGCAGCGCCACCGGGCCCATCTCCGTCACCTCCAACGGCGTGACCGCCTCCAGCGCCGCCAGCTTCACCTTCATCGCCGACGCCACCGCCGCCCCCGCCATCTCGGGCATCAACCCCGCCTCCGGCGGCGTGGGCACCGTGGTCACCGTCAACGGCACCGGCTTCACGGGCGCCACGGCGGTCCTCGTGGGCGAGGCCTCCGCCACGTTCACGGTCGTCAGCGACACCCAGATCACCGTCACCGTGCCCCAGGCCGGCACCACCGGCTTCATCTCCGTCGCCAACGCCCTGGGCGTGGACGGTGGTTCCACCAGCCTCTTCACCGTGACCCCCGCCATCACCTCCCTCTCCCCGGACAGCGGCGCCGCCGGCACCCGGGTCGTGCTGACCGGCTCCGGCTTCAAGGGCGCCAGCCAGGTGCTCTTCGGCGGGGTCGCCGCGAACTTCTCCGTGACCGACGCCAACCAGATCGTCACCGCCGTTCCCGCGGACGCCACCACGGGCAAGGTCTCCGTCATCGCCTCGGGCATCACCGCCCAGAGCGCCGGGAACTTCACCGTCAACTAGGCCGCGTCCGGCCAGGCAGGGGCCCCGCGAAGGCGGGGCCCTTTTCTTTGGGGGGAACCCCGGGCCCGGGCGGCGCACTCCTGGTTGAGGAATCCAATCCACCCCCAACCCACCAGCCCGGAGGCGCCCATGGCCGCCAAGAAGATCCTGATGCTCGTCGGTGATTTCGTCGAGGACTACGAGGTGATGGTCCCCTTCCAGATGCTCCTGATGGTGGGCCACGCCGTCCACGCCGTGTGCCCGGGCAAGAAGGCGGGCGATTTCGTGCGCACGGCCATCCACGACTTCGAGGGGGACCAGACGTACACGGAGAAGCCCGGCCACCGGTTCACCCTCAACGCGGACTTCGATGGGGTGGACGCCGGCGCCTGCGACGCCCTCGTCATTCCCGGCGGCCGCGCCCCCGAGTACCTGCGCCTCAATCCCCAGGTGATCGCCCTGGTGAAGGCCATGGCCGCCGCGGGCAAGCCCATCGCCGCCATCTGCCATGGCCCCCAGATCCTGGCGGCCGCTGGCGTCCTGGCCGGTCGCCCCTGCACCGCCTACCCCGCCGTGGGACCCGAGGTGACGGAGGCGGGCGGCACCTTCGCCGCCATCCCCGTGGACGGCGTCCACGTGGACGGCAACCTGGTGACCGCCCCCGCATGGCCCGCCCACCCCGCCTGGATGGCGGCCTTCCTCAAGGTGCTGGGGAGCCGCATCGAGGCCTGAGGGGCCTCACTTCCAGCCGAAGATCTCCACCCGCTTCAGGTGGAGGTTGTCGGTCCCGGCCAGGCGGATGCCCACGTACTGCTTGGCCGCCTGATTTTTCAAGGAATCCAGCTCCTGCGTGGCCTTGGCAATGGCCGGGATGTCCCCTTGGATGGTGGCCTCCAGGAGGCTGGTGCTGGCCTTCTCGAAGGCCGACACCAGCTTGGCATCGACCAGGCTCACCTTGAGCTGCTGGCTGAACGCGCCGGCCGGGCTGCCTCCGGGCACGGGGAACACCCGGGTGGCGCGGTTCCAGGTGGCCGGATCCGAGGTGAAGGGGGCGCCGGATACGTAGACCTCGAGGGTGGCGGCCCGCTCCTGGCAGCAGTCCGAGCGGTTCTCGATCTCGGCATGGTCCAGCATCCTGCCGGCTCCCAGGTTCACGGCCCACCAGGCATGGTTCTCCCGGTTGGTATGGAAGGCGTAACCCCGGGCCTCGACCCGGCCCCGGGTCTCCGGGTCCTGGGCCACGGCCTCGTTCGCCTCCCCGTATGCGCTGGCGGGGCCGCCGTAGGCGTAGGCGGAACTCTGCGTGGCCCCCCCTGCGGGGATGGAGCCATTCAGGGAGATGGGGGGCTTCGACCCCTGGCCGGTCCCGGCGGGAGCGCCCGCGAAGCCGGGAAGGGCCAGACAAGCCAGGAGAAGGGGGAGGGAACGTCGAGCCAAGGGGCCTCCGGTAGGACCCCGGCTGGGGTCTGGATATGAATATAAAATATTCATTGACTCGCGCCAGGGGTACGAACGTCGGCCCCTTCCTCCCAGGGGAGAGGAAGGGGCCGGGGTCCTCCGGGCCGATCGGCTACGGGCGCGGGCCCGCCACCCTGCCCTTGGCCCAATCCCAGGCCTTCCGCCAGGTGAAGCCGTCCAGCAGGTCGAAGAACACGGGGATCACCACCAGGGTGAGGAGGGTGGAGGTGATGATGCCGCCCACCACCGCCCGGGCCATGGGGGCCCGCATCTGGGCGCCGGCGCCCAGGGCCAGGAAGAGGGGCAGCATGCCGCCCACCATGGCGAAGCTGGTCATGAGGATGGGCCGCAGACGGGTGGTGCCGGCCTCGATGAGGGCGTCGTGGCGGCTCATGCCGTGCTCCCGCATGTTCTGCAGGGCCCGGTCCACGAGAAGGATGGCGTTCTTGGTCACCAGGCCCATGAGGAGGATGAGGCCGATGGAGGTCATCATGCTCTGGGCGTCTCCGGTGATCAGCAGCATCATCACCAGGCCCACCATGGAGAGGGGGAGGCTCAGCATGATGGTGATGGGGAGCTTGAAGCTCTCGAACTGGCTGGCGAGCACGAAGTAGATGAAGCACACGGCCATGAGGAGGGCGGTGCCCATGTAG
>DATGXY010000289.1:0-6175 GCA_035298525.1 Holophaga sp.
CGCCCTCGCCCACGAGCCGCTCCTCGGGGAAGCCCGTGGGCGCGAAGGGGGCCCCGTCCTGGGGTTCGGTCCGCACGGGCTGGAGGGCGGAAACGAGCACCAGGCGGTTGTGCAGGGTCCAGCCCTCACCGCTGGTGCGCCGATCGGCGGAAGCCCGCATGCCCCCCAGGATGGCCTCCAGGTGGCCGTCCAGGCCTTCAACTGTTGCCCGGCTGGCGGCAAGGTCCACCCATCCCCAGCCGGAGGGCCCGCCCCACAGGAGGGCCCGGCCCTTGTCCACGGCGAAGATCGCCGGATGCTCGCTGGGCTCCCCCTGCACGAGGGGCTGGGAGAGGCTCAGGCACTCCACCGCCATGACCCGCTCGGTTCGGGGGCCCCGGAACCACTCCAGGAAGGGGAGGCCGGGAATGCCCCCGCCCTCCCGCTTCTTGACCCAGGTGACGGTGAATTCCCGCTGGCCCCGGCCCGGGCCGGAAAGCACCCCCATGGCCCCCTCCTCGGGGGGCTGGCGGTCCAGGACCAGCCAGGGCGTGGGGGGCGGCGCGGGCTTCCTGCGGCAGCCGGGCTGAAGGCCGACGGCCAGCAGGAGGCCCATCAGGATGGCGGATCTTCGGTTCATGGTCGCCCCGCTCCGATGCCTACGGGACCAGGATACCGCCATCAGGATCCGGGGATCAGGAAGCCGGCTGGGCGACGGTTATCACCGCCTGGGCCCGGGAGCCGTCCGCGATGCGGGTGACCACCACCTTGTAGGTGCCGGGTTCCGCAGGGGCCTGGTAAAGGAAAAGGGCCTTGCCGACCCGGCTCAGGGTCCCGGCGCCCGCCGTCTCCGTCCCGAAGGCCAGCCCGGGTTCATCCTGGTCCTGGCCGCGGGGCAGGACGCCCTTGAAGATGACCCGGCCCCCGGGGACCACCGTGGCGGCGGAGGGGGTGATCCTCAGACCGGCCTGCACCGCGCTCGCGGGTTCGATGGTCAAGGACAGTCGGGTGGGGGCCGTCCAGGCCTCGCCCACCTTGGCCCGGACCTGGAGGGTGGTGACGCCCGGCGCCTGGGGCACATCGCGGATGTAGAACAGGGACTGCATGGGACGGCCCAGGTTCTTGCTGCAGCCCCCCAGGACCGCTCCGGTTCCCTCGACCCGGGCTTCCAGGTCGATCCAGGGGGCTGTCGCCTGGTCGCCAAGCCCGCCACGCACCGGCATGAGCAGAATGGGGTCCCCGGGGGCGCAGGTGATGGCCTTGGCTTCGAAGGCCAGGGGCTGGGGGGCCGCGTTGAGCACAGGGATGGGCGCAGGGGCCTCCGTCCTGCGGGGGGTCTGATGGGGCGTGCTCTGGGTGGAGGATCCGCCCCCGCAGGCGAGGGTCAGGGCCAGGAGGGGCAGGAGGGGCAGGAGATTGGAGATACGAAGTGGCATAGATTCCTCATTGAAGCCACCCTCCAATGGACTCAGGAACGAAAAGGTTCCTTCCCCCTACCTGCCCTCCTCCTTGGCCCAGGAATCCTTGAGGCCCACCGTGCGGTTGAAGACGGGCGCGCCGGGCTTCCCGTCGGGGTCGGCCACGAAGTAGCCCAGGCGCTCGAACTGGAAGGAGGCGCCGGCGGCGGCCCCGCCCAGGGAGGGCTCCAGCATGGCGCCCTGGAGGATCTCCATGCTGTCGGGGTTCAGGAACTGGCGCCAATCGCCGCCCTCGGGCACGTCCATGGGGTCCTTGGCCGTGAAGAGCAGATCGTAGAGCCGCACCTCGGCCTTCACGGCGTGGGCGGCGGAGACCCAGTGGAGGGTGCCCTTCACCTTGCGGCCGTCGGGGGCGTTGCCGCCCAGGGACGCGGGGTCCCAGGTGCAGCGGAGCTCCACCACCTCGCCGGAGGCGTCCTTGACCGCCTCGCGGCAGGTGACGAGGGCGGCGCCCTTCAGGCGCACCTCGGCGCCGGGCGCCAGCCGGAACCACTTCCTGGGGGCCACTTCCTGGAAGTCCTCGCGCTCGACGTACACCTCCCGGGTCAGGGGCACCTTGCGGCGGCCCAGCTCGGGGCGCTCGGGGTGGTTGGCCACCTCGATCCAGTGCTCCTCGCCCTCGGCCATGTTCTCGATGACCACCTTCAGGGGGCGCAGCACGGCCATGGCCCGGGGGGCCTTGCCCGCCAGGTCCTCGCGCACGCAGTGCTCCAGGAGCCCCACGTCGGCCACCATGTCGCGCTTGGCCACGCCCACGCGCTCGGCGAAGGCCCGCACGCTCTCGGGGGTGAAGCCGCGGCGGCGCAGGCCGGAGATGGTGGGCATGCGGGGATCGTCCCAGCCCCGCACGTGGTTCTCGGTCACCAGCTGCAGGAGCCGGCGCTTGCTCATGACCGTGTGGGTCAGGTTGAGGCGGGCGAACTCGATCTGGCGGGGATGGGGCCGGTGGAAGAACCTGCCGTCCACGTCCTGCTGCAGGAACCAGTCGTACAGGGGCCGGTGGTCCTCGAACTCCAGGGTGCAGATGGAGTGGGTGATCTTCTCCACGGCGTCGGAGCAGCCGTGGGCGTAGTCGTACATGGGGTAGATGAGCCAGGCGTCGCCGGTGCGGTGGTGGTGGGCCCGCTTGATGCGGTACATGAGGGGGTCCCGCATGTTCATGTTCGGGCTCTGCATGTCGATCTTCGCCCGCAGGGTCTTCGCGCCGTCGGGGAACTCCCCGGCCCGCATGCGCCGGAAGAGGTCCAGGTTCTCCTCCACGCTCCGGTCCCGGTAGGGGCTGTTGCGGCCGGGCTTGAAGAAGTTGCCCCGGTATTCCTTGATCTGCTCCTCGTCCAGGTCGCACACGTAGGCCTTGCCCGACCGGATGAGGTACTCGGCGTAGTCGTAGAGCAGCTGGAAGTAGTCGGAGGCGTAGAACTCGCCGGCCCACTCGAAGCCCAGCCAGCGCACGTCGTCCCGGATGGAGTCCACGTACTCGATGTCCTCCTTCACGGGGTTCGTGTCGTCGAAGCGCAGGTTCGTCGTCCCGCCGTACTTCTTCGCCAGGCCAAAGTTGATGCAGATGGACTTGGCGTGGCCGATGTGGAGGTAGCCGTTGGGCTCGGGGGGGAAGCGCGTGCAGACGCGGCCGCCGTGCTTGCCGCTCTCGCGGTCGGCCTCCATGATCTCCTCGATGAAGTGGAGGCTGCGGGTCTCGGGGGCGGGGGTCTCGTTCGTCATGTCACATCCAGGGGGCAAGGCGGGCCACGACCTCGTCACGGCCCAGGAGGGCCATGGTGTCGTAGATGGGGGGGCTGACCACGGTGCCCGTGAAGGCCACGCGCAGGGCCTGGGCCAGGTCCTTCAGCTTGAGCCCGTGGCGCTGGAGGATGGCCTCGATGGCGGCCTTGAGGGCGTCGTGGCCGTAGTCCTCCAGGGCCGCCACCTCCCGCAGGGCGGGCTTGACGGCCTCGGTGAGGAACTTGGCCTTCGCGGCCTCGTCGAAGGAGGCGGGCCTGGCGAAGAGGAAGGCCAGGGTCTCGGCCATGTCGTGGAGGTTGGCCCGGTTCTTGTTGCAGCCGATGGCCAGCTCCTTCCAGGCGTCGGGCCTGGCGTCCCAGGCCTCCAGGAGGTCCCGGCGGCGCCACTGCCAGCGCAGGTGGGGCTCGATCTCGCGCCAGTCCAGGCGCTGGATGAGCTTCTGGTTCACCCAGGTGAGCTTGTCCAGGTCGAAGACGGCGGCGGCCTTCTGGATCTCGCCCAGTTCGAAGCACTCGATGAGCTGGGCGTCGGTGAGGATCTCCTCCTCGGCGCTCTCGGCGGCCTTGCCCCCCACCTTGGGGGTCCAGCCCAGCTTGGCCAGGGTGAGCCGCACGGCCTGGGGCAGGAAGCCCAGGTCCCGGAACTCGGTGATGCTGGCCGCCCCGTGGCGCTTGCTGAGCTTCTGCTTGTCCTTGCCCAGGATCATGGGGACGTGGGCGAAGGCGGGGAGCGCGTAGCCCAGGGCCTGGTAGAGGGCGATCTGCTTGGGGGTGTTGGCCACGTGGTCGTCGCCGCGCACCACGTGGGTGACGCCCATGTCCACGTCGTCCACCACCACGCAGAAGTTGTAGGTGGGGGTCCCGTCCTGGCGGGCGATGATCCAGTCGTCGAGCGTCACGGCGGGGACGGCGATGGGGCCCTTCACCAGGTCCTCCACCACCAGCTCGCCCTCCCGGGGCATCTTGAGCCGGATGGCGGCGGGGACGGAGTCGTCGTAGGCCTTGTCCCGGCAGCGTCCGTCGTAGCTGAACGCGCGACCCTCCTTCTCGGCCTCGGCCCGGCGCGCGTCCAGGTCCTCCCTGGAGCAGCGGCACCGGTAGGCCAGGCCCTTGTCCAGGAGTTCCTTGATCTTGGCCCGGTACAGGTCCATGCGCAGCATCTGGCGGTAGGGGCCGTGGGGGCCCTTGTAGCGGTCGGTCTCCCCGGGGATGGGACCCTCGTCCCAGTCCAGGCCCACCCACTCCATGCCCTCCTCGATGATGCGGATGTTGTCGTCGGTGGACCGGGTCAGGTCCGTGTCCTCCACCCGGAGGATGAAGGTCCCCTGGTGCCTGCGGGCATAGAGCCAGCAGAACAGCGCCGTCCGCACGCCTCCGATGTGGAGCATGCCGGTGGGGCTGGGTGCGAATCGGGTGACGACGGGCTTGGACATCCGGACCTCGGGCCTGAACCTTCCAGTATGCCCGAGGAACCGCGGTTTCCCAACCCCGCCGGGGCTACTTGAGGTAGAGCTTGAGGCGGATCTCCACGGGTCCGGCCGTGCTGAAGAGGCTGCGGTCCAGGACCACGGGCACCTCCACGACGCTGGTGCTGGGGTGGGCGCCGGGTTCGCCGCCCTGGAGGCCCCCGCCCTCGGTGACGGGCAGTTCCTCGATCTCCTCCAGCAGTTCGCCGGCGCCCAGCTCCTCCACCTCCAGGGGCTGGCCTTCGGCCGCGGCCTCCACCCGGGGGCTGGGGGGGGCGGGGAACATCTCGGCCTGGGACTCCACCGCGGGGGCGCCGCCCCCGTACTTCTCGGTGAGGTGCTTGAGGACGAGCCGGGCCACCCCGGAGAGGGTCTCCCGCACGCCCTGGCCCCGGGTGGCGCAGGCCTCGAAGGTGGGGGCGCCGAAGCGGTTGATCTCGCGGTTCAGCACGTCCACGGGCAGGGCGTTGGGGGTGTCCCGCTTGTTGAACTGGATGACGTGGGGCAGCTTCTCCAGGTCGGAGCCCTGCTCCCGCAGGTTGTCGATGAGGTTCTGGAAGCTCTCCTTGTTGCCGTCCAGGGCCTGGGCCTGGGAATCGGCCACGAAGACGACGGCGTCCGCGCCCCGGAGCACCAGCTTCCGGGTGGCGTCGTAGAAGACCTGGCCCGGCACGGTGTAGAGCTGGATGCGGGTCTTCATGCCCCGGATGGTGCCCAGCTCGATGGGGAGGAAGTCGAAGAAGAGGGTCCGGTCCGTCTGGGTGGCCAGGCTGAGCATCTTCCCCCGCCCGTCCTGGGGCAGGGAATCGTAGACATGCTGTAGGTTGGTCGTCTTGCCGCAAAGGCCGGGGCCGTAATAGACGATCTTGGCCGTCAGCTCCTTGGTGGCCGCGTTGAAGAGCACCATGCTGCCTCCCGGGGGGAGAATGGTGCCAGATTGGCTGATCCGGTGGGTCCCGGTCAAGGCGCAAGGCCCGGCCATGAAAAAAACCGGCTCGCTGGGCGGCTGGGCGTTTGCATGGGGGAGGCTCCGCCCCTAGACTGTCGGGGATATCCGGCAACGAGGGGACACCATGGCAAAGCTGCTCATCCAAGAGAGTAATGGCGCCCGTGAATTCGAACTCGTCGACCTGGAAGTGGCCATCGGCCGCGAGCTGGACAACGCCCTGCGCCTGGCGGACCCCAGCATCAGCCGCCACCACGCCGTGCTGCGCAGGCAGGGCGCGGCCTTCGAGATCCAGGACCTGGGCAGCAGCAACGGCGTGCTCCTCAACGGGGTCCGCACGGAAAAGGGCATCCTGAAGGACGGGGACCGGATCACCCTGGGCCAGATGCAGATCACCTTCGTGGACCCCGCCCCGGCCAGCCCCCTGGGCACGGTGCGCATGAGCCTCGCGGACATGGCCAAGGTCCAGGCCCCCCCGGCGGAGCCCGCGGGCACCCAGGCCTTCACCTCCATGCCCCCCCTCCCCCAGGAACCGGTGGCGATGCAGCCCCCGCCGCAGGCCGC
>DATGXY010000290.1:0-4662 GCA_035298525.1 Holophaga sp.
GGTGCGGCGGGTGGTGTTCGCCCCCGCGGAGGACCGCAGGAGCGAGGAGCTGATCTCCGCCTTCGTGGCGGATCTGACGGGGGCCTCCGGCCTGGAGGTGATCGACCGGGGCCGCCTGGATGCCATCCTGGCGGAGCAGAAGCTGGGCGCCTCGGGCCTGATGGAGGAGGGCACCGCCATGCGGCTCGGGCGCCTGCTTGGGGCGCCCGTGCTCCTTTCCGTCAAGGTCCACGCCCTCCGCGCCCGGCAGGTGCCCTTGAGCCGGAGGGTCCAGGAGGAGGACGACCATGGCCGGGAACGGACCGTCGTGGAGTACATCTCCCGCACGGAGGCGGAGCTGGCTGCGAGCGTCCAGGCGGTGGACTGCCTCACGGGCAAGGTGTTCAAGGCCATCCGCCTGAGTGCCTCTCCGGCCCGGGAGAACACGTCCCACGAAGGCCGGCCCCAGTACCCGCCGTCCCGGGAGGTGCTGGACCAGGCCCTGCGGGAGGCCACCCGGGACCTGCGCCGCCTCCTCCTGCCCTGGACCGAACGGAGGCAGCTCACCTTTTACGATGACCGGGACTACGGCATGAAGGAGGCCTACCTGCGCCTCCGGGCCGAGGACCCCCGGGGGGCCCTCCGCCTTTCCCGGGAGGCCCGGGACCGGGCCCGGGCCGACGCCGGGGCCCGGCGCAGGCACCGGGCCCGCACCGCGTACAACCTGGGCATCTGCCACTTCGTCCTGGGCGAGTACGCCGAGGCCCTGCCCGCCCTGCGGGAGGCGCTCGCCGAGGAGCCGGGCAACGATATCTTCCAGGAAGCCCTCCGGGCCTGCCGCCAGGCCACGTCCCTCCTGGCCGCCTGCCGGGAGGCGGAAACCCTGGGCGGGCCCGCGGCCGCCGGGAGCCTGGAGGACCGCCTCCGCCGCCTGGAGGAACTCCGGGGCCGGGGGCTGATCACGGACCAGGACTTCGAGCGCCGCAAGGCCGAACTCCTCAAGGAGATCTGAGGACCCGCCCCGGGAGAACCATGCCCTACGAATACGAATCCCATCCGGCCACCACGGAGGACGTGGTCCTCCTCGCCCTCGGGGCCCTGGCGGAGACCCGGGACCTGGAGACCGGGGGCCACCTCCTGCGCACCCAGCACTACATGCGGATCCTGGCCGAACGCCTGGCCCCCCACCCCCGCTTCCGGGCCTTCCTCACGCCGGCGGCCATCAACCTCTGCTTCAAGTCGGCCCCCCTGCACGATATCGGGAAGGTGGGCATCCCCGATCGCATCCTGCGCAAGCCCGGGCGCCTCACCCCCGAGGAGTTCGAGATCATGAAGGGCCACGCCGCCCTGGGGCGGGACGCCATTGCGGCGGCGGAGCGGCGAGCCGGACGTTCCGTCCCCTTCCTGGCCTTCGCCAAGGACATCGCCTGGGCCCACCACGAGCGCTGGGACGGGGCGGGCTATCCGAGGGGCCTGGCGGAGGAGGCCATCCCCGTCCCCGCCCGGCTCATGGCCGTGGCGGATGTGTACGACGCCCTGGTGGCCCCCCGGGTCTACAAGCCGGGCCTGGGCCACGCCCTGGCCCGGGATATCCTGGCCGCGGGCGCCGGCCTCCACTTCGACCCGGCCGTGGTGGAGGCCTTCCTGGCGACCGAGGTCACCTTCCGGGAGATCGCGGGGGCCTTCGCGGAGCCCCTGCCTCCGGGCCCGCCCGGCCCCGGGTTATAGTGCTGGATGCTCCTCGCCGTCCTGGTCGGATTCCTTTTCGGGTACATCGGCTCCGTGCCGGTGGCCGGGCCCATCGCCATGCTGGTGCTGCGCCTGGGGCTCAACCACGATGTGCGCCACGCCCGCAACGTGGCCATCGGGGGGGCCGTGGCCGAGGCGTGCTACGCCCTGCTGGCCTTCTGGGGCCTGAGCAGCGTCCTGGCCCGCAACCCCCGGGTGCTGCCCGCCTCGGAGATCGCGGGGGGGGCCATCTGCCTCATCCTGGGCACCGTGCTGATCCTGCGGCCCCCCTCGGCGCCCAGGCCGCGGGAGGAGGGCGTCCGCACCCGGGGCCTGAAGCGCAGCCTCGCCGGGGGCTTCTTCATCACCGCCCTCAACCCCACCCTCATCGTCACCTGGACCGCCGCCCTCACCGCCCTCCACGCCACGGGCCTCTTCGCCCTGGAAACGCGCCGGGCCCTCCCCTTCGCCGCCGGGGTGTTGACGGGGATCCTGGCCTGGTTCACCACCCTCCTCACCCTCGTGCGCCGGTACAAGGAGCGCTGGAGCCCCGAGGCCATCCGGACCTTCATCCGGGCCATGGGCGGGGCCCTGGTGGCCGGGGGGGCCTACGTGGGGATCCGGGCCGCCCTCGTCTTCCGGGCGGGTTAAACTCCTTCCCATGCTCATCGCCGGCCCCTTGCCCCCCTGGACCCAGCGCGTGGACGGCGGGATCCTCCTGCTCGTCGCCGCCCTCTTCCTGGCCTCCGTCCTGGCCCACCGCTACTGGCGCCGCGTCATCCGCCTGGAGGACGAACGGGACGCCCGGGACGCGGACCACACCCGGCGCTGGGACCGGTACCGGGAGGCCTTCCGCCGGTCCCCCTTCCCTTCGGCCTTCGCGGACCGGGCCACGGGCCTGGTGGTGGAGGCTACCCCCGGATGGGCGGACCTGGGCCTGCCCGGGCCCGGGGAGCCCCTGGCCGGGGATGACCCGGCCCTGGAGGAGGCCTGGCGGGCCATCCCCGGCCCCGGGGCGGACGGGACCCCGGCCGCCCCCGTGAGCCTGGGGGTGCGGGGCGTCCGCCTGGAAGCCGCGTGCCTGGGCGGGCCCAGCCTGGGGCTCGTGCTCCTGGCCCCGGAAGGAAAGGCGATTCCACGGTAGACTGGTCCTTTGCAGTCCCGGAGATCGCATGCAACTGAGCCAGTACCGACAAGCCCGCATCGAGAAGCTGGAAAAGCTCAAGGCCCTCGGCCTGGACGTCTGGCCCCGCAAAGCCGAGCGGACCCACGCCATCCGGGAGGTCCTGGACGCCCATGACCGGGGCGAGACCAAGCGCACGAACGAGGAGCTTGAGGCCCTGGGCCAGGTGGTCAGCGTCATGGGGCGCGTCATCGCCATCCGCGAGATGGGCAAGAGCGTCTTCGTGCACATCACGGAGATGGGCGAGAAGCTGCAGGTGTACTTCCGCATGAACGACCTGGAGGCTCCCGGCTGGGAGGTGGTCAAGCTGCTGGACCTGGGCGACTTCATCAGCGTCACGGGCCCGGTCATGCGCACCAAGATGGGCGAGCTGAGCGTGCGGGCCACCCGCGTCCAGTTCCTCACCAAGGCCCACCTGCCCCTGCCCGAGAAGTGGCACGGCCTCCAGGACAAGGAACTGCGCTACCGCCAGCGGTACCTGGACCTCATCAGCAACCCCGAGGTGCTCCACACCTTCGAGGCCAGGAGCCGCATCATCGCCGGCGTGCGGCGCTACATGGAGTCCCGGGGCTTCCTGGAGGTGGAGACCCCCATGATGCAGCCCATCCCGGGCGGCGCCACGGCCCGGCCCTTCATCACCCACCACAACGCCCTGGATATCCCCCTCTACCTGCGCATCGCCCCCGAGCTCTACCTCAAGCGCCTGATCGTGGGCGGCTTCGAACGGGTCTTCGAGGTCAACCGCAACTTCCGGAACGAGGGCGTCTCCATGCGCCACAACCCGGAGTTCACCATGCTGGAGAGCTACGCCGCCGGCGACGATCTCCGGGATGTCATGGTGCTCACCGAGGAGATGTTCAAGTCCGTGGCCACCCTCATGGGCGGCGTGGAGCGGCCCTGGGGCGAGAACCCCGACGGCACCCCCCGCGTCATCAGCTACGAGACCCCCTTCCGCCGCATGACCCTCAAGGACGCCACCGCCCACTACGGCAACATCGCCAGGGAGCGCCTGGAGGATCCCGCCGAGGTGCTGAAGCTGGCCAAGGAAGCCCATGTGGAGGACGCGGAAAAGCAGTCCACCGGGGCCCTCCTGGGGGCCCTCTTCGAGCACCACGCCGAGGCGCACCTGGTGCAGCCCACCTTCATCACCGAGTATCCGGTGGAGCTGAGCCCCCTCACCAAGAACCTGCCCGGCGACGACAAGTTCGTGGACCGCTTCGAGCTGTTCATCGGCGGCATGGAGCTGGCCAATGCCTACTCCGAGCTGAACGACCCCGTCGTGCAGCTGGAGCGCTTCATGGCCCAGCTGGCGGAGCGGGAGGCCGGCAACGACGAGGCCATGCTGCTCGACGAGGACTTCATCGAGGCCCTGGAGCACGGCTTCCCCCCCTGCGGCGGCCTGGGCGTGGGCATGGATCGCATGGTGATGCTCATGACCAATAGCTCCACCATTCGCGATGTTCTTCTTTTCCCGCTTATGCGCCCCATGGGAAAAACCGGCGAGGCGCTGGGCGATTGAATTTTCTTGACAGGTTCAAACCCCAGGCGGATGCTGGCTGATCTCAAGTAAGCAGCCGATCCGCCAGGGGGTACCATGTCGCGCCGCAACCTCACCGGTTCAGTCCTCCTCCTGCCCTTCCTCCTGGCCGCCGGTCCCCAGGCGCCTCCCCCGGCGGTGGTGCCTCCGACGGCGGTGGCGCCGGCCGCCGCGGCGGCGGCCCCCGCCGCCAGCGGCGCCGCCAAGGTGCTGGCCCAGGCCGCCTCCACGGTGG
>DATGXY010000291.1:0-12628 GCA_035298525.1 Holophaga sp.
CCCCCCGGAAGTGCCCACCCAGAGCACGTCCTGCTCGGCCAGAAGGGCGCTCACGGAGCAGTCCTCGCTCACGAGCCCGGCGTGCCGGCCCAGGTGCAGGGGGGGCTCCAGGCAGTCGACCCCCTTGTCCGTGGAGGCCCAGAGGGCCCCCTTGGCGTCCCGGCGCACGGCGTACACCATGTTGCTGGCCAGGCCCCAGCCCCGGGTGCGGCGCTCCAGCACCTCCAGGGCGCCCTCGGTGGCCCGCACATGGGCCAGGCCCTTGGGCTCGTCCCCCGTGATCCAGGCCGTGCCGTCGGGGAGCAGGGCGATGCTGCGCACCCGGTGCCCGGAAGGCTCCCGGTGGAAGCGCCAGCCCCCGTCCCGGCCCCGGATCAGGATGCCCCCGTCCGCCCCGGCCCAGAGGCGGCCCTCGCCGTCCTCGTGCATTTCGTAGACCCCGTACGCCCGGGCGCCCAGGACCGCCGGCGGCACCTCCTGAACCAGGCGGCCGGATCCCGGATCGAAGCGGAGCAGGCCCTTCAGCACGTGGCCCAGGAACACCCGCCCGGCCTTGTCCGTGTAGACGGAGTTGGCCCCCGTGCCCATTTCCCCCAGGGGGGCCTCCACGGCCGCGGCCGCGCCGGGACGCAGCCAGAGCGTGGGCCCCCGGGTGTTCACCATCCAGAGGGTGCCGTCCGGGCCCAGGGCCATGCCCTTGATGCGCCACCCGGCGGTGCCGGGAAGGGGCCGGGCGCTTCCGGCGTCCAGGACGAAGACCCCGTTATCGGTGGCGGCCATCATGCGCCCCCGGGCATCCCGCAGCATGTACCACACCACCTCGCCGGGGCTGCCCTGGGCCACCACGCGGCCCTGGCCCAGGAGCCGGGCCAGGCCCGCCCCCATGACCCACAGGTCGCCTTCCCGGTCCCGGTAAAGGCTGCGCACCCAGCGGAAGGGAAGGCCGTGGGCCGCGTCCAGGCGCTCGCCGTCCACCTGGAAGATCCCGTTCTGGGTGGGGATCCACACCGAGCCATCCCGGTCCAGGTAGGCGTGGCCATTGGGAGAGATGGGCGCGGGCAGCCGGGAGGAGGCGTCCTTGAACCGCTTCTCCCCGGGCTCCAGGACGAGCAGGACCCGGCCCGTGCCCACCCACACCCGGCCCTGGCCATCCTCGGCCACCAGCATCACCCCCTGGGGCGGCAGGCCCATGGCAATGCCCCAGGTCTCCCGGCCGCCGTCCTCCCGGAAGACGGTGAGCCCGCCTTGGCTGGCCACGTAAACCGAGCCCGTGACCGGCCCCGCGGCCATGGCGTACACGCTGCCCTCCGGGCGCCAGCCCAGGGATTCGAAGTCCAGATCCGCCCGCTGGCGCACGAGGCCGTCGAAGGTATAGGTCCATAGGCGGCCCCGCCGGTCCATGGCCAGGAGGCTCGCCGATTGGGTGTAGGGCCGCCCCCCCACCTGGATGCGCTCGAACACCCCGTCCCGCATGCGCACGAGGCCCCGGAGCGTCGCGGCCCAGAGGCCGCCCCCGGGATCGGGCTCCAGGCGGATGATGGAGGAGGAAGGCAGGCCGTCCTCCGCCGCGTAGAGCCGGCTGCCCTTGCCCTCGTAGCGCATGAGCCCGTTCTCGGAGCCCATCCACAGGAAGCCGGCCCGGTCCTGGGCCATGCACACCACGGCGCCGGAGGCCAGGCCCTCGTCCGTGCCCACCATGGTGAAGGCCTTGCGCCCCTCCCGGATGGCGGGGGGCGTGGCGAGGCCGTGCCCGACGGGCAGGAGGAGCGCGAGGAGGGCGGAAAGAAGCCCGGACCGCTGGAGGGTCCGGGAGGCGGGGGGAGGCATGCCCCATTATGCGCTGGTCGTTTGGCTGATCCAGCCTCCACCTAATACTTCATCTTTGAAATACAGAACGACCGCTTGCCCGGGCGCGATGGCCCGCTGGGGGGTTTCAAAGCGAACATGGAGTCGACCGTCGGGAAGCGGGGTGGCCACCGCCGGGGCCTCCGCGCCCCGGGAGCGGATGCGGGCCAGGCAGGGCAGGGGCCCTTCCGGCGGCGCCCCGCACCAGGACACCTCCCGGGCCACCAGCTCCGTGCCGGCCAGGAGCGCCTCCTCCCCCACCCACACCGTGTTGGTGGCGGGCTCCACCCGCACCACGAAGAGGGGGGCCGCATGGGCCACGCCGATCCCCTTGCGCTGGCCCACGGTGAAGCGCCAGTAGCCCCCGTGGCGACCCAGCACCCGGCCATCCACGTGGCGGATGGCCCCCTCCCCCAGATCCGGGGCCAGGCCCTCCGCGTCGAGGTAGGCGTCGTAGCGGCCCGGCACGAAGCAGATCTCCTGGCTTTCCGCCTTTTCCGCCAAATGGAGGCCCAGGTCCCGGGCCAGCTGGCGCACCTCGGGCTTGCTGAAGGAGGCCAGGGGGAAGAGGGTGCGGGCCAGGGTCGCCTGGGTGTGGGTGAACAGGAAGTAGCTCTGGTCCTTGGCCGGGTCCGAGGCCTTGCGCAGGTGCCACCCGTCCCCGTCCCGGGTGATGCGGGCGTAGTGGCCCGTGGCCACGTGGGAGCAATCCATCTGGACGGCCGTATCCAGCAGGGCATGGAACTTGAGGTACTGATTGCAACGGATGCAAGGGCTGGGGGTTTCCCCATCCAGGTAGGCCTGGGCGAAGGGGGCGATGACATCGTTCCGGAAGCGGTCCTCCAGATCCAGAACGTAGTGGGGGAACCCGGTGTGGAAGGCCACCCTCCGGGCGTCCTGGAAGTCGTCCAGGGTGCAGCAGCGCCCCTCGGACTCGGGCCGGGTCCCCCCCTGCGTCTTGTCGAAGAGCTGCATGGAGACCCCCACCACCTGGAATCCGCCCCGGTGGAGGAGGGCGGCCATGACGGAGGAATCGATGCCCCCGGACATGGCGGCCAGCACCCGGGACCCGGGCGCGAGGCCGGGGGTGGCCCGCAGGCAGTCCAGGGCGTGGTCCAGAAGCAGGGAAGGCCCTTCGGCCATGCAAGATCCTCCGGGTTCCATTGTAGGAAGGGGCCCCCGGCCCTGGCCACCCTTCTTCCGGGAGGCCCGCGGGGCCGGGAGCTTCCCCGGCCTTCGGGGCACCGATGGCACGTCCCGCCCGGAGTCCCCATGCGCCGAACCCGCCTTCTCATCGCCTTGGCGATCCTCCTGTCCCCGCCCGGCCAGGCCTGGGGCGTCCTGGGCCATCGCCTCCTGGCCGCCGGAGCCCTCCGGGATCTGCCGCCGGAGGTGGCCGTCTGGTACGAAGGCCGGGAAGCCCGGGTGGCGGACCACGCCGCGGATCCGGACGCCTGGCGCGAAGGGGATCCCCTGGAGGCGCCCCGCCACTTCCTCAATGGCGAACCGTACGGCGGGGCGGGGGAGGTCCCCCATGGCGAGCTGGCCGCCCAGGGCCGCCTGGGGGCGGAGGCCTTCCGGGCCCTCGGCCAGGTCCCGTGGGTGATCCAGGCCCGCACCCTGGCCCTGGCCCAGGCCTTCCGGAGCGGCGACCGGGACCGGGTCGCCCTGGAGACCGCCTGGCTCAGCCACTACGTGGGGGACCTGCAGGTGCCCCTCCACACGACCGTGCACTTCGACGGGGAGCCGGGCCAGGCCGGCCTCCACGCCCGGTGGGAATCCCAACTGCTGGAGCGCCTGGAGGCCCAGGCCCCCTTCGAACCGGAGGTGCGGCCCGCGGTCCCCGACCCCGGGGCCTGGAGTCTCCCTTTCGCCTGGCTTGCCGAATCCTTCGCCCAGGTCCCGGAACTGCTGGAGGCGGACCGGGAGGCCCGGGCGGTGGCCGTCCGGAGCGGGGAGGGGGGGTACGGGCCCATCTACTGGGGGGTATTCCAGGACCTGCAGGGGGAGCGCCTGAAGCTGCGCCTCTCCCTCGCGGCCCATCGGACCGCCGTCATGGTGCTGGAGGCCTGGCGGCTGGCGGAGCGCCCTCTCCCCTGAAGGGGGCCCAATCCCTCCCCATCCACGCGGAAAGGGCCCCTCGCGGGGCCCTTTCCTGCCTTCGGGAACCTTCTACGCGAGCACGGCTTCCAGCTGGTCCACGGCCCAGTCGATCTGCTCCTTGGTGATGACGAGGGGGGGCGCCAGGCGGATGGTGTCCACGTGGGTGTCCTTGCAGAGCATGCCCCGGTCCTTGAGCTGGTAGCAGTACTTGCGGGCGCCGCCCGCCTCGGGCTTCAGCTGCACGCCGGCCCAAAGGCCGATGACGCGCACTTCGGCCAGCTTGTCGGTCTTCATGGTGGTGAGGCGATGGCGCAGGTGCTCGCCCAGTTCCGCGGCGCGCTCCACCAGCTGCTCGTCCACGAGCACGTCGAGGGCCTCGGCGGCCACGGCGCAGGCCAGGGGGTTGCCGCCGTAGGTGGAACCGTGGATGCCGGGGGTGAAGACGTCCATCACCTCGTCACTGGCCAGGAAGGCGCTGACGGGGTAGTAGCCGCCGGAAAGGGCCTTGCCGATGGTGATGCCGTCGGGACGGATGCCCTCGTGTTCGAACGCGAAGAGCTTGCCGGTGCGGCCCAGGCCGGACTGGATCTCGTCCAGCACCAGGAGGAGGTTGTTCTCGTCGGCCAGCTGGCGCAGGCCCTTGAGGAAGCCCTTGGGGGGGATCACCACGCCGCCCTCGCCCTGGATGGGCTCCATGAAGATGGCGCAGGTGTTGGGGTTGATGGCGGCCTTCACGGCCTCCAGGTCCCCGTAGGGCACGATCTTGAAGCCGGGGGTGAAGGGCCCGAAGCGGCTGGTGGAATCGGGGTCGGTGCTGAAGCCCACGATGGTGGTGGTGCGGCCGTGGAAGTTGCCGTCGGCCACGATGATCTCGGCGTTGGGGTACTCGATGCCCTTCTTGTCGTAGCCCCACTTGCGCATGGCCTTGAGGGCCGTCTCCACCGCCTCGGCGCCGCTGTTCATGAGCAGGGCCTTGTCGAAGCCGGTCAGCTTGCAGAGCTTCTCGAGGAGCGGGGGGAACTGGTCGTTGCGGAAGGCGCGGCTGGTGAGGGCCAGCTCCCGGATCTGGCGGATCATGGCCTCGCCGATGCGGGGGTGGTTGTGGCCCTGGTTCACGGCGGAGTAGGCGGCGAGGAAGTCCATGTACTTCTTGCCGTCCACGTCGGTGAGGTAGACGCCCTCGCCCTTGGTGCAGACCACGTCCAGGGGATGGTAGTTGTGGGCGCCGAACTGGTTTTCCTGCGCGATGAAGGCCTGCGAGGCGGTACCGGCCATGGGGTCTCCTTGGGGGGAAAAGGGGTGGATGGGCGGAATTCGGGCCCCGGCGGCTTGATCCCGGGGGTCGATGTGCAGTATATTGCTCATAGCGCCGATGCGCAATATATTTCCCGGACGGCCATGGCCTTCGATTCCAAGCACCTCCTGCGCACCATCTCCCGGAACATCGTGAACCGGAGGAAGGAGCTCAAGTGGAGCCAGCAGGATCTGGCGGACCGCTCCGCGGTGAGCCGGCGCATGATCGGCATGATCGAGGGCGGGGAGAGCAACGTGAGCCTGGCCACCCTGGGCCACATCGCCGCCGCCTTCAATCTGACCTTCTCGGAGCTGGTGGGCGACGAGGAGGGAACGGGAGGGCAGGGAGCCCTTCCCTCCCGGGGCCTGCGCCTGTGGCAGGGCAGCACCCCCGGAACCCGGGTGGATCTCCTCCAGGCCTTCCCCGCCAGCCGCACGGTGGAGATGTGGCGCTGGACCATCGCCGCCGGCGACCGGTACCAGGGCGAGCCCGATCTGCCCGGCTACCGGGAGATGGTCTTCGTCATCCGGGGC
Source organism: Holophaga sp. (assembly GCA_035298525.1). GTDB lineage: Bacteria > Acidobacteriota > Holophagae > Holophagales > Holophagaceae > Mesoterricola. The sequence goes on from DATGXY010000291.1 coordinate 5,776, forward strand.
GAGCTGACCGTGGAACTGGAGGGCGGTCCCAAGGTCCTGAAGGCCGGGGAGGCCCTGGCCTTCCCCTCCGACCGGCCCTACGCCTTCGTCAATTCAGGGAAGGGCACCCTCAGCTTCCTCCTGAACGTGGTGGCCTGAGGCATCCACTTGATGCACACTGGGACCATCCTGAACCCCAACCGGAGCCCGTCCATGAGGACCTTCGAAGCCGCCTCGGCGGCGGTGGAAGTGAACGGAGAGACCGTCCTGGCCGTCGTGGCCGGGATGAGCTTCGGCACGACCCGGGCCCTGCGCGTGCTGGCGTCCCATGGCATCCCGGAGCCCCGGCCCGGCCAGTGGTACCGCCAGCAGGCCTGGCTTGACGCGTTCCGGGAGATCGCCGCCACCCTGGGCCCCAGCACCCTCTTCAGCATCGGCCAGAAGATCCCCGAGAACGCCACCTTCCCCCCCGGCATCGACGGCATCCACAAGGCCCTGGCCGCCATCGACGCGGCCTACCGGATGAATCACCGGGGCGGCCCCATCGGCAGCTACCGCTACCAGGCCGATGGACCTCGCCAGGCCCTCCTCGTGTGCGACAACCCCTATCCCTCGGATTTCGACCGGGGCATCATCGCCGCCGTGGCCGAACGGTACAAGCCCGCGGGCACCCGGGTGCGGGTGGAACTGGATCCCGAGCGCCCCACCCGCAAGACCGGGGGCGATAGCTGCACCTTCCGGGTCAGCTGGGGCTGAGTGGAACCGGGAAGACCAATGAGGTTTACATAGCAGGTACCGCCTGGCCTTGGATCAGCGTCCCCTCCACCCTCAAGGGAAGGCGTCCCCAACAACCCAGGCATCCCAGGAGCAGGTCCGGGACGGCCAGGAGGAAGGTGAGCGCGAGGACGGCAGGAAGCCCTGAGGCCCCGCCTCAGGTCCAATCCTCCGGGTCCTCCCGCCGCGGCTGGCGGGGCGGGGCCCCGGGACGGCGGAAGGTGAGGAGGGAAGGGGCCCCCCGGTGGGCCTGCACCGTTTCACACACATCGAGACAATCGCCGCAATTGAAGCAGCCCTGGGAGAAACCCAGCACCAGGGGCTCCTTGCGGGGGTCCAGGTCCAGGAAACAGGCCTTCAGGCAGGCCTGGCAGCTGCCGCAGGCGGAGAGATCCTCCGCCCGGTACCGGGGCTTGAGCACCCGGGAAGGCTCGGCCGCCGAGGCCGCCATGGCCTGGCCCATGCCGTAGATGCACACCATGCGGCAGAAGTGGAAGCGCACCGCGAACCCCGCCGCCCAGGACCCCGCCAGGACGAGGGCCATCCAGGCCCACAGGGTCACCTGGGTGGTATCCGAAAACACGAGGGGCCGAAGCAGATCATGGAGCACCCGCCCCGGGGGAACCAGGTAGGTGGCCAGGCTGGCACCCATGATCAGGGGAACCCCCGTCATGGCCAGCACCGCCCCGCCCCGCAGGAGCCACCGGGGCAGGGGGCCCCGGCGCATCCAGGCCGCCACCCGGCGATGGCTTCCCCGCCCCAGCGCCGTCCCGATGGCCTCGAAGGCCTCCACCAGGGTGCCGTACGGGCAGGCCCACCCGCAGAAGACCCGGCCCTGGCGCCAGGCCAGGAAGGCCAGGGCCCAGACCAGGATCACGAAGGGCACGATGAGGCCCAGGATGTAAGGCCAACCCAGGGGGTAGGCCCGGCCCAGGTACATGACCTGGTTGCCGGGAAGGTCCAGGCGGAAAAGCCCCGTCCAGGGGGTGAGCACCCCGCCGGCCAGGACCAGGACCTGGACGGTCCGCCGCGCCCCGTGCCGCCTCACGTGCGCAGCCGGTCCAGGCGCAGGAACCCGAACCCCAGCAGAAGGAGGATGGGACAGAGCACGCCCCAGACCGAGGGCAGGTCCCCGGCCTTGGCGGCCCCCGAAAAGAGGGCCTGCAGCCCCATGAAGACCAGGCCGGCCACGAGGCTGTAGCCCAGGGCCGAGCCTCGTCCGCCCCGGGGGGAGGGGAAAGCGTAGGGCAGCATGGCGAAGAGGAGACAGGGGCCCGCCAGCCAATTGAGGAGGCGGGTCCACAGGATGGTGGCCCGCTCCGGATCCGGGGCCCACTTCTGCCACTGGAACAGATCGGGGGTGGAGGTGTCCTCGGCGAAGGAGGAGCCCCGCAGGGCTTCGTCCGGGAAGAGCCGGTGGGCCTCCGGGCCCGGCACGAAGCTCAGGCCGCCCCAGGGGAGCGCCTGGCTGTGCGCATCCCCCCGGAACCACCGGAGCATGACGGGCGCCTCTCCGGCCGGTTTCAGGGGGAAGCCCCAGCGGGAGCTTCCCTCCAGGTGCCAGACCACCCCCGTTGCGCCCAGATGGAGCCATGGCTTGCTCTTGCCCTCCGCCGACATGGGCCGGGCGAGGATCCGGTGGTAGAGGGCGTCCTGCTGCCGGTAGGCGAAGGGGGCCAGGATCACCTGGAGGGCGAAGGTGAGTACCAGCACCCCGCCCCAGGCCCGCCAGCCGGAACGGCACCACTGCACCAGGCTCGTGCCCCCGGCCCGCAGCGCCACCCATTCCCGGGTCACGGCCGCGTCACTGAGGGAAAGCACCCCGCCCAGGAGGAAGGCCAGGGGCAGCACAACGGAAAGAAAGGGGGGGAGGTTCCAGAGCCAATATCTGAAAAAGATAAGGATGGACACTTTGTTCTTGGCCAGGTCCCCGGCCAGGGAAGCGTATTCGATGAGGAGGCTGAGGGCCAGGAAGGTGCCCATGACGGCCCCCCAGTTCTTCCACCACAATCCCCGGGTCCACCCGGCGAGCACCCCTCGGGAAGGGCCATCGCAACGCTTGGGTCTGAGCAACAGGTTGATTCGTTCAAAGGGTTTGCGGACAAAACTCCAACAGGTCTTCGAGCAGCGCTGCCCGAAGGTCTCCAGGCGCAGGACGGCCTTCATGGGCAGGAAGCGATAGAGACGGTTGGACTGGTGGGGGTGGAGCTTCCGCCGCAGGAGCAGAAGGCCCGCGCTCAGGAAGATCCAGGGCAGGGCCAGGAGGGCCACCCGCGGGAAGAGCGCTAGAGACTTGGCGGATAAAATCTGACTCTCAAAGTACTTGAGTAGCAGGTAATACACCAGGATGACCCCGAGGCTCTTGAGGATGGCGCCGCCCTTCTGGAAGCGGGGATGGCCCAGCCCCAGGGCCACGCCCAGGAGCAGGAGGCCGCAGGAGGCCACCGGAAGGCTCAGGCGCCGGATCAGTTCCACCGTTGTTTCCAAGCCCGGTTTCGCCAGCAGTTCCGGCGTAGTCATGAACCGGGCGTCAGTGGGCTTGAGCAGGTGCGGGGCGGGGGGCACCCGGAAGGAATAGCGATGCTCCTTTTCCTGCATGTGCACGATGCTCTGGTCGGCCCGGTGGTACACCGTGCCCTTCAGATCCGTGAGTTTGAGGCTGATGGCTGGCTGGCCGTTGCCCCCATCGCCAGGGCTCCATTCCAGGGAACGGGCCACCAAGTGCTGGACCGTCTCCTGGTTCACCTCCATGAGGTGGACCTGGCCATCCGGCGCCATCCACACCGCGTCGCCGGGGGCGCTGGAGGGGAACCAGGGGGCGGAACCCGGGCGCAGGAAGCGGGTGCGGGCCTCGTCCAGCATCTGGACCTGGGCCCGGCGCTGGGTGGCGTTGGCCCAGGGCACCACCAGGTGGGCGTTGGCGGAACTGAGCACCAGGAGGATGGCCGCCAGCAGCAGCCAGGGCCGCACCAGGGCCCGCATGCCGACCCCCAGGCCCTGGGCCGCCACCATTTCCGAACCTTCGGACAGGTGCTGCATTCCCATGAGGCCACCCAGCACGGAAGCCATGGGCAGGACCATGCCCAGGTTGTCCGGCAGGCTCAGGAGCAGGAGGGGCACCAGCCAACGGAAGGGCGCCCCCATGGCGAAGATCTCCTTGGAGACTCCCACGACCTCGTAGGCCATGAGGAGGCCCCCATAGAAGACGAGGGCCCCCAGGAAGGGCATCGTCCAGTTCTTCAGGAGGTATCTCAGGATCGTCGAACGCACCGGATTTAACTTTCGATAATGTATATTATGTAACCTTCGATCCAGGGGGCCGCAAAGGGAACCCCTTGAATCATATGACTTTGGCGCCCAGGAGATCGTGGATGTGCAGGATCCCCGCCGGGGCCTCTCCTTGCCGGACGACCAGGAAGGTGATCTTCCGGGATTCCAGGATCCGGGCCGCCTCCACCGCCAGGGTTTCCGGTTCGATGCCCACGGGTTGCGCGGTCATGATCCGCTCCGCGGTGAGGTCCAGGGGATTGATGTGCTCCCGCTCGGCCTTTTCCAGGGCGCGGCGGATATCGCCATCGCTGATGATTCCCGCCAGGCGCTCCCCGTCCATGACCGTGGTCATGCCCAGGCGCCCCGCCGTCATGGCGCCCAGGGCGTCCAGGAGGCTGGAGCGGAGGGTCACCTTCGGGAAGTCCGTATGCATCAAGTCCTTTGTCTTTAATAACCTGGAGCCGATATTTCCAGCTGGATGCAGCTGGGCGAAACGCTCCAGGGTGAAGCCGGACCGGACCATGAGGTAGGCGGCCAGCATGTCCCCCCACAGGAGCTGGAGGGTGGTCGAGGCCATGGGCGCGAAGTTGAGGGGGCACCCCTCTCCCTGGGGCAGATCATAAATGAATGCCCAGCGGGCGGCCTGAGCCAGCCGGCTGTCCCCCCGGGACGTGATGGCGCCGATCCCCACCCCCAGGCGCAGGAGGCTGGGAAGGAGCTTGAGGATTTCTTCCGTCTCCCCGCTGTTGCTGAGGATGAGCACGGTGTCCTGGGCGGTGATCATGCCCAGGTCCCCGTGGAGGGCGTCCGTGGGATGGACGAAGAGGCTGGGGCAGCCGGTGGAGGCGAGGGTGGCGGAGATCTTCTGGCCCACGAGGCCCGACTTGCCCACCCCCGTGAGCACCACCCGGCCCCCTGCCCCGGCCACGTGGGCCGCGAAGGCCTCGGCCCGGGAGGGATCCCAGGAAGCGACCAGGGCCTCCAATCCCTGCCGGGTGGCGGCGGCCACCTGCAGCGCCGCCGCGGCCGGCCCTTGGGCCGTGCGATCCCCATGGAAGGAATTGTGGGTCACCTTCGACCTCCCCAGTGCCGGAACTCCCTCCATCCTAACAGGCGAGTTGCGTGCCCAGGGCATGCGCGGCGGACCTTCCGGGGCTTGTACGCGGAGATTCCGTCTCAATGCCCGGGGGGGTGTTGCCCTGCGCGCCCTGGACCTTACATTGATGGTACGGAGGTCCGTCCGGTTGGCGGAGTCCGTCGAAGGACCCCCCGCCCCCCCTGGGCCTCAAGGTTGCGGCCACCCCCCCGGCCCCCGGGAAGGGTGCGTTCCGCCAACCCCCGGCCAGGAGGTGGCCCATGTTGCACCCCAATCTTCTGCTCATCCCCGTCCTGGTGGCCCCGGCCACCCCCACGCCGGATCCCATCCATCTCAAGGGCGGCCTCTACGTCCTCCGGGGCGTGCCCGACGCCGCCACCCTCCAGGAACTGCGGGTCCACCGCTTCACCCATGTGCTGGACCTGCGCCAGGACGGGGAGGACGAACGCCAGATGGCGCAGGAGTCGGCGGCCCTCGCGGAACTGGGCATCCAGTACCTGCGCTACGCCATCCCCGTGGCCCCTCCCGCCGCCGATTTCGATTTCCTCCGCCAGATCCTGCGCACCCTGCCCCAGGGAGCCCGGGTCCTCGTGCACTGCGGGGACGGCAACCGGGCGTCGGCCGCCGTGTGCGTCCACCTGATCCTGGACCTGGGCATGAAGTCCGAAAAGGCCACGGCCCTCGCCCATGATGGAGGCCTGTCCCACCCCGAAACCCTGAAGGCCCTGGCGGCCTATCTCGCCGCCCACGCCCGGGGATGAGCCCGGCACGCTATGATGGAGCTTTGACGCGGGAAGACGATGCTGAATATCACGGAAATCCGGATCAACAAGGTGGACGGGGACGACAAGCTGCGCGCCTTCGCGGGGCTCGTCCTGGACGGCTGTTTCCTGGTGGGCGACCTGCGGGTGGTGGAGAACGACGATGGCTTCCACGTCACCATGCCCACCAAGCGCAAGCGCGACGGCAGCTTCAAGGACATCGCCTACCCCCTGGACCCCGCGACCCGTGACGAGATCGAGCGCCGCGTCCTCCTCGCCTTCGAAGCCAGCACCGGCACCCGCGCCATCTCCCGTCTCGAGGCCGGCGACGCCGCCACCGTCCGCGCCGACCTCCTGGGCGTCGAGGAATTCGGCTTCACCCCCAAGGCCAACCCCTGACTGGACCGGCCTCCGCGGGCCAAGCTACAATCGGTTTCCGCTGGGGAGTCGCCAAGTGGTAAGGCAGCAGGTTTTGATCCTGCCTATCGAGGGTTCGAATCCTTCCTCCCCAACCAAAAAGGGCCCCTTCGGGGGCCTTTTTGGTTGGGGAGGAAGGATTCGAATCGGCGATGGCGCGCAGTCAGGGGAAGCGGAGGACGCACCGCGTCCGGAGCGGTCCGCCGAAGGCGGATCCCCGTGCGCAGCCAGCGCCGCGGCCCGGAGGGGAATCCTTCCTCCCCAACCAAAAAGGGCCCCTTCGGGGGCCTTTTTGGTTGGGGAGGAAGGATTCGAATCGGCGATTCGGGGGCCTTTTTGGTTGGGGAGGAAGGATTCGGCAGGGTCCTTTTCTCCGCCCTTCTTATCCGCCGTCAAGGCGCCCCTGGCTCAAGGGCGGGAAGCTGGGCGGGCAGGAGGATCGAATGCTCGCTTACCTGGACAGCAACATCAAGGACCTCATGGCTTCGCACCCCGGGCTGGGGGCCTGCTCGTACGTCAGCGTCTCCTGCTCGCCCGGTTCAAACGCCTTCAAGAC
>DATGXY010000292.1:0-13983 GCA_035298525.1 Holophaga sp.
GGGGGGCTATCGAGGAAGGCCTGGGTTGGGGCGGGAAGGAGGGGCGCGTTCAGGCGCTCCAGGTGCTCCCCGATCCAGGCGGTGTGGGTGCGGCCCTCCAGGAAATCCCCGGAACGGGCGATGGCCTGGAGGAAGGGCAGGTTGGTGGTGCAGCCCAGAATGGTGAAGCCGGCCAGGGCCTCCCGCAGCCGGGCCACGGCCAGGGGCCGGGTGGGGGCCCACACGGCCAGCTTGGCGATCATGGAATCGAAGGCCGCGTTCACCCGGCCCCCCTGGGCCACGCCCGAATCCACCCGCACCCCTTCGCCGCCGGGCTCTGCGTACACGAGGAGGGGGCCCGGGGTGGGCAGGAAGCCCTGGCGGGGATCCTCGGCCAGGATGCGGGCCTCCAGGGCCACGCCCCTGGCCTCCGGCACCCGGAAGGCGCCGGGGTCCCCCAGCTGCGCGGGCCACGTGCCCTCCGCCAGTTCCAGCTGGGCCAGCGCCAGGTCCACCCCGTGCACCAGCTCCGTCACCGGGTGCTCCACCTGGAGGCGGGTGTTCATCTCCAGGAACCAGAAGGCGTCGCCCTCCACCAGGAATTCCACCGTGCCCGCGCCCCGGTAGGCCGTGGCCCGCACCAGGGCCAGGGCGGCCCGGCCCATGGCCTCCCGCATGGAGGCGGCGAGGACCGCGGCGGGGGCCTCCTCCACCACCTTCTGGTGGCGCCGCTGGAGGGAGCACTCCCGCTCGCCCAGGAAGACCCCGCCCCCGCGGCCATCCCCGAAGACCTGGGCCTCCACGTGCCGGGGGGCCCCCAGGCAGGGCTCCACGAAGACCCGCGCGTCCCCGAAGCCCGCCAGGGCCTCGCTGGAGGCCCGGGCCACGGCCTCGGGAAGGCCGGCGGCGGTTTCCACCCGGCGCATGCCCCGGCCCCCGCCGCCCCCGCTGGCCTTCACCAGGTAGGGGGCCCGGACGCCCCGGGCGGAAAGGGCCCCCTCCCAGGCCTCCGGGGGGAGGGCGGCCAGTTCGCCGGAAAGGAGGGCCCCCAGCACCGGCACCCCCGCGGCCCGCGCCAGGTCCTTGGCGGACTCCTTGCCGCCCAGGGCCTCCATGGCCGCGGGCGTGGGCCCCACGAAGGCGATGCCCGCGGCCTCCACGGCGGCGGCGAAGGGGGCCCGCTCCGAGAGGTAGCCGTAGCCCGGGTGCAGGAGGGTGGCGCCCCAGGCCTTCGCGGCGGCCACGATGGCCTCCATGTCCAGGAAGGAGGGCACCTCCAGGACCGCGTCCGCCTCCCGGCGCACGAGGGCGTCCCGGTCCTCGGGGGTGGAGACGACGGCCACCTCGTGGCCCCGGGTCCGTCCCGCGCGCAGGATCCGCCGGGCGATCTCGCCCCGGTTGGCGATGACGAGGCGGCCCATCAGGGTTCCTCCCTGGGCACCCAGGAGGGCGGGGCCTTGCGGAAGAAGGCCTGGAGCCCCTCCTGGCCTTCCGGGGAACAGCGCGCGGCGGCGATGGCGCGGGCCGCCTCCTCCTCCAGCTCCGGCGGGGGCAGGGGGCTGATGCGCAGCAGCAGGGCCTTGGTGGCCCGGGCGGCGCCGGGGCCCGCGGCCAGGCACTCCCCCGCGAGGCGGGCCAGGGCGTCGCAGAAGGGCTCGGGGGGCTCGGCCAGGTGCTGGACGAGGCCCAGGGCCAGGGCCTCCGCCCCCCGGACCCGGCGGCCCGTGAGCATGAGGGGGGCGGCCTGGGCGAGGCCGATGCGGCGCACGATGTAGGGCCCGATGACGGCGGGCACGATGCCCAGGCGCACCTCGGAGGTGGCGAACACCGCCCCGGGCTCGGCCAGCACGAGGTCGCTGGCCGCGGCGAGGCCCAGGCCCCCGCCGATGGCCGCGCCCCGCACCGCGCAGAGGACGGGGGCGGGGAAGGCGGCCACGGCCCGGAACATGCGGCCGAGTTCGCGCGCGTTCTCCAGGTTCCGCTCGGGGGTGGCTGCCCCCTGCTCCTTCATGAAGGCCAGGTCCGCCCCCGCGCAGAAGACGGGCCCCTCCCCGTCCAGGAGGAGGAGCCGGGCCCCTTCGGCCGCGGCCTCCACGGCCTGGCGGATCTCCGAGGCCATGACCGCGCTGAAGGCGTTGCGCACCTGGGGCCGGTCCAGCACCAGGCGGCGGACCCCGTGGGCCCTGGCCTCCAGGCGCACCCCGGACCCCCTGAAGGGGACGGATTCCAGGGGGAAGGCGGGCAGTTCCGTCACGGCCGCCTCCCGTGGATCAGCTCCCCGGGACAGGCCCGGTTCTCCTGGGCGATGGTGGCCAGGAGGGCCGTGGGCACCTCCACCTCGCAGCGCAGCAGGGACTGGGCCAGGGTCTTGCCCTGTGCGTCCAGGCGCAGGCTCATGGTGCCGCCGCCGTCCAGGGTCTCCTCCAGGAGGAAGTTGAGGGCCCAGAGCCGGGGCACCGCGTGGCGCTCCACCCGGCCCCGGCACTGGTCCTTGAACCACTCCTTGACCCGCTCGGCGGTGATGTTCTCCCGCAGCCACGCGTAGCAGGGGCCGGAGCGCCCGATGAGGCCGATGTTGGCGGTGTCCCCCTTGTCGCCGCTCCGGGCGTGGGCGATGGCCAGGAGGGGCATGCGGGCCGCCGCGCCCTCCCCCGCGGCCAGGGTCCAGGGATCGGAGGCGTCCAGGGGCGTCGTGCCCAGGCCGGGGCTTTCGGGCCAGGGCAGGGGCCCCGAATCCCAGGAAGCCTCCAGGCGCCCCCCCCGGTCCTCCAGGAGGCGGACCCGGGGCAGGACCTTGTCCCGGGACACGAGGGCGGGCCAGTAGCTCACCACCTCGGAGAGGACGGGCGCGCCCCCCGCCACGGCGAGCCCCGGGGGGCCCGAGAGGATGAGGGCCGGCACCAGCTTGCGGAAGGCCTCCAGGGCCTCCCGGCCGGGGCCCCGGGCCGAGAGGCGCAGGAGGATCTCCTGGGCCCGCCGGTGGTGGGGGGCGCGGTGGAGGGCGTCGTCCCCCACGAACTCGGTGCGGGTCGCCTCCAGGGCCAGGCCCTCCCGGGCGCAGCGCTCCCAGAGGACGGAGGCGAGGAGCTCGGCCTTGGCCCGGGCGTCGGGGCCCGGCACCACGAGCGCGCCCTGGCACTTCCACCCGTCCCGGTAGGCCAGGCTCACCTTGAGCCGGTCCGTGGGGGGCCGGCCCACGACCCCGTGGACCCGCACCCGGTCGGGCCCGTCCTGGGCCAGGTCGGCGGTGCTGAAATCGGCCACCACGTCGGGGGTGAGGTAGGCCCGCGGGTGGCCCATCTCGTACAGGAGCTGCTCCCGTACGGTCTGGCAGGTGACCAGGCCCCCGGTGCCGGGGTGCTTGGTGACCGTGAAGGAGCCGTCGGGCCTGCACTCCGCGATGGGATAGCCCATGTCCAGGAAGGAGGGCACCTTGGGCCAGTCCGTGAAGTTCCCCCCCGTGGCCTGGGCCCCGCATTCGAGGATGTGGCCGGCCACGATGCCCGAGGCCAGGCGGTCCAGGTCGCCGGGGCCCCATCCGAAGGCGTGCATGAGGGGGCCCAGGGTGATGCCCGTGTCCGTCACCCGGCCGCAGATGACCACGTGGGGGTCCCGCTCCAGGGCCCGGGCCACGGGCATGGCGCCGAAGTAGGCATTGGCCGCCAGGACCCGGTCCGCCAGGGGCGCCAGGGGTGCCCCCGTCTCCATGTTGCGCAGCTCCTCCCCCGCCGCCAGCAGCTCCGGGATGCGGGGGGCCAGGTCGTCCCCCTCCACCACCGCGATGCGCAGGCGCACGCCGCGCCGGCGCGCCTCCGCCGCCAGGGCCTCCGCGCAGCCCGCGGGGTTGACCCCGCCCGCGTTGGTGACGAGGCGGATGCCCTTGGCGACGATCTCCCCCAGCAGCGGTCCGGCCTGGGTCACGAAGTCCGAGGCCCAGCCCAGGGCGGGATCCTTGGCCTTCTGCTTGCGCAGGATGCTCATGGTGATCTCGGCCAGGTAGTCGATGGACACGTAGTCCAGGGGGATCTCCCCCCTCACCTGGCGGGCCAGGGCCCCGGGGTCGTCCCCCCAGTAGCCCCCGGCGTTGGCGATGCGCACGAGTCCCGTTCCCGGCATGTCTGACCTCACAGTCGCAGCACGCCCATGCGCGTCTCCCCCACGGGGGCGCACAGGGCCGTGGCCAGGGAGGCGGCGAGCCATCCCCGGGTGTCCCTCATGTCCATGACGCCGTCGTCCCAGAGCCGGGCCGAGGCGTAGACGGGATGGCCCTCCCGCTCGTACTTCTCCCGGATGGGCCCGGCGATGGCCTCGGCCTCGTCCTCCCCCAGGACCCGGCCCTCCCGCTCCGCCTGGTCGCGCTTCACGGTCACCAGGACCTGGGCGGCCTGCTCCCCCCCCATGACCGAGATGCGGGAGGAGGGCCAGGTCCACAGGAAGCGGGGCCCGTAGGCCCGCCCGCACATGCCGTAGTTGCCGGCCCCGAAGCTGCCCCCCATGATCACGGTGATCTTGGGGACGGCCGCGGTGGCCACCGCGTGCACCATCTTGGCGCCGTCCTTGGCGATGCCGCCCCGCTCCGCCTGGGCCCCCACCATGAAGCCCGTGATGTTCTGCAGGAAGAGCAGGGGGATGCGCCGGGCGCAGCAGAGCTCGATGAAGTGGGCCGCCTTGAGGGCGCTCTCCCCGAAGAGCACGCCGTTGTTGGCCAGGATCCCGCAGGGCATGCCCTCGATGTGGGCGAAGCCGGCCACCAGGGTGGTGCCGTAGCGCTCCTTGAACTCCGACAGGCGGCTGCCGTCCACCACCCGCGCGATGACCTCGCGCACGTCGGCGCGACGGCGCAGGTCCGAAGGCCAGACGCCCAGGATCTCCTCCGGATCGTAGGCCGGGGGCTCGGGGCTCTGGAGGGGGACCCCGGAGCCCGGTGCGGGGCCCAGGTTGCGCGCGATCTCCCGCAGGAGGCGGATGCCGTGGGCGTCGTCCCGGGCGTAGTGGTCGGCCACGCCGGAGATCTCCGTGTGGACCCTGGCCCCGCCCAGGAAGTCCGCGTCCACGGTCTCGCCCGTGGCCGCCTTCACCAGGGGCGGTCCCCCCAGGAAGATGGTGCCCCCCTCCACGATGACGGTCTGGTCGCTCATGGCGGGCACGTAGGCCCCGCCCGCGGTGCAGCTGCCCATGACGGCGGAGATCTGGGGGATGCCCGCGGCCGACAGCACGGCCTGGTTGTGGAAGATCCGACCGAAGTGGTCCCGGTCGGGGAAGACCTCGGCCTGGAGGGGCAGGAAGGCCCCGCCGCTGTCCACCAGGTAGAAGCAGGGCAGGCGGTTCTCCAGGGCGATCTCCTGGGCCCGGAGGTGCTTCTTCACGGTGAGGGGGTAGTAGGTGCCCCCCTTCACCGTGGCGTCGTTGGCCACGATCATGCTGGGCCGGCCCTGGACCAGGCCCACCCCGGCCACGAGGCCCGCGGCGGGCACCCGCTCCCCGTACACCCCTTCCGCCGCCAGGAGGCCCACCTCCAGGAAGGGCGAGCCGGGGTCGCACAGGGCCGCGACCCGGTCCCGGGCCAGCATCTTGCCCAGGCCCAGGTGGCGGCTCCGGGCCCGTTCGTCGCCGCCCCGGCGCACCTCGGCCTTGAGGGCCGCCAGTTCCTCGCAGAGGGCGAGGTTGTGTTCCCGGTTCGCGCGGAAGGGCGCCGAGGAGGTCCGGACGTGGCTGTGGAGGAGGGCCACGCGTCAGTACTCCTTGAGCAGGTGGCGGGCGATGACCATGCGCTGGATCTCGGAGGTGCCTTCCCCGATGGTGCACAGCTTGGCGTCCCGGAAGAACTTTTCCACCGGGTAGTCCTTGATGTAGCCGTAGCCGCCGTGGATCTGCACGGCCTCCTCCGCGACCCGGCAGGCCACTTCGGAGGCGTGGAGCTTGGCCATGGCCGCGGCCTTGGCGTAGGGGAGGCCCTGGTCCTTGAGGGTGGCGGCCTTGTGGATGAGGAGCCGCGAGGCCTCGATCCCCACCTGCATGTCCGCGAGCTTGAACTGGGTGGCCTGGAGGTCCGCGAGGGTCCCGCCGAAGGCCTTGCGGATGCGGGAGTACTTCACCGAGGCCTCGAAGGCCCCCTGGGCCATGCCCAGGGCCAGGGCGGCGATGCCGATGCGGCCCCCGTCCAGGGTCTTCATGGCCTGGCGGAAGCCCAGGCCCTCCTCCCCCAGCATGTTGGCCGCGGGGACCCGCACGTCCTCCAGGATAAGCTCCGAGGTGTCGCTGGCCCGCATGCCCAGCTTGTTTTCCTGCTTCCCGGCCCGGAATCCCGGCGTGCCCTTCTCCACCACGAAGGCGCTGATGCCGTCCGTGCCCGTGCCGGCGCGGGTGCGCGCCATGACGACGCAGACCCCGCCCACCGTCCCGTGGGTGGCGAAGCACTTGGAGCCGTTGAGCACCCAGTGGTCCCCCTCCCGCCTCGCGGTGGTGCGCAGGGCCCCGGCGTCGCTCCCGGCCTCGGGCTCGGTCAGGGCCCAGGCCCCCATCATCTTCCCCGCGGCCAGGGGCCTCAGCCAGCGCTGGCGCTGCTCCTCGCTGCCCATCGCGTAGATGTGGTTGGCGCAGAGGCTGTTGTGGGCGGCCACGCCCAGGCCGATGCTGCCGTCCACCCGGGCCAGTTCCTCCACCACGACGGCGTACTCCAGGTAGCCCATCCCCGCCCCGTCGTACTCCTCGGGGAAGAGGATGCCCAGGAGCCCCATCTCCCCCAGCCTGGCCATGACCGCCTCGGGGAAGGTGCCCTCCTCGTCCCAGGTCAGCACGTGGGGAAGGATCTCCTGGTGGGCGAAGCGCCTCACCTCCTCCCGGAGGGCCTCCACGTAGTCGGGCAGGGTGAAGTCCATGGCATGCCTCGCTTGGATTGTTGAAAATCCGCATTTCCGTCGGGAAAGGGCGCAGGTGGCAGAGCACGGACACTATACATGGCGGGTGGCAGCTTTCCAGCTTTAGATGCCCGGGCCGTCAAGGGATATGGACATCAACAATGGGGCCGCCCGGCCCCGGTTGGGGAAGGGCGGCCGCAGGTGCGGAAGAACCCGCAGGAGCCGGGATTCTCTACCGCTCGAACAGGGGCACGTAGTGGTTCAGCTTGTTGCCCTGGTAGATCTGCCGGGGACGGTAGATGCGGCTGTCGCTGCTCTCCGCCACCTCCTTGTAGTTGGCGATCCAGCCTGGCATGCGGCCGATGGCGAAGATGACCGTGAACATCTCCACGGGGATCCCGATGGCCTGCATGATGATGCCGCTGTAGAAGTCCACGTTGGGGTAGAGGCGGCGCTCGATGAAGTAGGGATCGTTGAGGGCCGTCTCCTCCAGCTTCTTGGCGATGTCCAGGAGGGGATCGCTGATGCCCATCTTGTTGAGCAGCTCGTCGCACTTGCGCTTGATGATGCGGGCGCGGGGGTCGTAGTTCTTGTAGACGCGGTGGCCGAAGCCCATGAGCTTGGCGCCCTGGCCCTTGTTCTTCACCCGGTCCAGGAAGTGCGTGCCGTCGTCCTTGGTGGCGCGGATCTCGTGCAGCATCTCGATGACGGCCTGGTTGGCGCCGCCGTGGAGGGGGCCCCACAGGGCGCAGACGCCGGCGGAGGCGGAGGCGAAGAGGTTCGCGCGGCTGGAGGCCACCATGCGCACCGTGGCGGTGGAGCAGTTCTGCTCGTGGTCGGCGTGGAGCAGGAAGATCAGGTCGAGGGCGTCGACCACGGCGGGGTCGAGCTCGTAGTCCTCGTCCGGCTCCGAGAACATCATGTGCAGGAAGTTCTCGGTGAACATGTACTTCTTCTTGGGGTAGATGGAGGGCAGGCCGCGGCTCTTGCGGTAGGCGTAGGCGGCCAGGGTGCGCACCTGGGACAGGAGGTGGGCGGCCTGGATCTCGAAGCGCTCCGGGTCGTACTCGGTGTTCAGCTGGGGCAGGAAGCAGCCCGCGGCGTTGATCATGGCCGAGAGGATGGCCATGGGGTGGGCCGAGGAGGGGAAGCCCTCGAAGTGGAACTTCATGTCCTCGTGGATCATCTGGTACTTCGTCAGCAGGCCCGAGAACTTCAGGCGCTCCGTCTCCGTGGGGAGCTTCCCGAAGATGATCAGGTAGGCGGCCTGGACGAAGGTGGAGCCTTCCGCCAGTTCCTCGATGGGGATGCCCCGGTACCGGAGGATGCCCTTCTCGCCGTCGATGAAGGTGATCTTCGACTGGCAGCTGCCGGTGTTGGCGTAGGACTCGTCGTACGTGATGTAGCCGGACTTGGCGCGGAGATCCCGCACATCGACGGCCTTCTCATCCTCGGTGCCCTCGATGATGGGGAGCTCGTAGATCTTGCCGTCCAGCTCCAGTTTTGCCGTATGGGTCATGAAGTCCTCGCTAGATGACGGTGATGGAGCATTTTATACGCCAAGGACCCCTTCCGCGCCCCAGCAAATTTCGCGGAAACCCACGCCGAATCGACACTCCAGGATCGACTGCCGGAATTTTCCCCCCGGCCCGGACTCGGAAAAACATGGTCAATGAATATGAGACCTTGTCACAATACAAGGGTTCCAGGCACCTGATGAGGGAACGGGGAGCTGACCATGTCCATGCGGAACGCCGCGATCCTCGGATTGCTCATTCTGGGCCTGGGCGCCCTGGGCGCCGTGGCCCTGCACAGCGGGGGCCCCGGCAACGGACGAAAGGAGGAACGCGTGCAAGGCGGGATGTCCAAGGAGGAACTGAGGAAGCGGTTGACCCCGGAGCAGTACCGGGTCACCCAGGAGAGCGGGACGGAGGCGCCCTTCACCGGCGAGTACTGGAACACGAAGGCCGACGGCATCTACGTGGACGTGGTCTCCGGCGAGCCCCTCTTCTCCAGCCGGGACAAGTTCGACTCCGGGTGCGGCTGGCCCAGCTTCACGAAGCCCCTGGAGCCCGGCGAGGTCGCCGAGCGCCGGGACACCTCCCACGGCATGGTGCGCACCGAGGTGCGTTCGAGGACCGCCGACAGCCACCTGGGCCACGTCTTCGACGACGGGCCCGCCCCCACCGGCCAGCGCTACTGCATCAACTCCGCGAGCCTGCGCTTCGTCCCGGTCGCGGGGCTGGAGGCCCAGGGCTACGCCAAGTACCTGCCCCTCTTCGGCCTGGCCCCGGCCCGCAAGTCCGAGGTGGCGACCCTGGCAGGGGGCTGCTTCTGGGGCATGGAGGAGCTCTTCCGGGAGAAGCCCGGCGTCCTCTCCACCCGGGTGGGCTACACCGGGGGCACCACGGACCATCCCGTTTACGAGCAGGTGAAGACGGGCCGCACGGGCCACGCCGAGACCCTGGAGATCACCTTCGACCCCGCGAAGATCAGCTTCGAGGACCTGCTCAGGTTCTACTTCACCCTCCACGACCCCACGACCCCCAACCGCCAGGGCAACGACATCGGCACCCAGTACCGCAGCGCCATCTTCGTGCACGGCGACGCCCAGCGCAGGACCGCCGAGCGCGTGAAGGCCCTCGTGGAGCGCAGCGGCAAGTGGGGCCGGCCCATAACCACCGAGATCTCGGAGGCCTCCACCTTCTGGCCGGCGGAGGAGTACCACCAGAAGTACCTGGAGAAGCACCCCGGCGGATACACCTGCCACTACGTGCGGCCCATCAGCTTCTGAGGCTCAGGCGTTCCCGGCGTTCCGGGTCTTGAAGTCGCGGCCCACCCAGCCCCGGGCCAGGATCAGGAGGACGGTGCTCATCATGGCGCCGCAGCCGAAGATGAACCACATGGTCCCGGAATTGCCCGGGCGTCCCTCGGGGCACCACCGGGCCAGGGAACTGCCCGCATAGAAGCTCACGAGCATCTTGGTGAGGAACCAGGGGAACTGGGCCACGCCCATGTAGGCGCCGGTGCGGCCCTCGGGGGCGATCTCGGCGGCGTACTGGAGGAAGCGGGGCTGCCACATGGCCTCGCCCACGCTCAGGAGGACGATGTAGCCGATGAGGCCCCAGGTGGTGGGGCCCAGGGCCAGGAGGAAGGTGGGGCTGGCCATCACGGCCGTGCCCAGGATCATCATGGTGTACACCTTCACCCGGGCGGTGAGGGCGGCCACGATGGGGCAGAGCACGAAGACGAGGATCGTGCTGGCGCTGGAGGCCGCCTCGAAGTGCTCGCCGATCCAGGTGCCAGCGTAGGCGCGGTTCACGTAGGGGGCGAAGAGGAGCCAGCTGTAGGCGAAGAGCGTCTGCACGGGCATGAGCGCGAAGATGAAGAAGCTGAACCTGGGGTCGGCCAGGGGGTGCTCGCGCACCCAGGCGCGGATGCGCCGGCCCAGGGGGGCCGCCGGGGCCTTCTCTTCCGCCGGCGTTGCCTGGGCCGGGGTCCCGGCCTCGCCCGCGGCGGCGGCCAGGGCCCGGGCCTCCGTCTTCCGGTCCAGGAGCAGGGCCACCAGCACCAGGGTCACGAGGGTGGTGGCGGCGTAGAAGACGAAGGCGCCCCGGATGCCGTAGCGGGCCCGCAGGGGGCTCATGAAGGTGGGGAGCCAGCCGCCCAGGTTCATGACGGCGTAGAGCATGGCGAAGCCCATGGAGGCCGTGGCGGGCGTCGTGAACCTGCGCACGGCGGCGTACCCGGCGGGGTAGCACATGCCGTAGCCCGTCATCACGAGGAAGATGGCGCCGGCCCCGGCCAGGACGAAGGGGGACCCGAAGGCGCCCCCCCGCAGGCCGAAGTAGGGCAGGGCCGCCAGGAGGCCCCGGCCCGCCAGCATGATGGCGAGGGCCACGAGGAAGGTGCGCCGCAGGCCCCATTTGTCGGCCCGGCCCCCGAAGAAGAGCATGGAGATGGTGATGCCCCAGGTGAGGAGCCCCACCATGAGCCCGGCCTTGGCGTCGGGGAGACCGGCGTACTGGTTGAAGTACATGTGCAGGTAGATGACCATCCCGAAGTAGACGAAGCCCTCCAGGAAACTGAGGAGGTTCACGGCCCACAGGGCCCGGGGGGCGTGCACCAGGTCCACGAAGGGCTGGAGGATCTCCCGGAGGGGCGAGGTGGGCTTGGCCGCGGGGGCGGTGCTTGTCACAGGGGCTCCTGACAGGTTTTCACCGAATCTACCACGCGGGCGGGTGGGGCCCGGTCCCGAACCCGGGCACCTGAGACTCAATCCGCGCTATGCTGGGGCCAGGAGCGACCATGAAGCTGGTGACCTTCCTCCATCTCGGGCAGGAGCGCATCGGGGCCCTGGACCCCGGGGGGCGCGTCGTGGACTTCCACGCCGCCGACCCCCGTCTCGCCGTGGACATGCTCACCCTCATCCGCCGCCAGGACGAGCTGATGCCCCTGGCCCGGCAGGCCCTGGACCTGGCGCCGGATTCCGCCCGCCTCGAATCGCCCCGGCTCCTGGCCCCCGTGCCCCGGCCCGTGTCCATGCGGGACGGCTACGCCTTCCGCCAGCACGTGGCCACCGCCCGGCGCAACCGGGGGCTGGACATGATCCCGGAGTTCGACCTCTTCCCCGTCACCTACTTCACCAACCACCAGGCCGTCACGGGCCCGGGCCCCGTGGAGGTGCTGGACCACCACCTGCGGCGCCTGGACTTCGAGCTGGAGGTGGCGGTGGTCACGGGCCGGCCCCTGAGGAACGCCAGCCTGGAGGAGGCGGACGCGGCCCTCTTCGGCTTCATGGTGATGAACGACTGGAGCGCCCGCTACCTGCAGATGGAGGAGATGAAGCTCTCCCTGGGCCCCTGCAAGGGCAAGGACTTCGCCACGAGCCTGGGGCCCTGGCTGGTGACCGCCGACGAGCTCCCCCTGGAGGCCACGGACCGGGGCCGGGTGCTGCGGGCCCGCATGACCTGCGAGGTGAACGGCCAGCTGCTCAGCGACGGGAACGCGGCGGACATGAACTGGACCTTCGCCCAGATCCTCCAGCGCACGGCCTACGGCGTGCAGGTGAACCCCGGCGAGGTGGTGGGCAGCGGCACCGTGGGCACCGGGTGCCTCCTGGAGCTCAACGGATCCGGGGTGGTGAAGGACCTGTGGCTGAAGGCCGGGGACCGGGTGGTCATGGAGATCGGCGGCCTGGGCCGCCTGGAGAACGAGGTGGTGCATGTGCCCGGCCCCGACCTGCCTCCGGAGCTGGTGGCCCTGGGCCCCAGGCCGTGAGGACCCTGCTCCCAGGGGACCTGGATCCCGCCGCCACCAACGCCCTCCTCTGCGCGGGGGTGTCGCCCCGGCCCATCGCCCTGGCCTCCACCGTGAGCCCGGCCGGAGCCCGGAACCTGGCGCCCTTCAGCTTCTTCAACGCCTTCGGCTCCAACCCCCCCATGGTGGCCTTCGCCCCCAACCGCCGGGCCCGGGACGGCTCGGTGAAGCACACCTACCTGAACGCAACGGCCACGGGCGAGTTCGTCATCGCCGCCGTCAGCCACGCCATGCTCCAGCAGATGAACCTGGCCAGCGCCGAGTACCCGGCGGAGGTGGATGAATTCGGGAAGTCGGGCCTCACCCCGGTTCCGGCCCGGTTCGTGGCCCCCGCCCTCGTGGCCGAAAGCCCCTTCCAGATGGAGTGCCGGCTGCACCGGGAGGTGGAACTGGGCACGGGCCCCGGCTCGGGCCTCATGCTGGTGGGGGAAGTGCTGGCCTTCCATGTGCGGGAGGAGGTCCTGCGGGACGGCCTCCCCCAGCCGGACCTGCTGGACCTGGTGGGCCGGTGCGGGGGCGCCTGGTACGCCCGGGCCTCGGGGGAGGCCCTCCTGGAAGTGGCCAAGCCCGCGAGGCTGCCCGTGGGCTACGACGCCCTTCCCGAGGTCCTGAAGGCCAGCCGGATCCTCACCGGCAACGATCTGGGGCGCCTGGCGGGGGTGGAGCGGATCCCCGATCCCGCCGCCGCCCAGGGCCGGGAGGGCGATCCCGGGGACCGCCCGGGACTGGAGGCGGCGATCCGGGAGGCCCTGGCCCGGGAGGACCTGGCCGAGGCCTGGAGGCTCGCCGGCAGGATCCTGCGTCTGGACCCGGATTCCCGTTGACAGGGCCCCGGCGGGAGGCGGACGATGGGTAATCCTGAACGTCACCATCCCTGGAGGTAGTTATGAAAAAAACTGTCGCCCTCCTGCCTCTCCTCGCCGTTCTCCCGCTCTCCGCGAACACCTGGGAGGCGGGCCTCTTCATCGGCCAGCAGAGCTACAAGTCCCATACGGTCTCCACCCTTTCCGTCGAGGCCGACAGCAAGGTGGCGTACGGCTTCCGCCTGGGGCGCTCCATCGTGGATCTGGGCCCCGCCCTCATCACGATCACCGCCGGCTTCCAGCCCGAGACCAAGACCACCCTGAAGTACAGCGGAGCCATCGCTCCCGCCTACCAGGTGGGGAACGTCACGGCCAGCGCGCCCTCCGTCGACTACAAGACCCAGCATTTCTCCGTGGGCGCCATGGCCAACTTCAAGGCCTTCGTCGCCGTGGGCGCCGGGATCGAATACCGCTTCGAGAAGCTGGAGATCGAGGGCACCAGCACCAACTACGCCCGCCCCTGGGTGCGGGTCAACGCGGGCATCGCCATCCCCAGCCCCGTCGTCAAGCCCTTCATCGGCGTCGAGGCCGCGATCCCCGTCACCAGCAAGAGCCTGGAACTCTCCTCCTCCGATGAGGACTTCCTGAAGGCCATGGCCCCCAAGTTCCAGATCGGCGTCTACGCGGGCATCCGGTTCTGACCGGTCCCGTCACCCAAAGGAAAGGCCCCCGCGAGCGGGGGCCTTTCCTTTGGGCGGGGCCGGCCTCAGAGGCCCTTGAGGAGTTCCTTGGCCTGCACGCCCTGGGGGCTGTCGGGGGCCATCTCCACGAGCTTCGTCCACACCTTCTTCGCCTGGGCCTTGTCGTTGAGGTCGTTGGCGTAGACGATGCCCAGGTTCAGCATGCTGGGCAGGTGCTTCGGATCGGCGGCGCCGGCCTTCTTGAAGTTCTCGAGGGCCTTCTTGAAGTCCTTCATCTCCCGGTACATGACGCCCTGGTCCGTGAGCACGTCGGAGATCTGGGGG
>DATGXY010000293.1:0-32755 GCA_035298525.1 Holophaga sp.
ACCCAGCCCCTGCCCCGCCGCACCCCGGCCCCCGTGGCCGCGCCCGCAGCCCCCCCGGCGGCCGCCCCCGCCCCGGCCGGGAGCCACGCCCTGGCCGAGTCGCTCTTCAAGGAGCTCCTGGCCCGCAAGGGCTCGGACCTCCACCTGACCTCCTTCGAGACCCCCATCGCCCGCATCCACGGCGACATGGAGGAACTGGAAGGCTACGGCATCCTGGGCCCGGCCCAGATGGAGGCCATGATGGAGGCCCTGGCCCCCGCCGCCGCCTGGGCCCAGTTCAAGGAGCGCCGGGACGCCGACTTCGCCTACCCCTTCGAGGCCGGCGGCTGCCGCCTGCGGGTCAACTACTTCCAGGACCGCCAGGGGCCCGGGATGGTCTGCCGGGTGATCCCCAACGAGATCCCCGACCCGGACAAGCTGGGCCTGCCCGACCCCGTGCGGCGCCTTTCCGACCTGGCCAAGGGCCTCGTGCTGGTGACGGGCCCCACGGGCTCGGGCAAGTCCACCACCCTCGCCGCCATCATCGACCTCGCCAACCAGCGGCGGGGGGACCACATCCTCACCATCGAGGACCCCATCGAGTTCGTGCACCCCCGCAAGCGCTGCCTCGTCAACCAGCGGGAGGTGGGCACCCACACCGATTCCTTCAAGTCGGGCCTGAGGGCCGCCCTGCGCGAGGACCCGGACATCGTCATGGTGGGCGAGATGCGCGACCTGGAGACCATCTCCATCGCCCTGGAGACGGCCATCACCGGCCACCTGGTCTTCGGGACCCTGCACACCTCCAGCGCCATCGGCACCGTGGACCGCATCGTGGACCAGTTCCCCTCGGACCGGCAGCAGCAGATCCGGGTCATGCTGGCCGACGCCCTCAAGTGCGTCGTCTCCCAGACCCTCCTCAAGAAGATCGGCGGCGGGCGCGTGGCGGCCCTGGAGACCCTCTTCATCACCCCCGCCATCGCCAACCTGATCCGGGAGGGCAAGAACTTCCAGATCCAGAGCGCCATGCAGACGGGCCGCGCCTACGGCCAGAAACTCATGAACGACGCCCTCCTGGAACTGATCCAGAACAAGGTGGTGGAATCCCAGGAAGCCTACATGAAGTGCCCCGACAAGGAGTCCTTCATGAACACCCTGAAGCGGGCGGGGATCACCTGGGATCCCAGGGGCATGGACTGATCCAGGCCGACCCGCCCCGGCTTCAGTTGCTCCGGGCCAGGAGGATCTCGGGGATATCCAGGAGCAGGCGCTTGGTGGCGGGGTCGCCTTCCACGCCCTCCAGGGCCGCCGTGGCGGCGCGGCTGGCCTTCAGGGCCAGGTCCCGGGTCTCGGCCAGGGCGCCGTGGCGCTCGATGAGGCCGCGCAGGGCCGCCTCGTCCGCGGCCGCGATGGGGACCTTCTCGCCGTTGGCCCAGATGCGCTCCACGATGGGGCGGGCTTCCGCGGGGGCCTTCTCCAGCAGGGTCAGCATGGGCAGGGTCAGCTTGCCCTCCCGCAGATCGGAAAAGACGGGCTTGCCCATCTCCGCCTCGGTGCTCGTGTAGTCCAGGAGATCGTCCACCAGCTGGAAGGCGCGGCCGATCTCCAGGCCGTACCGGCGCAAGGCCAGGCAGTCCGCCTCGGCCCGGTGGGCCAGGACGGCCCCGGATTCGGTGCAGCCGGAGAAGAGGAGGGCCGTCTTGCGCTCCTGGATGTCGAAGTAGTCCTTGCGGCTCGTGTCCAGGTTGAAGAGGCAGTCGTTCTGGATCAGCTCGCCCTCGATCATGCGCGTGGTGACGTCGGCCATGATCTCCAGCATGCGGAAGGAGCGGCCCGCGATGGCGCTGGACATGGAGTGGAGGTAGAGCAGGTCCCCGAAGAGCACGGTGAGGGTGTTGCCCCACAGGCTGTTGAGGGTGGGCTTGGACCGGCGGGTCTGGGCGTGGTCGATGACGTCGTCGTGGATCAGGGTGGCCGTGTGGATCAGCTCGAACACGGCGCCGAAGCGCACGTCCTCGCTTCCCTCCACCCCGCAGAAGCGGCTGCCCAGCAGCACCAGGGCCGGGCGCAGGCGCTTGCCCTTCCCGGAGCCCACGTGGTCCGCGAGGCGGCGCACCACCGCCACGTCGGAGGCCAGGTTCCGCTGGAGCTCCGCCTCCACCTCGGTAAGCTTGCCGGAGATGGGCAGGAAGTAGCGGAGGAGGTCGATCCGGCTCATCCCTAGGACCGGTAGTTGGTGAACTGCAGGTCCAGGCCCTGGTCGTTCTTCTTGAGGAGGGCGATGGCGTCCTGGAGGTCGTCCTTGTTCTTGCCGGAGACGCGGAGCTGGTCGCCCTGGATGGCGGCCTGGACCTTCACCTTGGCGTCCTTGAGCACCTTCACGAGGCCCTTGGCCTTCTCCGAGGGGATGCCCTGGAGGATCTTCACCTCCTGGCGCACCGAACCCTTGGCGGCGGGCTCCACCTTGCCGTATTCCATGGAGCGGATGCTGACCCCGCGCTTGACCAGCTTGCTCTGCAGGACATCGATGACGGCCTTGAGCTTCACCTCGTCGTCGCTGGTGAGGATCAGGAGCGCGTCGTCCTTGAGCTCGATCTTGGACACGGAGCCCTTGAAGTCGAAGCGCTGGCCGATCTCCTTGATCGCCTGGGTCACCGCGTTCTTCACCTCATCCATGTCCACCTTGGACACCACATCGAATGAGCAATCGCTGGCCATCAGGTCCTCCCGGAGGTTTTCAATTTAGCAGCACCTTGGAAATTTATCTTCATGCAAGGGGGCGCTCCAAGCGGGCCCGCAGCTCCGGCCAGCCCTCCCACAGGAACAGGCGGAGCAGGGCCACCTGCACGAGGGCGTGCTCGATACGCCCCTCCCGCAGCATCGCCTCCGCCTCGGGCCAGGGCGCCGCCCAGACCCGGAGCTCCTCCGAAGGGTCCAGGTCCAGGGCCGCCACCTGCTCGCAGTCCAGGCCCAGGAAGAAGTGGCAGCGGTTGTCCTGGATGGCGGGGTTGGGCAGGCAGCTGCCCAGGGGGATCCAGCGCGCGGGGCGGAAGCCCGTCTCCTCCAGGAGCTCCCTCTGGCCGGCCCGGGAGGGTTCCTCCCCCCGGTCCACGACGCCGCCCACCACCTCGAGGGTGCTGGCGTCGATGCCGTGCCGGAACTGTTCCACCAGGAGGAGCTCCCCCTCCCGGGTGAAGGCCACCACGTTCACCCACTCGGGGCACAGGAGGCGGGTGAAGCCGTGCTCCCGCTCCGTGTGGGGGCTCCGCCGGCGCGCGATGACGTGCCGGAAGAGGCGGGATTCCGCCTGCACCTCCAGACCCTTCTCCACCCAGGGACGGGCGGGATCGAAGCCTTTGGAGTGCTGGGCGATCAGGCGCATGATCCCAGTCTAGTCCGCCCGGTCATGTCGTGGGGGTGTGCGGGGACGCAGAGGGACCGAAGGGAGCCGGCGGTCCCCCCGCAGGACATATCAGGCTCCTAACGGAGGGGCTGCGGGGTCGGGATGGCCGGGGGGGTGGGGCCCTTGTACCACTCGCCGTTGACCACGAAGAGATCCTCGGCCAGGTCCTCGCCGCCCACCTGCAGGTCCAGGCCCAGGGAGCAGAGGATGTAGCCGTCCAGCTTGGTGTTGACCACGGTCGTGACGCGGCCCCTGCGGTCCTTGGCCTCCCCGATGGGCACCGTGACGTAGGGCCGGTAGAGGAGGGGGTGCTTCCAGGGGGTCTCGGGGTTCTGGTCCAGGTAGTCGGGCACCAGCTGGGACAGGAACCGGGGGTACTCCCCGTGGTTGGTCCGGTACCGGGTGAGGGCGTCGGCAACCCGCTTCAGGATGGCGTGGTGGGTGCGCTGGCGCTCCCGCACCTCCTGGCGGAGCAGGCCCTCCAGGGTGTAGAGGTCCTTCACGGCGTTCCGGCCCGCGGGGGTCTCGGGGTACTGGGCGGCGAGGCGCTTCAGCAGGGCCTGGGCCTCCTGGTTCTGGCCCTCCTGGGTGAGGCGGATGGCCTCCTCGTAGAGCTTCTGGGGCAACCGGGGGTCCTCGGAGCTGCAGCCCGCGAGGAAGGCGAGGGGCACGGCCAGCAGGGCCCGGCGAAGGCGGTTCATGCCGGAACGATACCAGCATCCTGGCCCGGGATGAAGGCTCCTTTGACTGTGGCGTCCGGGTGCCGGTAGGGCCGTGTCCCTCCATTTCGCCCCGGTTCGTCGATGCCGGCGCAGCCGGCATCGACGGAAGGCCCCCGTTCCTCCTCGAGATGCCGGTGGTGGCACCTTCTGGCGCGGGCATGGCGAGGTCTCGCCGAGGGGGCCGTGAACCGGCGTGAGGTGCGCGCCGGCATCCATCGCGGACCGGCTTTCCAACCCTCCCAGGCGAGGGCCCGAAGCGACCGCGCGGTCCCCCCACTGGACCTATCAGGGTGTGTTCGGAATGGAGGAGGCCCCGCGACGGCTTCTGAAGAAGAGCACGTCGGTGCCGAACCGGGGGCTCCAGCTCATCTTGAGCCGTTCCGTGCCCTCCAGCTCGAACCAGGGGTTGGGGGGAAGGCCCTTCTGGATCATGGCGATGCGCTTCACGGTGCCCGCCTCGGCCAGGCGCCGGGCCACCGTCATGAGCAGCTTGTCCGAGTAGAAAACGGAGTCCATGAAGACCAGGGTGCAGCCCGAGACGTCCGTGAGGGCCATGTCCTCCTGGCGGATCTCCAGGGTCTGGCCGGGGGCGAGGAGATGCCGCCCCAAGAGGAGGGCCCGGGCCTGCCGGGAGATCTCCGCCCGGCTGGCGGAGAGTTCCACCCCCACGGCCCGGCGCAGGGGCGTCGTCAGGAGGGCCTGCATGAGGAAGAAGGCCCGCCCGCTGCCCAGATCGAAGAGCACATCGTCCGGCCCCGCCCCCAGGCGCCGGAGGATGGCGTCCGTGGCCGCCGGGGAGGGTTCGCCGTAGACGTAGGCCTTGTCCTCGGCCACCCCCTCGGCCCCGTGGCTTTCGTTGATGAGCCGGCGCTCCTCCTCGGGGATGGCCTGGCGGAAGTCCTCGATGGAACTGCCGGGAATGCGCTCGAAGAGATCCTCCAGATGCGCCGCGGCCACCCGCCAGGACAGGGGCTGGCGGACCTCGGCCGGGGCGTGCTGGGGCGCCGGGGCGGGCGCCGGCACGCGGCAACCCCCGGCGGCCAGGGCCAGGAGGCAGGCCAGGGTCTGGGGTCGGGATCTTCGATTCGGACGCATGGGCACTCCCGAATCCAATATAAATAATTTAATCACTCGGGCCACCCTCCCCAGGGTCGGAGGCGCCCCGGGCCTGGGGATGAAAAGCCCAATGAAGAAAGGGGCGGCCCATCGGCCGCCCCTTTCCCCGGTTCCTGGGGCGCTACTTCACGCCCCAGTCCAGGATGACCTTGCCGCTCTTGCCGCTGCCCATGATCTCGAAGCCCTGGCGGAAGTCCTCGATGGGGAAGTGGTGGGTGATGATGGGGGTGATGTCCAGGCCGCCCTGGATCATGGCGGCCATCTTGTACCAGGTCTCGTACATCTCCCGGCCGTAGATGCCCTTGAGGAAGAGGCCCTTGAAGATCACCTTGCCCCAGTCCACGGCCACGTCCTCGCCGAAGATCCCCAGCATGGCGATGCGGCCGCCGTTGGACATGGCGTCGATCATGCCGCGGAAGGCGCCGGCGTTGCCGCTCATCTCCAGGCCCACGTCGAAGCCCTCGGTCATGCCCAGTTCATTCATGACGTCGGTGAGCTTCTCGCGGCTCACGTCCACCGCGCGGGAGGCGCCCATGCGGCGGGCCAGGTCCAGGCGGTAGGGGTTCACGTCGGTGATGACCACGTGGCGGGCCCCCACGTGCTTGGCGATGGCCACGGCCATGATGCCGATGGGGCCCGCGCCGGTGATGAGCACGTCCTCGCCCACCATGTCGAAGGAGAGGGCGGTGTGGGCCGCGTTGCCGTAGGGATCGAAGATGGCGGCCAGGTCGTCGCTGATGCCGTCGGGCACCTTGAATACGTTGGTGGCCGGAAGGGACAGGTACTCGGCGAAGGAGCCGGGGCGGTTCACGCCCACGCCCTTGGTGTTGGGGCAGAGGTGGCGCTTGCCGGCGCGGCAGTTGCGGCAGTGGCCGCAGACGATGTGGCCCTCGCCGGAGACGCGGTCGCCGACCTTGTAGCCCTCGACCTCGCCGCCCACCTTCTCGATGACGCCCACGTACTCGTGGCCCACGTGCATGGGGACGGGGATGGTCTTCTGGCTCCAGGCGTCCCAGTTCCAGATGTGCATGTCGGTGCCGCAGATGGCCGACTTGTGGACGCGGATGAGCACGTCGTTCGGGCCGATCTCCGGCACGGGGACGTCCTCCATCCAGAGCCCGGGTTCACGCCTGCTCTTGACCAATGCCTTCATGGGTCTCTCCTTTGGGGGCTACTGGATGACGCCGAGCTCGCGCCCGACCTTGGCGAAGGCGGCCACGGCCGCGTCGATGTCCTCGCGGGTGTGGGCGGCGGACATCTGGGTGCGGATGCGGGCCTGGCCCTTGGGCACGACGGGGAAGAAGAAGCCGGTGACGTAGACGCCCTCGTCCAGGAGCCTGGCCGCGAACGACTGGGCCAGGGGGGCGTCGTAGAACATGACGGGGATGATGGGGTGCTCGCCGGGAAGGAGCTTGAAGCCAAGCTTCGTCATCTCGGTGCGGAAGTGGACCGCGTTCTCCCGCAGCTGCCGGCGGAGGCCGTCGCCGCCCCGGAGGAGCTCGAGGACCTTCAGGCTGGTGGCGGTGATGGCGGGGGCCAGGGTGTTGCTGAAGAGGTAGGGACGGCTCTTCTGGCGCAGCCAGTCGATGACCTCGCGGGAGCTGGAGACGTAGCCGCCCGAGGCGCCGCCCAGGGCCTTGCCCAGGGTTCCGGTGATGATGTCCACCCGGCCCATGACCCCGTGGTGCTCGTGGGTGCCCCTGCCCTTCTCGCCCACGAAGCCCACGGCGTGGCTGTCGTCCACCATCACCATGGCACCGTGCTTCTCGGCCAGGTCGCAGATGGCGGGAAGGTTGGCCAGGTAGCCGTCCATGCTGAAGACGCCGTCGGTGACGACGAGCTTGAAGCGGCAGCCGGCGGCCTCCTTCAGCTTGGCCTCCAGGTCGGCCATGTCGCTGTTGGCGTAGCGGAAGCGCTGGGCCTTGCAGAGGCGGATGCCGTCGATGATGGAGGCGTGGTTGAGGGCGTCCGAGATGATGGCGTCCTCCTCCGTCAGGAGGGGCTCGAAGACGCCGCCGTTGGCGTCGAAGCAGCTGGAGTAGAGCTGGGTGTCCTCCATGCCAAGGAAGTCGCTGATGGCGGCCTCCAGCTCCTTGTGGATGTCCTGGGTGCCGCAGATGAACCGGACGCTGGAGAGCCCGAAGCCGCGGTGCAGCAGGGCCTCCCGGGCGGCCTCCACCAGGGCGGGGTGGTTGGCCAGGCCCAGGTAGTTGTTGGCGCAGAGGTTGATGACCTTCCGGCCGTTGGCCTCGACCCAGGCCCCCTGGGGGCTGGTCATGATGCGCTCCGACTTGTAGAGCCCCTGCTCCTTGAGCTTGGCGGCCTCGACGGCCAGGAACTGCTTGAAGTTGTTGTCCACGTTTCACCTCTTTTCGGGGCCCATTATAGGACCGGACGTTCGTGAGCCTTGTCACGATCCGCGGTTATAATCCCCTGGACAAGGTGAAAACATGCGCATCCCGACCCTCCTTCCCCTGGCCCCGGCCCTGGTCCTGCTCGTGGCCTGCGGCCCCTCCCGGCTCTCCAGGTCCGAGGCCGAGCGCGACATCCGCCAGGACTACCCCGTGCCCGTGACGGTCACCGTGCCCGAGTCCGCCTCGGCCATCAAGGGCTCCCCCGAGCACGCCAAGCTGGTGGCGCTCCAGGAGGCCGTGGGGCCCCAGGGCCTGTTCACCGTGGCCAGGACGGCCGAGGGCGACCGGGAACGCTTCGCCTTCAAGCCCGGTCCCAACGCCCCCAAGGAGATGAAGCCCGGCAGCAAGGGCTACGAGCTGCCCGCGGCCGAGGCCGAGTTCGTGCGGGCCCTGAACATCGCCTACCGGGGCAAGGAGGCCCAGGTCACCTACCAGGTGCGCCTGGCCCGGCCCACCCGGTTCTTCAACATCTTCCAGATCAGCCACCCCGGGGCCCGCGCCGGGGAGACCCGGGACCGCCACGCCGCCTACCGCAAGGACGGCAGGAGCTGGGTGCTCCAGAGCACCGACGAGACCCTCCGGAAGGCCAAGTAGGGGCCGGATCGGGTATCCTCGGGAGAGCAGCCTGCCTTCCCCTGGAGCCCCCATGCACCATGAACGCGTCGCCATCCTGGACTTCGGCTCCCAGTACACCCGGCTGATCACCCGCCGGCTCCGGGAGCTGGGCGCCTTCGGCCTCGTGTACGCCCCCTCGGCCACCGCCGCCGAGATCGGCGGTCCCGACCTGAAGGGGGTCATCCTTTCCGGCGGACCCAATTCCGTCATGGAGGCCGGGGCCCCGGACATCGATCCGGCCATCCTGGAGCTGGGGGTGCCCATCCTGGGCGTGTGCTACGGCCAGCAGCTCCTGGCCCGGAACCTGGGGGGCCTCATCCACCGCTCCAGCCGCCGGGAGTATGGAAAGGCCCTCATCCGGGTCTCGGATCCGGACAGCCTCCTGTTCAACGGCCTGGACCCCGAGCAGCAGGTGTGGATGAGCCACGGGGACCACGTGGAGAAGGCCCCCGGGGGCTTCAAGGTCACCGCCCACACCCGCGGCGTGCCCGTGGCGGCCATGGAGGACCGGGCCCGGCGCATCTGCTGCATCCAGTTCCACCCCGAGGTCACCCACACCGCCCACGGCTCCCGCATCCTCCTCAACTTCCTGCACCTGTGCGGGATGAAGCTGGACTGGAACGCCGGCCACTTCATCGAGGAGAAGGTCAAGGACATCCGCCGCCAGGTGGGCAAGGGCCGGGTGGTGCTGGGCCTCTCGGGCGGGGTGGATTCCAGCGTGGCCGCCCTCCTCCTGCACAAGGCCATCGGCAAGCAGCTCACCTGCGTCTTCGTGGACACGGGCGTCATGCGCAAGGAGGAGATGGCCCAGGTGCAGCAGGCCTTCGCCCCCTTCGACATGCAGGTGCGGTGGGTGGACGCCGGGAAGGCGTTCCTGGGGGCCCTGGAGGGCGTCTCGGACCCCGAGCAGAAGCGCAAGATCATCGGCCGCACCTTCATCGAGGTCTTCGACCGGGAGGCGGCCCAGGTGCAGGCGGACTTCCTGGCCCAGGGGACCCTGTACCCCGACGTCATCGAGTCCTCCGGCGTGGGCGGGGCCGTCCTGGTCAAGTCCCACCACAACGTGGGGGGCCTGCCCGACGTCATGAAGCTCAAGCTGGTGGAGCCCCTGCGGGAGCTCTTCAAGGACGAGGTGCGGCGCACGGGCCTGGCCCTGGGCCTGCCCGAGGACATGGTGTGGCGCCACCCCTTCCCCGGCCCCGGCCTCGCCGTGCGCATCCCCGGGTGCGTCACCGCCGACCGGGTCAAGATCCTCCAGGAAGCCGACGCCATCTTCATCGAGGAACTGAAGGCCGCGGGCTGGTACCGCACCACCAGCCAGTGCTTCGCCGTGCTCCTGCCCGTCCAGACCGTCGGCATCATGGGCGACGAGCGCACCTACGAGAACATGTGCGCCCTGCGGGCCGTCACCAGCGAGGACTTCATGACCGCCGACTGGGCCCGGCTCCCCCACGAACTCCTTGAGAAGGTGGCCCAGCGCATCGTCAACGAGGTCAAGGGCATCAACCGGGTCGTCTTCGACATCACCAGCAAGCCCCCGGCGACCATCGAATACGAATAGTCCCCGCACGGGGCAATCCAAAGGGCCGTCCGGGACGTTGAGGTAGGAGGGAGGCGTCCGGGAAGGTTCCGGCATCCCAAGGGACGAAAGGGGTGGCAGCATGGGCGCTTTGGGCAAGGTGGTCCTGGCGGGGGGAACCGGACTTGTGGGCAAGCGGCTCCGGGAGGCCCTGGCTTCGGCCGGCGCGTCGGTGACCGTGCTCACCCGGAACCCGGCCGGGGTTCCGGGCGGCGCGGCCTGGGAGGACCTGCCCCGGGTCCTGGAGGGGGCGGACGCCGTCATCAACCTGGCCGGCGAGGGCATCGCCGACAAGCGCTGGAGCCCCGCCCGCCGGAAGGCTCTGGTGGACAGCCGGGTGGACACCACCCGGCGCATCACCGCGGCCCTGGCGGCCCTGCCGACGCCGCCCCCCGTGCTGGTCAACGCCAGCGCCACCGGCTTCTACGGCCCCCGGGACGGGGCGCCCGTGGACGAGGCCGCCCCGGGGGGCAAGGGGTTCCTGGCCAAGGTCTGCCGGGAATGGGAGGCCGCCGCGGACACCGCCCCCGCCGGGGTGCGGGTGGTGAAGCTGCGCATCGGGGTCGTACTGGCCCGGGAGGGGGGCGCCCTGCCCAAGATGGCCCTGCCCGTGAAGCTCTTCCAGGGGGCGAAGCTGGGCCACGGCCAGCAGGGCATGAGCTGGATCCACATCGACGACCTGGTGGCCATGATCGTGGAGGCCGCCTCGAATGCCGCGTGGGAGGGCCCCGTGAACGCCGTGGCCCCCTACCCCCTCACGAATGAAAGTTTCACCAAAGCTATCGCCCGGCAGCTGCACCGTCCGGTCTGGCCCGTTCCTGCTTTCCTCACCCGTGCGGCGGTGAAACTGCTGGTGGGGGACATGGCCGACGAGATGCTCCTGAATGGCGTCTTCGCCTACCCGCGCAAGGCCGAGGCCCTGGGGTTCACCTTCCGGCACACCAAGGCGGAATCGGCCCTGGCGGATCTGCTCCCCTGATCGGCCTTCAGGACCTCATCAGGCCTTGCGGCTGGGGGAAGAATAATTATTAATTGTATATATTCTTCCGAGGCCCCATGCGCCCCCTCAGATTCCTCCTCCTGGCCACCCTGGCTGTTCTCCCCGCCCTTGCAGCCGGGTCCGGCAGTGCCAATAAGATCACGATCATCAACAAAACCGGCCTGGATCTGGAGGCCGAATGGGTCAAGGAAGCCAAGGTCGTGATGGAAGTGACCCTGGACAGCGGCACCAAGAAAACCGTCCTGGGAAAGGTGATCCAGAAAACGACCGGGAAGACCAACATCCGGAATGCGGACCTCCCGGCGGGTCGCAAGGCCACCCTGCAATTCACGACGGAAGGCGAGAGTACCGTGGCGGGCAACACCCCTCCAACCCGGGGCCTGCTCTTTTTCCGGAAGAAGAAGGGCAACGAAGACCACGGCAAGTTCTACCTTTCCGTGACCAAGGAGAAGGCGGAGCTGGATTCAAACTATAACGCTCTCATTCCACCCGAGGCTTATGAGGGGAAGGACACCCAGTGGACGCTCAAGAAGTCCAGCAGGTTCTGGGAGGAATGAACGCCGCCACTCTGTCATGAAAATGGGACGCTCCCGGAGAATCCCCCTGCTCATGTTCCTGGGGAGTGGCCATCCGGGGATGGACGGGGATGGAAGGGGATGGGAAATGGGCTGGGATCCCATGGCCCCGAGGTGCCGATGCCTCTGACCATTCTCAGCCCTCGGGGTGCGCGCCAGGGCACGGGCTGCAACCCAGGTACAGGCAAACCTACCGCGCCATCCTCGCCCGCTCGGACAGCTTCCGGCTGAAGATCGCCAGGCTGGCGTAGAGTTCCACGTTCTCGACGATGATCTCGTCGGGCACGTCCAGGGTGATGGGGGCGAAGTTCCAGATGGCCCGGATGCCGGCGCCCACCATCACCTCGGCGATGTGCTGGGCCCGGTCGGCGGGGATGGTGAGGATGCCGATGGTGCAGTGCAGGCGCCGGATCACCTCGTCCAGCTTGTCCACGGGGAAGACCGGGACGCCATGGATCTTCTTGCCCACCTTGGAGGGATGGGCGTCGAAGGCGGCGGTGATGCGGATGCCGGCCCGGTCGAAGCCCGAATAGCCCAGGAGGGCCGAGCCCAGGTTGCCCGCCCCCACGAGGCAGGCGTCCGAGGAGGTGTTCCAGTTGAGGAAGGTCTCGATGGACGCCAGCAGGTCCGCCACCCGGTGCCCCACCTTGGGCTTGCCCTGGCTCCCCGTGGCCGCCAGGTCCTTGCGCACCTGGGTGTGGTGGATGCCCAGGTCCTCCGCCATCTGGGTGGCCGAAATGATCTCCTGGCCCTCCAGGTGGATGCGCTGGAGGTAATGGTAGTACTTCGGCAACCGACGCAGGGTTGGGGTGGGAACCGCAGAGGCTGGCATGGATTTTCTCCGGGTGGGAGTATACCTCTAAAACTTAGGCAAGTTCAGCTTTAAGAAAATGCGGCCCCGCGTCCGTCACCCGGACCGCCACCAGTTCCCCGAAGGGCAGGCGCGCCCCTTCCCCGGCGTGCAGGTGCACGTTCTTCCACTCGCCGGTTCGGGCGAGCCAGTGCCCCCCCTCCACGGCGCCCCGGCTCTCCACCCGGGCCTGGACGGTGCGGCCCACCATGCGGCGGTTGCTTTCCAGGGTCAGTTCGGTCTGGCGCGCCTGGAGGCGGGCCAGGCGCCGGGACTTCTCGGCGAAGGGCAGGTCGTCCTGGAGCCGCAGGGCCGGGGTGCCCGGCCGGGGGGAGTACACGAAGCTGAAGGAGGCGTCGTAGCGCACCTGCTCCAGGAGGGCCAGGGTGGCCTCGAAGTCCTCCTCGGTCTCGCCCGGGAAGCCCACGATGAAGTCGGTGGAGAGGGCGATGCGCTCCCGGCCCTCCTCCAGGAAGCCCAGGCGCTCCAGGTACTGATCGATGGTGTATTCCCGGCGCATGCGGCGCAGCACCGCGTCGCTGCCGCTCTGCACGGGCAGGTGCAGGAAGGGGGCCACCTTGGGGTTCGTCACCAGGGTCCGGGCCAGTTCCCGGGTGAAGTTCATGGGGTGGCTGGTGGTGAAGCGGATCCATTCCAGGCCCTCCACCTCCGCCACCCGGTCCAGGAGCTGGGCGAAGCTGCACCCGCCCATGTACGAGTTCACGTTCTGGCCCAGGAGCTCCACCTCCCGGTAGCCCATTTCCACCAGGTCGCGCACCTCGGCCACCACGTCCTTCCAGGGCCGGTGCCGCTCGGGGCCGCGGGTGGTGGGGACGACGCAGTAGGTGCAGGCGTGGTTGCAGCCCTCGATGATGGTCACCAGGGCCTTGGCGGTGCTGTGGCGCAGGGCCGTCTCGGGGGGGAAGAGGTGGTTGTCGGGGTACTCCCCGGTGTCGATGACCCGGGTCCGGCCCGCGCGCGCCTCCTCCACGAGCCGGGGGAGCTGCTGGATGGCCATGGTGCCCATGACGAAGTCGATCTGCGGGGCCCGCCGGAAGAGCCCGTCCTTCTCCTGCTGGGCCAGGCAGCCCGTGACGCCCACCAGCAGGGGCCGGCGCAGCTTCTCCTCCCGCAGGCGCCCCAGTTCGGAGTAGACCTTGTTCACGGCCTTCTCCCGGATGGAACAGGTGTTCAGGATGACGACGTCGGCCTCGCCGACGGCGGAGGCCGCTTCGAAGCCCTCCTTGGCCAGGAGACCCGCCAGCTTCTCGCTGTCGTGGTCGTTCATCTGGCAGCCCCAGGTCTGGATCAAATACTTCATGCTTCCTTCGCCCAAAGCGACAGTGTATCAACAAGCGGCCGCGGACTCCCGTTTCAAGCATGCGGGGGACCCCCGGGTGCGCTACCGTGCGGGTATGCGCCCCGCCCTGCCCCTCGCCCTCATCCTCGTCCTGCCGTTGGCCGCTCAGCCTTCCGCCAGCTTTCAGGCCCGCCTCAGGGCCCTGGACGCCCAGGTGGACCGGTACTACCGGGGCCCCTCCCTGGAGGCGGAACGGGCCGAGGCGGAGCGGGAATCCGCGTCCCTGTCGGCCCCCATCCAGGCCTTCAACGCCCAGGTGGCCCGGGACCAGGCCGCCCAGTCCGGGGCGGATGCCGCCCTGCGGGAGGACAAGGCGGCCATCGATGCCCTGGATGGCAGGCTCAAGGCGATCCCCGCGGGCAACGACGAGCCCGCCAACCGCAAGTACCAGGCCCTCCTGGCGGAGCGTAACGAGCGGGTGAAGGCCTACAACGCCCGCATCGACGCGGCCCGGGAGGCGGGGACCGCCGCCGGGGCGGAACTGGACCGCCAGCGCCGGGAGATCGAGGCCCGGCGCGCGGCCGCCGAGGGGCGCCAGGCCCGGCTCCACGCCCGGATCCAGGCCTTCAACGCCTTCCACAGGGAGGGCCGGGACCTGGTCCTCTTCCGGGACCTGAACCAGCTCCTGGCGGACCTGCGGCGGGCGGAGCGCAGCCGGGGCGCCGCCCCGCCGGAACTGGCCCCGGTGCGCGCCCTCCGCCGGGAATTGGCGGCCTGGGCCTCGGCCCAGGAGCGGGAGGATCCCTACGGCCTGGCCGTGGCCGAGGTGCGGGTGGGGGACGAGCCCTGCTGGTTCTTCGTGGACACGGGGGCCCAGCACGTGTGCCTGCCCCAGGAACTGGTGGCCGCCCTGGGCCTGGAGGGGGCCCAGGGGGCGGAGCGCCCCCTGGTGCTGGCGGGGGGCCTCCGCATCCAGGGCCGGCAGCTGGAACTGCCGGAGCTCACCGCCGGGTCCCGCACGGTGGCCAAGGTGGCCGCTTCCGTGATCCCCGCCACGCGGGTGGGCGTGGACGGCCTCCTGGGCCAGAGCTTCCTGCGCAGGATCAGCTGGACCCTGGAACCCGGGCGGGAGGCCCCCTTCCAGGTCCATTGAGCGTGGCCCGCGATCCGCGGAGGCTCAGCGAGGGACGGGGGCCTGGCTGCCATCCGCTTCCCGCCAGGCGCCCGTGCCCGGGTCCAGGATGCGGGCCCCCCCCTTGGCCGGGGGCAGGGTTTCCTGGAGGGAGCCATCGGGCAGGAATACATAGCGGGCGAGGAAGAAGTCCCGCTCCCCCTTGTCCTCCCGGAGGATCCGCCCGGCCTCCAGGTCCAGCACCACCAGGGCGCGGCCCAGGATCAGGAGGGCCCGCCGGGCGTCCTGGGAAACGGCTCCCAGGCCCAGGGAGGCGCCCCGCCGGGGCAGGCGCATGCGCACGGTGCTGCCCAGGATCCGGTCCCCCAGGGCCAGGTCCACGATCTCCAGGTCCTCGCCGGCGGGGCGCACCACCAGCAGGTGCCGGCCGTCCCCGGAAAAGGCGCAGGGCCCCCCGGGAGCCTCCGTGTGGAAGCCCGTGGCGCCGTTCACCAGGAAGCCCAGGGGGCGCTGCAGGCGGCCGGGGCCGACGACGATGGACCAGGCGCCCGCGGGGGCGTTCTTCCGCAGGGGCTGGCGGATGCTGGCGGGACCGCCGGCCCGGCTCCACACCAGGAGCAGGAAGCCCAGGGCTGGAAGGAGCAGGAGGCCGGGGGTCAGGATGAGGGTCTGGTACCGGCGGACCCGGGCCAGATCCGTGCGCCCCCAGGCCAGGGGCAGGATCACGGCCAGCAGGAGGACGGCCATAAGCACGGGAGGGGTGGCGAACAGGAGCACTTCCAGACCGCCCGGGGCCTCCTGGAAGAAGGTGTTCAGCAAGGCGTCCAGGCTCCACCCCAGGAACCCGGCGAGGCCCAGGTCCAGAAGGATCCAAAGGCTTCGCGCCCGCCAGGCCACCCCCAGGAGGTGGGCCGCCAGGAGCGTGGGAGCGGCCAGGGCCCCGGTGA
The DNA here is from genome assembly GCA_035298525.1 of Holophaga sp. GTDB lineage: Bacteria > Acidobacteriota > Holophagae > Holophagales > Holophagaceae > Mesoterricola. The sequence goes on from DATGXY010000293.1 coordinate 15,633, forward strand.
AGGCCATCAGGCCCAGGCCCTTGCCCCAGGGCAGGACGCCGGTGGCCAGGGCGGGCACGAGCACCAGGGCCCCGCTCCCCACGGCCAGGAGCCAGTCGCCCAGGAGCCGGCCCCCCAGGAGGGCCCCGAGTCCCGCGGGCTGGGCCAGATCGAAGCCCAGGCGCCGCTCCCCCAGGTCCCCGGGGATGCCCCGGAAGGCCAGGAAGCCCGCCACGGCCAGGACGCAGCCCAGGTGCAGGGCCAGGGCCGCCGCCAGGACCTCGTTTTCCCCCCGCAGGCCCTTCGCCCAGGGCAGGGCCCGGCCCACCACGGCCGCGAAGGCCGCCCCGGCCCACACCAGGCGGTTCTCCCGCAGTTCCCGCCGCGCGAAGACCCAGGCCTTCATTCCGCACCTCCTTCCACCATGGCCGTGAAGATCGTTTCCAGGTCCGCCCCCCGGGCCCAGTCCGGGTCGAGGCCGGCGCGGGCCCAGGCGTCCGCGTCGAAGGCCGCGAGGGTCCCCTCCAGGCCCAGGCCGTTCCCGCGCAGGTGCACGGGACCGAAGGGGGCGAAGGCGGCGGGATCCGCCTGGGCCGGGGCGTTCAGCCGCCGGAACCGGGCCTTGAGATCCTCCAGGGGGGCCTGGACCAGCACCCTGCCCTCGTGGAGGACGGCGACGCGGTCCGCCAGCGTCTCCACCCCCTCCAGATCGTGGGTGGCCATGAGCACGGTGGTGCCCCGTTCCGCCAGGTCCCCCAGGACCTCCCGGAAGAAGGCCCGGCGGGCCACGGGATCCAGCCCCTGGGTGGGGTCGTCCAGCACCAGCACCTCCGGGCTCCCGCCCAGGGCCAGCGCCAGGGCCCCCTGGGTGCGCTGGCCCCGGCTCAGGTCGCCGAAGGGCTTTCGCGCATCGACGCCCATGCGGTCCAGGCGCTCCAGGACGCCCGCGGCGTCCCAGGTCCCCCGAAGCCGGCCGCAGAAGGCGGAGGCGTCGGCCAGCGTCATGGCGGGGGGCACATCGGGGGTTTCGGGCACGACGCCCACCTTGGCCATGAGGGCGGCCCGGTCCTTCCAGGGATCCAGGCCCAGGATCCGCGCCGAGCCCGCGATGGGCGGCAGCAGGCCCAGGAGGCCCCGGACCAGGGTGGACTTCCCCGCCCCGTTGCGGCCCAGCAGGGCCAGGAAGCCCCCCGCGGGCACCTCCAGCCCGGCCTCCACCACCACCTCCCGCCGGCCGTAGCCCAGGGTGAGTCGTTCACATGCGATGGCGCTCATGCCTTGCCCCCCTTCTCTTCCGTCCAGGCCCGTTCCAGGGCCGATTCCGCCTCGCCCCGGGCGAACCCCAGGTTCCGCGCCAGGCCCGCGTAGGCCGCCGCTCCCTGGGCCAGGAGGGCCTCCCGCTCCCGGCGCTGGCCCTCCGGCCCGGCCTGGACGAAGGTGCCCTCCCCCCGGCGCACGACGAGCAGGCCCGCCTCCGTCAGCTGCTGGTAGGCCTTGGCCACGGTGGCCGGGTTCACGGCCAGGTCCCGGGCCAGGTCCCGCACGGAGGGGACCGGATCCCCCGCCGCCAGGGCCCCCCCCGCCACCAGGCGGCGCACGCCCTCCTCGATCTGCTTCCAGATGGGCACGGCCGAGGCCGGATCCACCTGCAAAGTCCCTCGCATGGTCACCTCGCGTGTATCACTGTTGTAATACAGTAATCCACACGCCCCCCCTGTCAACCCCTTCGTCGACCCAAAAGGGAGGGGCCCCTCGCGGGGCCCCTTTCCGTTCCGGATCCCGGAGGGATCAATACATGTCTTCCATGCCGCCCATGCCGGGGGCGCCGCCCATGGGAGCGGCCTTCTTGTCCTCGGGGAGCTCGCACACGATGGCTTCGGTGGTGAGCATCATGGCGGCCACGGAGGCGGCGTTGCGCAGGGCGGACTTGGTCACCTTGGCGGGGTCGATGACGCCGAAGGCCACCATGTCACCGAACTCGCCGGTGGCGGCGTTGAAGCCGAAGTTGCCCTTCTCGTCCTTGACGCGGTTGACGATGACGCTGCCTTCCACGCCGGCGTTGTTGGCGATCTGGCGGAGGGGCTCCTCCAGGGACTTCTGGACGATGGCGACGCCAGTCGCCTGGTCGCCGACGGCCTTGACGGCGGCCAGCTTGGGCAGGGCGCGCAGGAGGGCGACGCCGCCGCCGGCCACGATGCCGTCCTCGACGGCGGCCTTGGTGGCGTGCATGGCGTCCTCGACGCGGGCCTTCTTCTCCTTCATCTCGGTCTCGGAGGCCGCGCCCACCTTGATGACGGCGACGCCGCCCACGAGCTTGGCCAGGCGCTCCTGCAGCTTCTCCTTGTCGTAGTCGCTGGTGGAGACCTCGACCTGGGCGCGGATCTGCTTCACGCGGCCCTGGATGGCGTCGGAGGAACCGGCGCCCTCGATGATGGTGGTGTTCTCCTTGTCGATGACGACCTTCTTGGCGGTGCCCAGGTCCTGCAGGGTCAGGTTCTCGAGCTTGAGGCCGAGGTCCTCGGTGATGGCCTTGCCGCCGGTGAGGATGGCGATGTCCTCGAGCATGGCCTTGCGGCGGTCGCCGAAGCCGGGGGCCTTGACGGCGGCGATGTTCAGGGTGCCGCGGATCTTGTTGACCACGAGGGTGGCCAGGGCCTCGCCGTCGACGTCCTCGGCGATGATCAGCAGGGGGCGGCGGCTGTTGACGACCTGCTCCAGCAGGGGCAGGAGGTCGCGCATGTTGGAGATCTTCTTCTCGTAGATGAGGACGAGGGGGCTCTCCAGCTCGACCTTCATCTGGTCGGGGTTGGTGACGAAGTAGGGGCTCAGGTAGCCGCGGTCGAACTGCATGCCCTCGACCACGTTCAGCTCGGTGTCGCGGCCCTTGGCCTCTTCCACCGTGATGACGCCGTCCTTGCCGACCTTGGCCATGGCTTCCGCGATGATCTTGCCGATCTCCTCGTCGCCGTTGGCGGAGATGGAGCCGACCTGGGCGATGGCGTTGCCCTCCACGGGCTTCTTGATCTCGTCGATGGCGGCGACGACGGTGTCGACGGCCAGGTCGATGCCCTTCTTGATCTCCATGGTGTTGGCGCCGCTCACGACGGCCTTGATGCCTTCCTTGTAGATGGCGCGGGCCAGCACGGTGGCGGTGGTGGTGCCGTCGCCGGCGATGTCGGAGGTCTTGGAGGCCACTTCACGGACCAGGGCGGCGCCCATGTTCTCGTGCTTGTCCTTGAGCTCGATCTCCTTGGCGACGGTGACGCCGTCCTTGGTCATGAGGGGGGAGCCGAACTTCTTCTCGATCAGGACGTTGCGGCCCTTGGGGCCGAGGGTCACCTGGACGGCGTCGGCAAGCTTGTTGACGCCGCGCAGGATGGCCTGGCGGGCTTCCTCGGCGTAGATGATGGACTTGGCGGACATGTGCTTTCTCCTAGGATTGTTGGCGAGATGGGAAAGGCGGGACTTCAGGGCCCGGCTTCGCCGGGACATGAAGTGGGGGCGCGGGGGGACGCAGAGCGAACGCAGTGAGCGGGAGGTCCCCCCGCAGGAGCGTTAGCCGACGATCGCGAGGATCTCGTCCTCGCGCACGATCACGTGGTCCTCGCCGTCGATCTTCACCTCGGTGCCGGTGTACTTGCCGATGAGGACCTTGTTGCCCACCGCGACGGACATGGGCATGCGCTTGCCGTCCTCGGCGAACTTGCCCTCGCCCACGGCCACGACCTGGGCTTCCATGGGCTTCTCCTTGGCGGTGTCGGGGATGATGATGCCGCCCTTCACGGTCTCGGCGGGTTCGCAGCGCTTGAGCAGGACGCGGTCGTAGAGGGGCTTGATTGCCATGGTGGCCTCCGTAGAAAGGGTCCCGGGGTCCCGGGGGCTGTTAGCACTTACTATCAGCGAGTGCTAAATTATCCCTCCCCGGTTTCCCTGTCAAGGGGCCTCCTTCTTTTTTTAGTGCCATGAACTAAGATTTTATTATGCGGTGAGCATCGTATTCCTTGCACGGGGACCGGACCCGGGGGCTCCCGCTTGGGGGTAGACTGGAGGCATGAGCGATCTCCCCCTCCTGATCGAACTTCAGTCCGTGCATGACAATCTGCGCGTCATCCAAAGGGACCTGTCGGCCTTCCCACCCGACCTGGCCGCCCTGGACACGGAACTGAAGACCCTGGCGAAGAAGTTGGAGGAGGCCGCCAAGGCCCTCTCGACCGCTCGCTCCCAGCAGGCCTCCCTCACCACGAATCTGGCCGCGGCCCAGAAGGCCGAGGATCTCAGCAAGGCGGCCCTCAAGGAAACGAAGCAGAAGGTGCAGTTCACCGCCGCCATCCGGGAGCTGGACGAGCGCCAGCGCCAGAAGGCCGCCGTGGCCCGCCCCCTGAAGGAGGCCGAGACCCGCGTGGAGGCCCTGGAGCAGGCCATCTCCTCCATGGAGGCCCGGAAGGCCGAGGCCCTCGCCCAGTTCGAGGAGCTCCACGCCATCTTCCTCTCGGAGCACGCCAACCAGGTGGAGGCGGAAAGCCGCCTGAAGGTCCGCCAACAGGAGATCCGCCAGGCCCTCCAGCCCACGGTGGCCACCCGCTTCGACCGCCTCATGCAGCAGCGCCAGGGCCGGGCCGTGGTGACCCTGGAGAAGGGCTGCTGCGGCGGCTGCAACACCCGCCTGCGGACCCCCCTGATCTCCCGGCTCCGGGAGGAGCGGCAGGTGCTCTGCGAGTCCTGCCAGCGCATCGTCTACGATCCCCAGCGCCCGTGAGCCCACTCACCGCCCGCATCGCCCGGCTCCGCCTGCGCATCCAGCGGGCCTGCGAAGCCTGCGGCCGGGAACCCGGCTCCGTGGAACTGCTCCCGGTCTCCAAGCGCCAGGACGCGGCCCTGGTGCGGGAGGCCCAGGCCCTGGGCTTCGGGCGGTTCGGGGAGAACTACGTGCAGGAGGGCCTGCGCAAGGCCCAGGAGGTCCCGGGCGCCGAATTCGTGCTCATCGGCCCCCTGCAGCGCAACAAGGCCAAGGCGGCCCTGGGGAGCTTCGCCCAGATCATGACCGTGGACCGGCCCGAACTGGCCACCCGGCTCCGCCACCTGGCCGCGGAACTGGACGTGGTCCGGCCCGTCTGGCTCCAGGTGGACCTGTGGGGAGAGGAGACGAAGGTGGGCGGGGCCGGGGCCGCGGCGCTGGAGGCGCTGTTCGGGGCCCTGGAGGAGGATCCCCGGCTGCCGGTGCAGGGGTTCATGGCGATCCCCCCGCCGGAAAATCCCGATGCCTTCCTAGCCATGGCGCGGCTCCGCGAGGAGTGGCGCCAGCGCCTGGGCCGGGACCTGCGCCTGTCCATGGGCATGTCGGGGGATCTTGAGGACGCGATCCGCGCCGGGACGGACCAGGTCCGCATCGGCACCGCCTTCTTCGGCACCCGCTGAGGGGTCAATTTTTTCGGAAATTTGCAGTTCTCTTGTCCTATCCTTCGATATAGCCTTAGCGCGCCCTTCACAGCCTGGCAGGAGCCTCGAATGGATTTCTGGAAATCCCTCAGCATCAGGAAGAAGCTGATCTACTCGATCATCGCCCTCACGACCCTCCTCGCGCTGGCCAGCACCGTCGTTTCCGGCTGGATGATGCACAGCAGCCAGACCGAGGCCATGTGGCGGAAGGGCAACAGCCTCTCGGGCGTCCTCGCCGAGGCCGCCACCTCCTCGTACCTCTCCGACGACCTGGGCACCACCACGGGCGCCACGGAGCGGGCCCTGGAGTTCGTGAAGGAGGACCAGGACGTCAGCGTCGCCGCCGTCGTCGCCGTCGAGCAGGCCACGAAGGCCGTGGCCGTGAAATACCAGAAGCGCTTCCGGGTGGACGCCAAGGTGGACCTCGCGGCCCTGGCCGAGCCCCTGGGCAAGGGCTCCGTGAAGTTCGAGAAGGGCGGCTTCATGCTGGTGGCCTCCAAGCTGGGCGCCGAGGCCCAGGACCCCACCAAGACGGTCTACCAGCTGCTCGTCCTCAACGATTCCTCGATCTCCAAGGAGAACAACAAGAACCTCTTCCTGAGCTTCGTGCTCCTGGTGGTCATGGTCGGCCTGGGCTTCGTGGCCAGCCAGCTCCTGGGCAACGCCATCGTCAGCCCCCTGGAGACCATCCAGACCCGCATGCGCGACATCTCCGAGGGCGAGGGCGACCTCACCGCCCGCCTCGACGTGAACGGCGACGACGAGATCGCGCGCCTCTCCGTGAACTTCAACCGGTTCGTGGAGAACATCCAGGGCATCGTCCAGCAGGTGATCGCCATCAGCACCAACATCGCCTCGGGCTCCCTGCAGATGACCGCGGGCATGACGGAGATGGCCTCCACCGCCGACGCCATCGCCCACACCGCCGAGAACCAGAAGTCCAGCGTGCGCCAGGCCAACGACAGCGTCGGCACCATCGCCGGCTCCTCCAAGGTCATCTACGCCACCGTCAGCGACGCCCTCAGCGTGTTCGACCAGGCCCAGGAGGCCGCGGGCAAGGGCGGCACGGCCGTGGGCGCCGCGGTCAGCGGCATGCAGGTCATCAACACGAACTCCAAGCAGATCGGCAACATCCTCAACGTCATCACCGAGATCGCGAACCAGACCAACCTGCTCTCCCTCAACGCCGCCATCGAGGCCGCGAAGGCCGGCGAGCACGGCAAGGGCTTCGCGGTGGTGGCCGAGGAGGTCCGCAAGCTGGCCGAGCGCAGCGCCCAGGCCGCCAAGGAGATCACGGCCCTCATCCAGACCTCCAGCAAGAGCATCGAGGACGGCACCACCATGGTGAACACCGCCGGCTCCGCCCTGAAGAGCATCGAGGAGGCCATCCGGGCCAGCGCCGAGCGCATGAAGACCATCGGCAGCCAGAGCCAGACCCAGAGCCAGGACAGCAGCACCGTCGTCAGCGCCATGAGCAGCCTCTCCAGCATCGCCGAGGGCAACGCCGCCGCCACGGAGGAGATGGCCGCCACCATCCGGGAAACCACCCGCACCGTCAACGAGCTCAGCAACCTGGCCGAGACCCTCAACAACCTGGTCTCCCGCTTCAAGGTCTGAGTCCACATTCAGGTCCGGCCGGGTACGGCCGATACATAACCCGCACCACCTCCGGAGGTCGTCCATGGGTTCACGCCTGAAAGCCCTCTTCGCAGCCGGCCTCTTCGCGGCCGCCATGTCCGCCGGCGACCTTCCGGCCGATGTGCAGGCGAAGTTCATCAAGATCCTGGCCAGCAGCGCCGGCTCCGCCGGCAAGGTGGCCTGCAAGAACGCTGCCCTCGCCGCCGAACTGGGCAAGCAGGGCGTCACCGCCGATGACGGCTCCAAGGTCGCCTGGGCCGCCTCCGAAGGGGAGGTCAAGGCCATGAAGGCCGCCGGCAAGCTGGTGATCTGCCCGAACCTCGCCTGGCTTCCCGCCGGCGGCGCCATCGCCATCGTGGAAGAGGGCGGCAAGCCCCAGATCTACCTCCACATGGGCAATATCGGCGCCTCCGGGGTCACCCTCAGCGACGCCGTCCTGAAGATCGGCAAGCGCCTCTAGGAAACCTGGGCACCGCGAAAAGGCCGGCCTCGCGCCGGCCTTTTCCGTTCCCTTCAGCGGTTCTGGCTGATGAAGCCCGCCATGATCGGGTGGTGGAGGGAGAGGCCGCTGAGGACCTTGCCCCCGGGGCCCGTGGGGTTCTCCAGGCAGGTCCATAGGATGGCCTTGGCCACCTGGCTCGCCTGGATGGGGGCGTAGCGCCAGAGGGTGCGGCTCTGGGGGGCCAGGAGCTTGGCGGCGAAGAGGTAGGGGCGGGCCAGGAAGAGGGCCGCGAGGCGTTCGCCCAGGCGGAATTCCTCCCGTTTCCCCAGGAGGAGGGAAGGCCGCACGATCAGGTAGGGAAGCCCGCTGTCCACGAGGATGCGCTCGGCCTCGGCCTTGGTCTGCAGGTACAGGCCCCTGGGCTTGTTGGCCCCGGCGCTGGAAACGAAGGCGAAGGCGGGGCGGTGCTCCAGCTCGGCCAGGCGCCGCACCAGGGCCGCGGGAATCTCCAGGTCCACGGCCCGGAAGGCCTCCGGGGACCCGGCCTTGCCGATCGTGGTGCCCACGGCGCACACGAGGAGATCGCAGGGGATGTCCATGCCAAGGCGGGCGAGGTGCTCGGGCGCTCGGCAGTCGAAGACGATCTCCCGGGCGCGGCTGGAGAGGCCGGAGAGGGCCCCTTCCCTGCGCACCAGGGCCGTCACGGCCACGTCCCCCCGTTCATCCAGCTGGCGGATCACCTCCCGGCCCACCAGGCCCGTGGCGCCCACGACGACCACCTGCTTCATTCACTCGCCTCCTTGGAAATGGCCAGCAGCAGGCCCAGGCTGGCGAGGCTCGCCACCAGGCTGGAACTGCCGTAGCTGATGAAGGGCAGCGGGATTCCCTTGTTGGGGGCCAGGCTCAGCACGACGCTGAGGTTCATGAGGGCCTGGACCACCAGGAGCAGGGTGAAGCCCATGGCGCACAGCTTGAGGAAGCCGTCCCGCACGCGCCGGGCGACGCGGTAGCCCCGCCAGAGGATGCCCACGAAGAGGGCCAGCACGAGGACGCTGCCGATGAGGCCGGCCTCCTCGGCGATCACCGCGTAGATGAAGTCGTTATGGGCCTCGGGCAGGTAGTTGAGCTTCTGCATGCTGCCGCCCAGGCCCACCCCGGCCAGGCCGCCGTTGCCCACGGCGATGAGGCTCTGCAGGGCCTGATGGCCCTTGCCCAGGGGATCGGCCTCGGGGTTGAGGAAGCTGAGCACCCGGGCCCGGCGGTAGGGCTCGAACCACACGAAGGCGAAGCCGATGGCCCCCAGGGCCGGGGCCGCCACCGCGAAGATCCAGCTGGCCGCGCCGCCCAGGAAGGTCACCAGGAGCGCCACGGAAAGGATGAGGAAGGTGGTGCCGAAGTCGGGCTCGCGCAGGATGAGGGCCAGGGGCACCACGAGAACGCCGAAGAGGGCCACCAGCTTGGGCACGGATTCCCGCCCCTTGCTCCACAGGTCCTGGTGCCGCACCATCCACCAGGCCGTGATGAGGACCGCCAGGGGCTTGAAGAGCTCGGAGGGCTGCAGGGAGGCCCGGCCGTAGCGGATCCACCGGTGGGCGTGGTTCTTGGCGGGGAAGAAGAAGACCGCCACGAGGAGCAGGAGCAGGACCACGTACAGGACCTGGAGGACCCTCGGGTTGTCCTTGATGACGAGCAGGTCCGTCTGGGAGAGGGCCAGCATGATGGCCACGCCCACGAAGCCCCCCACCAGCTGGTTCACGAGGAAGGTGGCCGAGGCGCTGTGGTTCTTGAAGGCGGACGCGGAGAAGACCCACACCATCCCGATGGCCACCAGGGCCAGGGCGAAGAGAAGCAGGAGGCGGTCGATGGGGCGGCGTACGTCGGGGCTCAAGGGGGGCCTGGGGGAGAACGGAAGCTCCATTCTACGGCCTGGCGCGGGTTTGCGCGACCCTGGGCCCGGCCCGGGAGGGGGGCCCCCCATGGGGTTCTCAATATTGGGATCAATAATAAGTCAAATATTTCCTTGAATTGACGGGCGCCATGGCCGGGAATGAATAGATTGTTCATTGCCTTCTTCCGATAGGCGGGAACCCATGAAGAACTCACTCATCCTTGCGACCCTCCTCCTGGCGGCCCCCGCCGCCTTCGCCCAGAGCCCCACGGCCACGGCCCAAGCCTCGGTGATCCTCTACAAGGCCATCACCCTCTCCAAGACCACCGATATGAATTTCGGCGTCGTGGCGGCGGGCACGACCTCCGGCACCGTCACCCTTTCCGCCGCCGGGGCCCGGACCAACGCGGGCGGGGCCACGCCCCTCAGCGGCGGCACCGTGGCCGCTGCCGCCTTCGCCGCCGACGGCCAGGCCAACCAGACCTACGCCATCACCCTCCCCGCCTCGTCGGTGACCCTCACGTCGGGTTCGGACACCATGACCCTGACGGGCTTCACCTCCAGCATCGGCGCGACCGGCACCCTGTCCAGCGGCGGCACCCAGTCCTTCAGCGTGGGTTCCACCCTCAACGTGGGCGCCAACCAGGCCGCTGGCACCTACACCGGCAACTTCTCGGTGATGGTGGCCTACAACTGAACATCCCCATGTCCCCCCGCGTCCTTCTCGCGGGCGGGGTCCTGTGGGTCCTCCCCGTCGCCGGGGGTGATGGGACCGCCCTCGCCCAGGCCTCCGTGGTCGTTCTGCCCACCGTGGCCACGAGCCGGTCCGAGGAATTCCAGGGGGATTTCTCCGCGGAGTTCCTGGCGGGGGCCCTGGCGGCCCCGGACCCCCAAGCGTCGCCCGACCTCCTGCTTCCCATGCCCCCGGCCCGGTTCCAGGTCAGCGGCCGCCGGAGCATCGCGTTCTCCCTGGCCCTGCCGGGCCCGGCCGGCGTCACCCTTCAGGGCGGCGGCACCACCCTGAGGGTCCAGGATTTCCGTGTGGCCCTCTCCTTCAGCGGCCCGGGGCAGAACCCGGGCATGCTCACCCTGTCCCCCACGGGCAGGCAAACCCTCCACGTGGGCGCCTCCCTCCGGGTGCCGGGGAAAAGTCCCACGGGCCTTTTCAGGGGCCAGATCCCCCTGACGCTCAGCTATAATTAATTCAATCAAACTTCACCCCCCCCAAAAGGCCCGCCCCCCGGGCCTTTTGCCATGGGTATGCGTGTCGCGCGAATCCCAGGCACCCCCACTTTAGGTGGCACCCGATCCATTGTTGATTTATATTTCATAGGACCCTCCGTCCCCAAGGACCTTTCCTGGAGTCCCCCCTCCCCCCGGATCCGCACCGATGACGCACCGCACCGCCTTCCTCCCAGCCCTGCTGGTCTTCGCCGCCCCGGTCCTGGCCCAGGCTCCGAAGTTGCCTGCCCCGGGCATCATGGTGGCCCCCACCCGCCTGGTCCTGGACGCCCGCACCCGACACCAGGAGGTGAACCTGCGGAATTCCGGGGATGGGCCCGGCACCTTCCGGATCCAGCTGGTGGGGATGGACATGGACGAGGACGGCGCCTGCCGGGAAGTGCCCCTGCCGCCCTTGCCCGGAGGCCTCGCCCACCGGAACCTGATCCAGTTCTCCCCGCCCCAGGTGACCCTCAAGCCAGGGGAATCCCAGGTGATCCGGATCCGGGTGAACCGGCCAAAGGACCTGCCTGACGGCGAATACCGGGCCCACATGCGGGTCCAGGAGGTCCCCCCTCCAGCGCCCCCCGACGCCCCCGCCGAGGAGGCCAAGGGACTCAGCATCCGCATCGTGACCCAGTTCGGGGTGGCCATCCCCCTCATCGTGCGGCAGGGCGAGACCTCGGCGACGGTGGCCCTGGCGGACCTGGCGAGACCGGCCCCGGAACGCCTCGCCTTCACCATCAAGAGGACGGGTAGCCAATCCGTATACGGGGATTTCAAGGTCCTGTTCCACCCGGACGGGGGTTCAACCCTCCCGGTGGCCGAAGTCAACGGTGTGAGCGTGTGGACGCCCAATGAACGGAGGCGGATGGACATACCCCTGACGGCCGGCCAACTCGCCGGCAAGGGGACCCTGGAGGTGGTGTACTCGGAACCCGCCAGCCTGGGCGGACGTGTGATAGCCAGCGCCAGACTCGGGGTCCCCGCCCCTTGACCCATGGCCCAGCCCCGGATCCCCTGCCGACAGGTTGGCCGTGCCCTGCTCCTCAACCTCGCCCTGGCGGCGCGCGCCCCGTCCCAGGCCCCACCGGAGGAGGACCCCTATCTCTTCAAGGTGTGCCTGGGCCAGGTGGTGCTCTCGGAATGCTTCCCGGCCCTGCCCCGGGGGGATGGCTTCCTCGTGCCCCTGGGGGAGCTGTGCCGGGAACTGGACCTGGCCATCGAGGTGGACGCGGCCAGGGCCGTGGCCTCGGGATTCCTCGTCGACGAGGCCAGGACCTTTCGCCTTGACGCCCGGACCGGCACCCTCGCCCTGGCCGGGGCCACCCGCAGGCTTGACTCCGCCCGCATCCAGGTGCGGGAGGACGATATCTACCTGGATACCCGGCTTCTGTCCGAGTGCCTGCCCTTGGAAGCGGTCATCCTGCGTCAGGAATCCCAGATCACCCTCGAAACGAAGGAGACCCTGCCCCTCCAGGCCCGGTGGAAGCGGGAGGGCCAGGCCCGGGGCCTCGTCCGGGAGGGGGGCATGCGGGTCTTCCAGCCCGCCCCCGACCCCTACCGCCTGCTGGATTGGCCCGCCCTGGATCTGACCCTGGCCATGCAGCAAAGCCAGGGGCGCGCCACCGGCCAGGGCAGCCTCCTCGCGGCCGGGGATGTCCTGAAGCTGTCCGGCAGTTTCTTCGCCCAGTTCCAGCGGCCCGGGGGCCTGGAGGCGTTCCACGGCACCCTGGGCCGGCGGGATCCCCACGGGGGCCTCCTGGGGCCCCTGGGCGCCACCGCCTTCCAGGCCGGGGAGATCCTCCTGCCCGGGGCGGACCTCACCGCGGCCCCGGCGGTGGGCACGGGCTTCCTCGTGACGAACCAGGCCCTCCAGCAGGGCCCGGCCTTCGACCGCCAGTCCTTCAAGGGGGACCTGCCCCCTGGCTGGCAGGTGGAACTCTATCAGAACCAGAACCTGAAGGCCTTCCAGGCCTCCAGGCCCGACGGCCGGTACGAATTCCTGGATGTGCCCCTCACCTACGGCCCCAACGAGTTCAGGCTGGCCTTCTACGGCCCCCAGGGCCAGCGCCGGGAGGAGCGCCTCAGCTTCGATGTGGGCCAGAGCCAGATTCCCGCGGGGACCTTCGTGTACCACGTGGCGGGGGTGGGACCCCGCGATGGCCGGGGGGGCCGGCTCCAGGTCCTGGCCAGCCAGGGGATCTCCTCCCGCCTGACGGTCCATGCCGGCTTCGTGCGGACCCTGGCCGCCGGCCGGCATCGGACCCTGGGCACGGGGATCCTCCAGGGGTTCTGGCCGGGCTTCGCCACCACCCTCACCCTGGCGGCGGACGGCGGGGGCGGCTCGGCCCTGGATGCGGCCCTCCGGGGCCGCCTGGGCCCCCTCCGTTTCCTGGGCCGGCACACCTTCTTCCGGAACGGATTCGTGAGCCCCCTGGTCCAGAACGGGGTAACCAGCCGCACGGAACTGGAGGTCGCAGTCCCCCTGCCCGATCCCTTCAACCCCATCCTGACCTTTGAAGGGGGCGCGACGCGGGACGCCCTGCCCGGGGGCGCCACCTCCGATTCCGCCCGCCTGCGCCTTTCCGCCTCCCTCGCTGGCCTCGCCCTTTCCAACCAGTTCACCCGGACCCTGAACGGAAGCCCCGGGCTCCGCGCCGGAACGACCCAGGGGGAATTCCTGGCCAGCAAGGTCTTCAAGGCCTTCGCCCTCCGGGCCCAGGCCAGCTACCGGCTGTCGGGCGCCCGCACCCTGGAGGGCCTCGCCCTCACGGCCGAGACCGGCCGGTTCAGTCCCCTGTCCCTGGAATGGCAGTCCTCCCTGGATGTGCGCAGCCGGGACCGGCGCTGGGCCCTTTCCGCCACCCGCAGCCAGGGATCCTTCGCCCTGAGCCTCTCCGCCGGCCGCTCAAGCCTCCAGGGTTGGTCGGCCTCCCTCATGGTGAGATTCGGCCTCCTGCGCAATCCCCTGGACGGCCGATGGCACAGCCGGGCTGGTACCGCGGCCCTGGGGGGGGCCATCGCCGCCCGCACCTTCCTGGATCGCAACGGCAATCACACCCTGGACCCCGGTGAACCCCCCCTGTCCCAGGTGGCCTTCACGGTCAACGAATCCCTGCAGGAGCAGCGGTCGGGGCCGGACGGGGGCCTCTTCCTGCCCGGGTTGGCGGAAAGCGCCGACACCCAGTTCGCCATCGCCCCCACCACCCTGGAGGATCCCCTCATGCGTCCGGTCCGGCCCGGGGACCAGGTGACGCCCCGCATGGGCCACGTGACCCGCCTCGAGGTGCCCATCGTGCTGGTGGGGGAGATCACGGGCACGGTGTCCGGAATCCGGGCCGGCGTCCGCAAGCCCCTTCCGGGCGTCCGCGTGGAGCTTTCGGACACGTCCGGGCGGGTGATCAAGAGCGTTCGCACCGCCTACGACGGGTTCTACACCTTCGGGGACCTCCAGCCCGGAAGCCGGATCCTGGCCATTCCAGCGGAGGCCGCGGGCAGGCTGGGCGCGGCCCCGCCGGCGCCCCGCACCCTGGCCTTGTCCCCGGAGGGCACCCACCTGGATGGGGAGGATTTCGAACTTTCCCTGCCCCCCGAAGGCCCCTGAGGGCTGGCGCCGAATGATTTATTAATTAGGCTTGGGAAGGAGGTGCCGGTGGCCCTGGGAAGACCCCCGACCTGGTTCGTGCTGGCGGGATGCCTCGCCCTGGCCCCGGCCCTGCCGGCCCAGACCCTCACCCTCACCCTGGCCTCGAATCCCTTCGGCGGCGCGGTCATCCCCGGCACCAGCAGCGGGACCCTGATCCTCGCCCCCACACCGGTGCCGACGGGCTCACGCTCGGTCACCGGCTCCACCACCCTGCCCTCCAGCCTCTTCGCGCTGGGGTCCTTCACGGCCACGGGGCCCGTGGGGAGTTCGTACACCGTTTCCAACAACGCCACCACCGGCTCCTTCACGCTGACGGGCCCCAGCGGGGCGACCATGACCGTCTCCAACGCCAGCCTGACCTTCGCCAGCACCTATCCCAGGATCTTCACGGCCAGCCAGCCCGTCGAATACTTCGGCCTGACGGTGAACGTCAAGCGCGCCAATCAGAACCCGGCCGGAACCTACACCGGCACGGTGACCCTGAAGCTGCGCAACAATTCGAACGCCCAGACCACCACCAGGGCCTTCACCGTCACCGTGAAGGCCCTGGCGAGCCCCATCACCGTCGCCAAGACCGCGGACCTGGCCATGGGCCGGGTGGCCATCGGCGCTTCCGCGGGGACGGTGACCCTGGCCCCGACGGGCACCCGCACCTTCGCGGGGGGCGCCTCCGCCATGCCGGGAGGGACCTTCAACGCCGCCGGCTTCACCGTGACCGCGCCCGCGGGCGCCACCTATGCCCTCGCGCTGCCGGCCACGGCCACCCTCACCTCCGGCGCCCAGACCCTGACCCTGGGCTCCTTCACCCGTTCCCCATCGGGCAGCCTGACCATGGGCGCGGGAGGCACTCAGGCGGTGACGGTGGGGGCGCAGATCGCCATCCCCGGGGGCCAGGCCCCGGGGACCTACGCCGGCACTTTTTCCGTGACCGTGGCCTACAACTAGGGCGTGGTGCTCAGGGCCACAGGCCTTCCGGCCTGCCTTCCCGTCGACTTCGGATAGGCCCACTTGCCCCTTTCCCCTTCCTCCTTTTCCTGGACTGTCATTGGTTTGCAGGCAGCACCTAGAGGACCAGGCGCTCCTGGTACTCCCCGAAGACGGCCCGCATGGCGTCGCACACCTCGCCCACGGTGGCCTCGGCCTTCACGGCGGCGAGGATCAGGGGCATGAGGTTGTCGGTGCCCTTGGCGCCGGCGGCGAGGGCTTCCAGGGCGGTGCGGACGGCGCCGTTATCGCGCTCGGCGCGGTACTGGGCCACCTGCTCGCGGCGCCGGGCGCCCAGGGCCTCGTCCACCCGGAGCAGCTCGGGCTTCTCCTCGTTCTGGATGGCGAACTTGTTGACGCCGACGACGACCTGCTCGCCCTTTTCCACGGCCTTCTGGTAGGCGTAGGCGGCGTTCTGGATCTCCCGCTGGGGCAGGCCCTTCTCGATGGCCGCCACCATGCCGCCGGCCTCGTCCACCTTGGCGATGAGGGCCTCGGCCATCTTCTCCAGTTCGTCCGTGAGGCTCTCGATGAGGTAGCTGCCCGCGAAGGGATCCACCACGTCGGCGATGCGGTTCTCGAAGGCGAGGATCTGCTGGGTGCGCAGGGCGATGCGGGCGCTGGACTCGGTGGGCAGGGCCAGGGCCTCGTCGCGGCTGTTGGTGTGCAGGCTCTGGGTGCCGCCCAGGACGGCGGCCATGGCCTGCACCGTGGTGCGCACGATGTTGTTGTCGGGCTGCTGGGCGGTGAGGGTGCTGCCCGCGGTCTGGGTGTGGAAGCGCAGCATCTGGCTCTTGGGATCGTTCGAGCCGAAGCGCGACCTGATGATGCGGGCCCAGAGGCGGCGCGCGGCGCGGAACTTGGCGATCTCCTCCAGGAACTGGTTGTGGGCGTTGAAGAAGAAGCTGAGGCGGGGCGCGAAGGCCTCCAGCTTCAGGCCGGCGTTGAGGGCGGCCTCCACGTAGGCGATGCCGTCGGCCAGGGTGAAGGCGATCTCCTGGGCGGCGGTGCAGCCCGCCTCGCGGATGTGGTAGCCGGAGATGGAGATGGTGTTCCAGTTGGGCACGTTCTCGGCGCAGAAGCCGAAGATGTCCGTGATCAGGCGGATGCTGGGCCGGGGCGGGTAGATGTAGGTGCCCCTCGCCATGTATTCCTTGAGGATGTCGTTCTGGATGGTGCCGCTGACCTGGTCCCAGCCCGCGCCCTGCTCCTCGGCCACGGCCAGGTAGAGGGCCAGCAGCACCGAGGCGGGGCCGTTGATGGTCATGCTGGTGGAGACCTTGTCCAGGGGGATGCCCTGGAAGAGCACGCGCATGTCGCGGATGGAGCAGACGCTGACGCCCACCTTGCCCACCTCGCCCATGGCCATCTCGTGGTCGGGGTCCATGCCGATCTGGGTGGGCAGGTCGAAGGCCACGCTGAGGCCGGTCTGGCCCTGCTCCAGCAGGTAGCGGTAGCGGGCGTTGGACTCCTCGGCGGTGCCGAAGCCCGCGTACTGGCGCATGGTCCAGAGGCGGCCGCGGTAGCCGGTGGGCTGGACGTGGCGGGTGAAGGGGTACTGGCCGGGGCGGCCCAGGTCCGCGATGGGATCGAAGGCGGGGATGTCGGCCGGGGTGTACGAGTTCTTGAGGGGGATGCCCGAGGACGTCTCGAACTTCTTCTCCCGCAGCTTGGCCGGGTCCTCCTTCACGGACAGGCTCTCCTGGACCTTCTGCAGGTATTCGGGCGTGTACATGGGTCCTCCCATTTTCCCCAAGGGTACCAGGGCCCGGCCGGGAAAAGATCACAGGTGGAGGCCGGGACGCCCGGGATGGAAGGAAGGGCGGGATGGGGACCGCTGCGATTAGACTGTTTCCATGCCCCACGCCGCCCCTCCCCCGCCCCCC
>DATGXY010000294.1:0-13226 GCA_035298525.1 Holophaga sp.
ACCCCCCCAACGCCGCCGTCGGCTACGCCCGCAACTACGAGGACGGCCAGACCGTCTACGGCCGCGCCCGCTACAACGGCAAGGGCATCTCCCTCCACGCCAGCTTCCTGGACCAGAAGATCCAGGGCGGCGTCTACACCACCGCCTTCTACAACGGGCCCCTGGACACCAAGGCCTACCGCCTCGGCGCCTCCTACAAGTTCCCCTTCGGCCTGAAGGCCGGCCTCGTGGTCGACAGCACCACCATCTCCAACGGCGTGGGCGGCGGCAACGTCGCCTACGGCGCCACGGTGGGTGACGCCAAGCGCACCGCCTGGGAGATCCCCGTCTCCTACACGATGGGCGACCACATGTTCCACGTGACCTACGGCAAGGCCGGCGACGTGTCCGACGCCCACGATTCCGGCGCCACCCAGCTGAACCTCGTCTGGGACTACGCCCTGACCAAGCGCGCCTTCATCGGCCTCTACTACACCGAGCTCAAGAACGGGAAGAACGGCCACTACCAGCCCTTCCTCTCCGACTACAGCTTCGGCGCCTCCGCCCCCAACCTCGCCGGCATCAACGGCGAGAGCTGGAAGCAGATCGGCCTGAACGTCCAGTTCTGGTTCTAGCCGCCCGAAGGACGCCCCGGCCCCGCCGGGGCGTCCTTTCCCCGTAACGCCCCCGCACAAGGAGGAATCATGAAAATCAGGAATCTCGCGCTCGGCTTCGTCGCCCTGGCCCTCAGCACCGGGCTCGCCGCGCAGGACATCAAGATCGCCCACGTGTACGACAAGACCGGGGTCCTCGAGGCCTATGCCAAGCAGACCCAGACCGGCCTCATGATGGGCCTGGAGTACGCGACCAAGGGCACCATGACCGTCAAGGGTCACAAGCTCGTCCTCATCGAGAAGGACAGCCAGGGCAAGCCCGACGTGGGCAAGGCCCAGCTCGCCTCCGCCTTCGCCGACGACAAGGCCGACCTCGCCGTCGGTCCCACGTCCTCCGGCGTCGCCCTGGCGATGCTGCCCGTGGCCGAGGAGTACAAGAAGGTCCTCATCGTCGAGCCGGCCGTGGCCGACTCCATCACCGGCGACAAGTGGAACCGCTACATCTTCCGCACCGGCCGCAACTCCAGCCAGGACGCCATCTCCAACGCCGTGGCCCTGGACAAGAAGGGCACCTTCATCGCCACCCTGGCCCAGGACTACGCCTTCGGCAAGGACTTCGTGAAGGCCTTCAAGGGCGCCATCAAGAACGCCACCCTCGTCCACGAGGAGTACCTGCCCGTCGCCACCACCGACTTCACCGCCGGCGCGCAGCGGGTGTTCGACAAGCTCAAGGACAAGAAGGGCCGCAAGGTCATCTTCATCAACTGGGCCGGCGCCGGCAACCCCTTCAAGATCGCCGACCTCAAGCCCGAGCGCTACGGCATCGAGATCGCCACCGGCGGCAACATCCTGCCCGCCCTGGCCGCCTACAAGGCCTTCCCCGGCATGGAAGGCTCCTGCTACTACTACTATGAGATCCCCAAGAACGCCGCCAACAAGTGGCTCGTCGAGCAGCACAAGAAGCGGTTCAACAACGTGCCCCCCGACTTCTTCACCGCCGGCGGCATGGCCGCGGGCATGGCCATCGTCGAGGCCCTGAACAAGACCAACGGCTCCGCCAAGACCGAGGACCTCATCAAGACCATGGAAGGCATGTCCTTCGAGACCCCCAAGGGCAGGATGACCTTCCGCAAGGAGGACCACCAGGCCATGCAGTCCATGTACCACTTCAAGATCAAGGTCGACCCCAAGGTCGACTGGGCCATCCCCGAGCTCGTCCGCGAGATCAAGCCCGAAGAAATGCAGGTCCCCATCACCAACAAGCGCTAGTGCAGTAAGATAGCGGCCGCGCGGCTGGTCAACCCGCCGCGCGGCCTGCCCCTGTCGGCACCCACCACCCCGCGAGCCTCGATGACCTTCGCCCTCGAAACCCAAGACCTGACCATCCGCTTCGGCGGCCACGTGGCGGTCAACTCCGTGTCCTGCGGCTTCCAGCCGGGGACGCTGACCGCCATCGTGGGCCCCAATGGAGCGGGCAAGACAACGTACTTCAACCTCATCTCCGGCCAGCTGCCGGCGACCTCCGGCCGCGTCCTCCTGCGCGGCGAGGACATCAGCCGCGCTTCCGCCCCCGCCCGCAGCCACAAGGGCATCGGACGCGCCTTCCAGCTCACCAACCTCTTCCCCTTCCTCACGGTGCTCGAGAACGTGCGCCTGGCCGTGCAGAGCAAGGCCCGGGTGGGGCTCAACATGTGGAGCGTCTGGAGCTCCCACAAGGACCTCATCGAGAAGGCCGACCAGGTGCTGGAGGCCGTCGCCCTCACCTCGAAGCGGGACGTGCCCGCCGCGGCCCTCCCCCACGGGGACCAGCGCAAGCTCGAGGTGGGCATCCTCATGGCCCTGGAGCCCGAGGTCTTCATGTTCGACGAGCCCACCGCCGGCATGAGCGTGGACGAGGTGCCCGTCATCCTGGACCTGATCCGGGGCCTCAAGGCCCGGAAGGACAAGACCATCCTCCTGGTGGAGCACAAGATGGACGTGGTCCGCGAACTGAGCGACCGCATCATCGTCCTGCACAACGGAGCCCTGGTGGCCGACGGCGAGCCCGCCGAGGTCATCGCGTCGCCCATTGTGCAGGAGGCCTACCTGGGCGTCGAGGTGAAGAAATGAGCGAGACCCTCCTGAAGCTCGAGGGCGTCCACACCCATATCGGCGCCTACCACATCCTCCACGGGGTCGACCTGAAGGTCGCCCACGGGGAGCTCACGGTCCTGCTCGGGCGCAACGGCGCCGGCAAGACCACCACCCTGCGCACCATCATGGGCCTGTGGAAGGCCTCCGCCGGCACCATCCAGCTGGAGGGCAGGGAGATCCAGGCCATGGCCACCCCCGACGTCTCCCGCCTGGGCATGGCCTACGTCCCCGAGAACATGGGCATCTTCCCCGACCTGACGGTTCGGGAGAACATGCTCCTGGCCGCCCGCGCCGCCAAGCGGGAGGACCAGATCGATCCCAAGCGGCTGGAATGGATCTTCGGCCTCTTCCCGGCCATGAAGAAGTTCTGGCAGCACCCCGCGGGCCTCCTCAGCGGCGGCCAGAAGCAGATGCTCGCCGTGGCCCGGGCCGTGGTGGAGCCCCGGAAGCTCCTCCTGGTGGACGAGCCCAGCAAGGGCCTGGCCCCCGCCATCATCCTGAACATGATCGAGGCCTTCCGGGAACTGAAGGCCGCCGACACCACCATCCTGCTGGTGGAGCAGAACTTCAACTTCGCACGCCAGCTGGGCGACCAGGTGGCGGTGATGGACGACGGACGCGTCGTCCATGCGGGCCCCATGGCTGAACTGGCGGAGGACGAGGCCCTCCAGACCAGGCTCCTGGGCCTGTCCCTGGCGTCCCATCAATGACGGAGGACCGACCGATGACCGCACCATCCACCCCAGCCCCGGGCATGGACGCGCTGCCGAAGGTCCGGAAGGACTTCGTCCCGCTCTTCCTCATCCCCGCCATCGCCCTCCTCGCCCTGCCCTTCATCAGCCCCTCCACCTGGCTCACCCTGACCTTCGCCGGGCTGGCCATGGGCATGATCCTCTTCATCCTCTCCTCGGGCCTGACGCTCATCTTCGGCCTCATGGACGTCCTCAACTTCGGCCACGGCGTCTTCATCAGCGTGGGCGCCTTCATCGCCACGACGATCATCGGCACCGCGGCCGGATGGTCCGATTCCGAAAGCCTGCTGCGCAACCTGGGCATCGTCCTCCCGGCCATGCTGGGAGCCATGGCGCTCACGGCCCTCCTGGGCCTGATCTTCGAGCGGGTCATCATCCGGCCCGTGTACGGCCAGCCCCTGAAGCAGATCATGATCACCATGGGCGGCATGATCGTGGGCCAGGAACTGATCAAGGTGCTGTGGGGACCCCAGGCCATCCCCCTGCTCCTCCCCGGCGGCATGCGCGGCTCCATCCTCCTGGGCGAGGCCGCCATCGAGAAGTACCGCGTCGTGGCCGTCGTCATCGGCCTCGCCGTCTTCGCCGCCATGATGTGGGTCATGACCCGCACCAAGCTGGGCCTCCTCATCCGCGCCGGCGTGCACGACCGGGAGATGGTGGAGAGCATGGGCTACCGCATCAGGCGCCTGTTCATCGGGGTCTTCGTCGCGGGTTCCGCCCTGGCGGGCCTGGGCGGCGTCATGTGGGGCCTCTACCAGCAGTCGGTGGTCGCCGAGATGGGCGGCGCCGTGAACGTGCTGCTCTTCATCGTCATCATCATCGGCGGCCTGGGCTCCGTGGGCGGCTGCTTCCTGGGGTCCATGCTGGTGGGCCTCGTGGCCAACTACGTCGGCTTCCTGGCCCCGAAGGTGGCCCTCTTCTCCAACATCGGCCTGATGGTCATCGTCCTGTTGTGGCGGCCCCAGGGACTCTACGCGGTGGGTAAGCAATGATCTCCAAGTTCCTCCTCTCCGGCGACACGCCCCGCTCCAAGGTCCTGGCGGCCCTGCTCGTCCTCATCGTCCTCGGCCTGGCCCTGACCCCCTTCATCTTCCCCGGGGCCAAGAGCCTGAACGTGGCCGCCAAGATCTGCATCTTCGTCGTCCTCGTGGCCAGCTTCGACCTGATGCTGGGCTACACGGGCATCTTCAGCTTCGCCCACACCATGTTCTTCGGCATCGGCGCCTACGGCGTGGCCATCGCCCTCACCCACCTGCCCCCCAAGTGGGGTTCCGTGGGCATCGGCGTGGCCGGCGCGCTGGCGGTCTCGATCCTCCTCTCCCTGGTGGTCGGCCTCTTCAGCCTGCGCGTGAAGGCCATGTTCTTCGCCATGATCACCCTGGCGGTGGCCACGGCCTTCCAGACCCTGGCCAGCCAGATGTCGGACATCACCGGCGGCGAGGACGGCCTCACCTTCAAGGTGCCCGAGCTCATCAGCCCCGCCTTCCAGCTGCGGGAGCAGCCCTTCCTCGGCGTCACCCTGGACGGCAGGATCATCGGGTTCTACCTGCTGCTCGTGGCCGTCGTCGTGCTCTTCCTGGTCATGCTGCGCATCGTCAACTCCCCCTTCGGGCGGGTGCTCCAGGCCATCCGCGAGAACGCCTTCCGGGCCGAGGCCCTGGGCTACCGCACGGTGGTCTACCGCACCTGGACCAACGTGCTCAGCGCGGTCTTCGCAACCCTCGCGGGCTGCCTCCTGGCCCTGTGGCTGCGCTACAACGGCCCGGACACGACCCTCTCCTTCGCCATCATGATGGACATCCTCCTCATGGTCGTCATCGGCGGCATGGGGACCCTGTACGGCTCGGTGGTGGGCGCGACCATCTTCATCCTGGCCGAGAACTACCTCCAGGACCTCATGAAGGTGGGCAGCACCGCCTTCGCCAAGATCCCCGTGCTCAAGGACCTGGTCCACCCCGACCGCTGGCTGCTCTGGCTGGGCATCCTCTTCATCGTGGGCATCTACAAGTTCCCCCTGGGCATCGTGGGCAAGCTCCGCATGCGCCTGAAGAAGGCCGCGGCCTAGACTTCATGTCCGGGCTCTGCCCGGGCATGAAGTGGGGGTGTGGGGGGACGAAGAGTGACCGAAGGGAGCGGGCGGTCCCCCCACAGGGCATTTCAGGAGCCTGACCCCAGAAGCTTGACCCGCACCTGACCGGCCCGGATCTCCGGGCCGGTTCCGTTCAGCAGAGGGCCCGGATCAGCGCCCCCAGCCCCAGGAGCAGGGGGAGGCAGCAGCCCATCATGCGCCCCGCCCTGCGCTGGCGGCCGGAGCGGCTCAGGGGGACGCCGATGCGCCTGGAAAGCCGGGCCTGGGCCTGGGAGACGCCCAGGGCCCTGCGCCAGGAGAAGGAGAGTCCGGGGATTCCGGTGCCGCGTCGGCCTGCCATGGGGGTTTCCTCCCTGCCGCCCAGGATCGCTCCCGGGCGGGGACAGTTCCTGTCCAGCCTACCGGAGGGCGTCCCAGAAATCGCACTTGGCGGTGCGCACCCCAACCTGGGTGGCGTCCAGCACGTCGCCGAAGGCGAGGTAGGCGTCCTGGCCCCCCTGCTGGGAGGGCCACGCGGGGAGCCCCGGGGCCTGGGGGACGCCCGTGGCCGCGAAGGCCACCCAGTACTTGAGCATGGCGCCCTCCACCAGGTTGTCCGCGGCCGTGACCAGGCCGAGGCGGGCGTACTGGGTGTCCTCCAGGGTGTTGAACACGTAGAAAAGGTCGATGCCGTGGTAGGCCCCGAGGCTCGCGTAGGCCCCCGACTGGGTGTGGGAGAAGAAGTGCCGCCACACGGGGCTGGCGGGCCACGCCCCGATGGCCCGTGCCGCGCGGCGCACCGGGGCCGTGAACTGACCGTCCGTGAGGATCTGCACGTAGGCGGCCCGGGCCTCCGCGTCCGTCGTGCCCGAGGGGTAGAGGGCGCGGGCCTGGGCGCGGAAGGCGGCCGGGATGGTGAGGTTGATGAAGGCGTCCACCTGGGCCGGGGTCACGGTGGCCGGGGCGGAGAGGCTCATCTCGTCGGCGGTGGTGCCGATGATGACGGGGACCTTGTTGAAGGCCCCGGAGGCGAAGGCCGCGTCGGGCCCCAGGGGGAAGACGACGCCGTCCAGCGCCGGCTGCCAGGCCTGGTTGACGATGCCCCCGGCCAGGGCGTTGGTCTCGGTGGACACGAGGGTCTGCCAGGGCAGGGTCCGCAGTTCCGCGATCTTCGCGGCGTCCGTGGAGGCCGAGGTGAAGGTGGCGGCCCAGGCCACGCCCGAGGCCCGCACATCGGCGTAGGCGCCCAGGGAGGGCATGCCGCTGAGGAGGGCGGCCCGCTGGAAGAGGCCCGAGGCCGCCGGGGCGAGCAGGAGGTTGCCCGTGTCCACGGCGCCGGCGCTCTGGCCGAAGACCAGGACCTTGGAGGGATCGCCGCCGAACCGGCCGATATTGTCCCGCACCCAGGTCAGGGCCTTGATCTGGTCCAGCACCCCGTAGTTGCCCGAGGTGCCCGAGGCCCCCTCCGCGTCCAGGCCGGGGTGCACCAGGTAGCCCAGGGGACCCACCCGGAACTCGGGGGTGACCACCACGGCCGGGCCGCGGCTGGCCAGGTAGCGGCCCACGTACAGCTGGGCGCCCTGGGCCGTCTCGTCGGGGCCGCCCTGCTGGTGGGCGCCGCCGTGGAGGAAGACCAGCACGGGGAGGGAGGGCGTGGACACGTCGGGGGTCCACACGTTCAGGTAGAGGCAGTCCTCGTCCCCCTGGGGGACGCCGGTGGTGGAACCCTGGGTGAACTGGAGCTGGGGGCAGCGGGGCTTGAAGGCCTGGGTCTGGAGCAGGCCCGTCCAGGGGGCGGGGTCCGCGGGGGCCTTCCAGCGCAGGGCCCCCACGGGGGGCGCCGCGTAGGGGATGCCCAGGAACTCATAGCCCCCGGTGAAGGCGGCGCCCTGCACGAGCCCCTTGCCCGTCACGGCCTGCCCCGCGGGGAGCACCTGGAGGACGGCGGTGGAGGACAGGAGGGTCCCCGTGGCGCTGGAAGCCTTGAGCCGGACCCGGCGGCCCTGGTCCGCGAGCCCCACGGCCACGAGGCGGCAGGTGGCGGTGGTGGCCCCGGCCAGGTCCGTCCAGGCGGTGCCGTCCGGGGAGGCCTGCCACTGGAGGGCGGTGGGGGATCCCGATACCTCCGCGGTGAATACGGCCGTCTGGCCCACGGTGACGGTGGTGTCGGCCGGCTGGGTGGTGAAGGCCAGGCCCGGCCCGGCGGGATTCACGGTGAGGACGGCGGACTGGCTCGTCACGCTTCCGGCCCCGTTGGACACGGTCACGGTGTAGGATCCCGCGTCCGCGGCCTGGGCGGCGGCCAGGGAATAGGTGGCGGCGGTGGCCCCCAGGCTCACCCCATCCTTCTTCCACAGGTAGGCCAGGGGCGCGGTGCCCGTGGCGGTCACGGCGAAGGTGGCCGGCTGGCCGGCTGTGACCGTCAGGGAGGCCGGCTGGCTAGTGATGGCCGGGGGGGTCGGGGCGGGGCTGGAGCCTCCGCCCCCCCCGCAGGCCAGCAGGCCGGAAAGGAGGAGGGCCCCCGCCAGGAAGGGGAGGGACCGGGTCAAGCTGGCGGAACGAAGGGTCATGGGGGGAACTCCGGCACACCCATCCATGGTTCGTCGGGTTGGGCGCTTACCACCTGGGATGCCCGCCACCCGGAAAAGGTTGGGCCGGGATCGCCGAACTCAGTTCCCGGCCAGGAGGGATTCCGTGGCCCGGCGGATCTCCTCCGCCGAGTAGGGCTTCAGGAGCACGGACACGGGGCCCAGTTCCGACAGGCGATCGCTGGCGCGCTCCCCCAGGAAGCCGGTGGTCAGGAGCACGGGAAGAAGGGGTGCCAGGCCCCGCAGGCGGGTGAGGGTCTCCAGCCCGTCCATGCCGGGCATGTTCAGATCCAGGACGACCAGGTCCCAGTTCCCCTCCGCCTCCAGGGCCGCGAGGGCCTCGCGGCCTCCGGGCACCGGCGTCACCCGGTGGCCCTGGAGGCTGAGCATCTCCGGCACGGAGGTGCGCACCAGGGGATCGTCGTCCACGAGGAGGATCCGGAGGGAGGCGCCGGACCCGGCCCCCTCGTCCCGCCCCGGGGGCTCGGCGCCCGGGCCGGGACCGGCGGCGGCCACGGGCAGCACGACCCGGACCCGGGTGCCCTGCCCCGGCCGGCTCTGGATCTCGCAGTTCCCGCCGTGGGCCTGAACCGTGCCGAAGACCATGGAAAGCCCCAGGCCGGTGCCCTTCCCGGAGGGCTTGGTGGTGAAGAAGGGCTCCATGGCCCGGGAGGCCACCTCGGGAGGCATCCCCTGGCCGTCGTCCTCCACCACCAGCTCCACCGAATCCCCCCCCGCGGGCCGGGTGCGCAGGGCGAGGCGGCCTCCGTCGGGCATGGCGTCCATGGCGTTGACGCACAGGTTCATGAGGGCGGTGGCGATGGCCGCCGAGGACCCCACGAGCCTGGGGAGGTCCGGGGCCAGGTCCAGTTCCAGGCGCACCTTCTGGAGGGTGGTGCTGGACAGGAGCTCCGCCTCCCGCCTCACAACCTCGTTCAGGTCGAAGTGCTCGGCCTCCTCCATCTCCTTGCGGGCGAAGGCCAGGAGGCCCCGCATGAGGGTGCGGCCCCGCCTGGCGGCGTCCAGGATCAGGTCCAGCTGGCCGGGGCTGGCCTCGCCCTTGATCTTCATGACCTCCGCCACGGACATGATGGCGGCCAGCACGTTGTTCATGTCGTGGGAGATGCCCCCCGCCAGCCGCCCCACGCTCTCCATGCGCTGGAGGTGGTGGAACTGCTGCTCCAGGGCCAGGCGCTCCTCCTCCGCCTTGCGCCGGGGGGTGATGTCGCGGAAGCTCCACAGCCGCCCCGCGACCTCGCCACCCTCCTGGCGGGGGCTGGAGTGGCGCTCGAAGACCCGCCCGTCCCGGAGGAGGACCTCCTCGGAGGCCACGAGGAGGGGATCGGCCCCGATCTGGCGGATGCGGGCCAGGAAGGCGCCGGGATCGGCCACCTTGGGCACGAGGGCGGCGGCCAGGTCCTGTTCCCTGGCGTCCCGGACCTGGTCGGGCTCAAGGCCCCACATGTCCAGGAAGCGGCGGTTGAAGCCGGAGATCCGGCCCTCGCCGTCCGTGACCAGCAGCCCCTCGGAGGTGCTCTCGAAGGTCGCCGACAGGAGGGAGAGGGCCTTCTCCCGCTCCGCGGCGAGCTGCACCTGGCCCGTCACGTCCTGGTCCGTCCCGAAGGACCGCAGGGGGGTGCCGTCCGGGGCGAACTCGGTGCGGATGTGGCTGAGGATGTGGCGCACCTCCCCACCGGGGCCCAGGATCCGGTACTGGCGCCAGGCCCGGGGGCTCCGCCGGGCCAGGTGCTCCCGCCAGGTCCGGGTCGCCGCTTCCCGGTCCCCGGGGTGGAGGAGCTCGGACCATTTCTCGAAGGCCGGGGCACCCCCCGCGGGGTCCAGGCGGTACATGCGGTAGAGCTCCTCGGACCAGGTGGCGTGCCCCGCCAGGTGGTCCGCCTCCCACCAGCCCAGGCGGGCCATGCGCGCGGCCTCCCGCAGCCTGGCCTCGCTGGCGGCCAGTTCCCGCTCGGCCTGGAGCCGGGCGGTGATATCCCGCTCGATGGACAGGAGGAGGTTCCGCCCCTGCACCGGCGCCGACATGGTCAGGATCTCCACGTCGAAGAGGCTCCCGTCCCGGCGCCGGTGCCGGGTCACGAAGAGGGCCTGGGAGGCCGTGTGCAGCTGGTCCCTGCGCTGGGCATCCTCCTCGGGGCCCAGATCCGGCTCCAGGATCGTCACGGGCTGGCCCACCAGCTGCTCCCGCCGGTACCCGTGGCTGGCCAGGGCGGCGTCGTTGACGTCCACGATGACGGGGGGCGCCTCCGCACGGGTCTCCAGGAGGAGCACGGAATCCCCGCTCCGCTCGAAGAGGGTCCGGAAGAGCCACTCGCTCCCCGCCCGGGTCGCCTCGGCGAGCCGTTCCTGGGCCTCCCGCCCCTCCCGCAGGTCCTCGTAGAGACGCCAGAGGGCCACGAACTGGAAGAAGGCGATGGCGCAGGCGGTGATCTCGGTGGCGGGGTAGTTGGGCAGCCGCCCGGAGCTGAAGAGGCCCCACAGGATCGTCACCCGCCGGAAGAGCAGCACCCCCAGGGCGAGGAACAGGGCCGGCCACACCCACCAGGTGCGGGCCACCCGCCCCAGGCGGAGCACCGCCCACAGGACCCCCAGCTGGAGCAGGAGGGTCACGCAGGCCAGGAGGTGCCAGACGGTGAAGGAATGCACGGGGATGCCGGGATGGGGGGAAGGGGTGATCGGTGGTCGATTATGCGCCCGATCTGCAACGATTGCGAGCCTTGCGGGCCAGCGGGCCCCCGCCTGCGTTAAAGTGGGACGTGATGGAAGGAACGCGACGGCGGACCATGCTGGATTCAAGACCCCTCAGACAAACCCGGGAACTGCTCGACATGATCAAGTTCGAGCACACGGTCTTCGCCCTGCCCTTCGCCCTCCTGGGGGGACTGGCCTCCTTCCGGGGGGCGCCGCCCCTGGACAAGGTGCTCTGGATCCTGGCGGCCATGGTGGGGGCCCGCACCGCGGCCATGACCTTCAACCGCCTGGCCGACGAGGACCTGGACGCGGAGAACCCCCGCACCGCCTCCCGGGCCCTGCCCGCGGGCAGGGTCACCCGGGGCGGGGCCTACGCCCTGCTGGGGGCCGCCATCATCCTGCTCTGCGTCGCCGCCGGCAAGCTGGGGCCCCTGCCCTGGAAGCTGACGCCCCTGGCCCTGGTCATCATCCTGGGCTACTCCTTCTGCAAGCGCTTCACCGCCCTCAGCCACGTGGTGCTGGGGCTCTCCCTGGCGGGCGCGCCCCTGGGGGCCTGGATCGCCGTCAACGGCCAGCTCCACCCACCGGCCTGGTCCCTGGCCCTGGGCGTCCTGGCCTGGACCGCGGGCTTCGATATCCTCTACGCCCTCCAGGACCAGGACTATGACGCCTCCAGGGGCCTCCACTCCATCCCCAGCCGCCTGGGCACGGACACCTCCCTCCTCCTCAGCCGCCTCTTCCACGCCGGGGCCCTTTCGGCCTGGGCGGCGTACAACCTCCAGGTGGAGGCCCACGTGCTGCCCTGGCTGGCCTGGATCGCCGTGGCCGCCATCCTCCTGCGGGAGCAGTGGGTGGTCCGCGGCGGGCGCCTGGACCGCATCGACCATGCCTTCTTCACCCTGAACAGCCTCGTGGGGCTCATCTTCTTCACGGGCCACGCCGCCGAGTGGCTCCTGGCCCGGGCCATGCCCTGACCAATTCGGCGCTCGACAGGGCCCTGGAACCCGCCTAGAGTATGAAATCCATGGCCAAGAAGTCCTACGCCCGCCGAGGCCTGCGCACAAGCCGCCCCGACACGGAGCAGTTCCTGACGGTCATGTTCGTCTTCGCCCACCGCACCTTCCGGTGGAGCCTGGAGCGCCGGACCTTCATGCGCATCCTGGTCACCCTGGGCGGCTTCTGGGCCGTGGCCATGACCGGCAGCGCCTACGGCCTGTGGGCCACCAAGAAGCTCATGAACTTCACCACCCTCCAGCGGGAGACCTACACCCAGAAGGAGCAGCTGCGGGAAAGCCTGGACCAGGCCCAGGCCTTGGACACGGAGATCCAGACCCTGCGCAACCAGATGTCGGACCTGCTCCGCCTCCTGGACCCCAAGAACCCCGCCCCCGCCCTGCCCCCGCCCCCCGGCGCGGAGAACAAGCCGCCTGCCGACCATCGGAAGGTGGGTGAGTTGCGGGATCAGCTTGAGCGCGCGTCCAGCCAGGCAAAGCTCCTCAAGGCCCGCATGGACCCCATCATCACCCGCTGGAACCACACCCCCAGCATTCCCCCCACCGCCGGCTACCTCAGCTCCGGCTTCGGCATCCGCATCAGCCCCTTCTCCCGGGGCAACGAGGAGGGGGACAGCCTCCTCGGCTACCATTCGGGCTTCGATATCACCAACGCCGAAGGAACGCCCATCCAAGCGACCGCCGACGGCGAAGTGGTGGAAGCGGGCTGGATGGACCGCTACGGCAACGCCGTCATGCTTTCCCACACGGACCGCATCGAGACCCTCTATGCCCACATGAGCCGCCTCCGGGTCAAGGCGGGACAAAAGGTGTCCCGGGGGGATATCCTGGGATACATGGGCCGCACGGGCGCCGCCACCGGCGTCCACCTGCACTACGAAGTCCGGCTCAACGGCAGACCCGTCAATCCCCAGCCCTACCTGCGCCTGCAGCGTGAATGGCTCAAGGGCCTGCGATGAAGGAGGAGGTGCCCATGTTCAGCAACAAGAAGCGCCCGGAACCGGCCCCGGCCGTCCACACGCTTCTGGGCAAGGGCACCCTCTGGAAGGGCGAAGTGGTGGCGGGCACCAACAGCCTGCGCATCGAGGGCACCATCGAGGGCACCATCACCTCCGAGGGCGAGGTGACCATCGCCCCCTCGGGCCTGGTGAAGGGCACCATCGTCGCCAAGCACCTGATCGTCACCGGCCGGGTCGAGGGCGTCTTCCGCATCGAGGAGTGCCTGGAGATCCACGGCACCGGCATCGTCGAGGGCGAGGTGGAGCTGGGCTCCCTCGTCGTGGACGAGGGCGGCACGCTCCAGGGCAATTGCACCCGGCGCGGGGCCGCACGGCCTGCCACCGCCCCCCCCGAGCCCGTCCCCGCCCCCC
>DATGXY010000295.1:0-24105 GCA_035298525.1 Holophaga sp.
GCTTCGACGCCATCCAGCGGGGCGTCGACCCCGGGACGGGAACCATCTCGGTCCGTGCCGTCTTCAGGAATCCCGATCACCGCCTCCGTCCCGGGCAGTTCGTGAAGGTCCGCTTCGCCTTCGAGACCCTGTCCAAGGCCGTCCTCGTGCACCAGCGGGCCGTTCAGGAGGTCCAGGGCACCCACCAGGTCGCCGTGGTCGAAGGTGGCAGGATCCAGATCCGCCCGGTGAAGATGGGCCCCCGCCAGGGCCAGGACTGGGTGGTCCTGGACGGCCTGAAGGCGGGGGAGAACGTGGTCGTGGAAGGCCTCCAGCAGGCCAAGCCCGGAGCCGCCGTCGCCGTCCAGCCCTTCCAACCCGCCGTTCAGGCCAAAGGCAGGAGCTAGGCCATGGGCAACATCTTCATCCGCCGCCCCATCCTCGCGATGGTGATGGCCATCCTCATGGTCATCGTCGGCCTCGTCTCCCTGACGGGGCTTCCCATCACCCAGATGCCGGACATCACTCCGCCCAACGTCTCGGTGGAAACCACCTACACGGGGGCGTCGGCCCCCGACGTCGAGCAGGCCGTGGCCTCCCCGATCGAGCAGCAGGTGAACGGCGTGGACAACATGATCTACGTCAAGTCCACCAACGGCAACGACGGCACCTGCAAGACGGAAACGACCTTCGAGGTGGGGACGAACCTCGATACGGCCACCATGCTGATGCAGAACCGCGTGGGCCAGGCCGAGGCCAACCTGCCGGCGGCCGTCAAGCAGTACGGGGTCACCACCAAGAAGGCGCTGGCCCTGCCCATGCTCATGTATGCCCTCACGTCCCCCAACGCGACCTGGGACGGGAGCTTCCTCACCAACTACGCGGCCATCAACATCAAGGATCGCCTGTCCCGGGTGAAGGGCGTGGGCGACGTCAGGATCTTCGGCGGCACGGACTACTCCATGCGCGTATGGGTGAGGCCCGACCGTCTCATGCCCCTGGGGCTGACCGTCGCGGACCTGAACGCCGCCATCGCCGCCCAGAATGACATCACGCCCGCGGGCCAGCTGGGGGGTTCCCCGGCCCCCGAGGGCACGGCCTTCACCTACACGGTCAAGACCCAGGGCCGTCTCGCCACCGCCGAGGAGTTCGGGGACATCATCATCCGCTCCAACCCCGACGGGGGCCAGGTCCGCCTCAAGGACGTCGCCCGGGTCGAGCTGGGCAGCCTCTCCTACATGTCCAGGGCGTGGGCCAACGGGAAGCCCACCTCCGCCCTTGGCATCTACCAGGCCCCTGGATCCAACGCCCTCCAGGTCAAGGCCGCCGTCGAGAAGGCGCTCGCCGAGCTCGAGCCGGCCTTCCCCCGGGACATGACCTGCTCGCGGGTGCTGGACACCACCGAGCCCATCAGCGTGGGCATCAAGGAGATCGTGGAAACGCTGTTCGTGGCCATCCTCCTGGTGATCATCGTCGTCTTCGTCTTCCTCCAGAACTGGCGGGCCACCCTCATCCCCCTGCTGACGGTGCCGGTGTCCCTCATCGCCACGTTCATGGCCTTCCCCCTCCTGGGCTTCTCCATCAACGTGCTCTCCCTCCTCGGCCTCGTGCTGGCCATCGGGATCGTGGTGGACGACGCCATCGTCGTGGTGGAGGCCGTCATGCACCACATCGAGCAGGGCATGAGCCCGAAGGATGCCACGGCCAGGGCCATGCGCGAGGTGAGCGGGCCCGTCGTCGCCATCGCGCTCATCCTCATCGCCGTCTTCGTGCCGGTGGCCTTCATGGGCGGCATCACCGGCCGCCTCTACCAGCAGTTCGCCGTCACCATCGCCATCTCGGTGGCATTCTCGGCCATCAGCGCCCTCACCCTGAGCCCCGCACTCTCCTCCAAGCTCCTGAAGGCCCGGAAGCCCGGCGAGAAGCACCTGCTCGACCCCTTCTACGCGTGGTTCAACCGCATCTTCGGGCGGGGCACGGAGCGCTACCTGGGCGTCACCCAGCTCCTCATCCGCAAGGGCAGCCGCACCCTCCTCATGGTGGGCGGCATCCTGGTGCTGGCCGCGGGCCTCGGCAAGGCCGTCCCCTCGGGCTTCCTCCCCAACGAGGACAACGGCTACTTCTTCGTCCACGTCCAGCTGCCCGACGCGGCCTCGCAGGAGCGGACCGAGGCCGTCCTGCGCAAGGTCGAGAAGATCCTCTCCGACAGCCCCGTCGTCCAGGACGTCGTCACGGCCTCCGGCTTCGGGCTGCTGACCGGCACCAACGCCTCCAACACCGGCATCGGGTTCGTCCAGGCGCGGCCCTGGGAGAAGCGCAGCGGCATCCGGCAGCGCCTGGACATCGCCACCCTCATGCTCAACCTGGAGTTCTACAAGCAGATCCCCGAGGCCCAGGTCTTCGCCTTCGGCCCTCCCCCCATCACCGGCCTCGGCACCGGCGAAGGCTTCACCCTCATGATCCAGGATCGCGCGGGAGGCACGCCCGAGGCCCTGGCGAAGGCCGCCGAGCAGTTCGTGGCGGAGGCCTCGAAGCGGCCCGAGCTCGGCCGGGTCACCACCTTCTTCCGCACCTCCGAGCCCCAGATGTTCGCGGACATCGACCGGGAGAAGGCCCAGAAGCTCGGCGTGCCCATCCAGGAGGTCAACCACACCCTGGGCGCGCTGCTTGGCAGCTCCTACATCAACGACTTCAACCGCTTCGGGCGCATCTACCGCGTCTTCCTGCAGGCCGAGCCCGATTACCGCGCATCATCCAGGTCCCTTTCCCAGTTCTTCGTGCGGAGCAGGGATGGCCGGATGATCCCCCTGGATACGCTGGTGACCCTCAGGGAGACCCAGGGCCCCCCCTACACCACCCGCTTCAACCTCTTCCGCGCGGCCGAGGTCTCCGGCGTGCCGGCCCCGGGCTACAGTTCGAGCCAGGCCCACCGGGCCCTGGAGGAGGTGGCGGCCAGGACCCTGCCGCAGGGCTACGGCTTCGAGTGGGCCAATCTCTCCTACCAGGAGAAGAAGGCGGGGGGCACGGGCTCCGTGGTCTTCCTGTTCGCCCTGGTGGTGGTCTTCTTCATCCTCGCCGCCCAATACGAAAGCTGGTCCCTGCCCCTGAGCGTGCTCCTGGGCACCCCCTTCGCGCTCCTGGGAGCCCTGCTGGGCCTCTGGATCCTGCGCACGATCCTGCCCACCGTGATGGGGGGCGGCTACGTGAACAACGTCTTCGCCCAGATCGGCATGATCACGCTCATCGGCCTCGCGGCCAAGAACGCCATTCTCATCGTGGAATTCGCCAAGGCCCACCGCGAGGCCGGCATGACCGCCGCGGACGCCGCCATGGAGGCCGCCCGGCTTCGCCTCAGGCCCATCCTCATGACCGCCTTCGCCTTCATCCTAGGAGTGGCCCCCCTGATGTTCGCCTCCGGCGCCATGGCGGAGGCCCGGAAGGTCATCGGCGTCACCGTCTGCATAGGCATGCTCGTCGCCACGGTCTTCGGCGTCTTCTTCATCCCGGCCCTCTTCGTGCTCGTCGACCGCATCGGCAGGGCCAAGGCCGAAACCCAGCCCGCGCTCGCGGAACCCACGCCCGGAGGCGCCGATGTCCAAGCCTAGCCACCGCCTTCTCATGCCTTCCGCCGCGGCGATCCTGGCGGCTTCCCTGGGCTGTTCCATGGGGCCCAACTTCCGCCGCCCCGTCCTGGAGGTGCCCACGGCCTTCGCCGCCGCCGCGGAACAGGGGGACCGATCCGCCGACCTGGGTTGGTGGGAGATCGTCAACGACGACCCCGTCCTGAAGGGCCTGGTGGTGGAGGCGCTGGACCACAACCGGGACCTCCGCATGGCCGTCTCCCGCATGGAGGAGGCCAGCGCCCTGGCCGGGATCAATCACCTGGGTCCCAACCTCGACGCCGGCATCAGCGGCCAGCGGCAGCGCGGCCTCGTGGCCGGGGCCGGGCCCCGCCCGGTCCTCGGGAACCAGTTCTCCGCCAGCGTTTCCGCGACCTGGGAACTGGATCTCTGGGGCCACATCCGCCGGCGCCAGGAGAGCGCGGCGGCCCAGTACCTGGCATCGGCGGAGGGCCGGCGGGCCGTCTTACTCCGCCTGGTCGGGGACGTGGTCGGAGGCTACTACCAGTTGCGATCCCTGGATATGAAACTGGAAATGGCCCGCCGGACCGTGGAGACGCGGCAGCAAAGCCTGGACCTGGTCCGGGGCCGCATGGCCGGCGGCATTGGGGATCAGCTGGAAACGAGCCAGGCGGCGTCCGCCCTGGCGATGGCCAGGGCGGCCATCCCCGCCCTGGAGCAGGCTGTCCATGGCCAGGAGACCCTCCTGAACCTCCTGGTGGGACGCATGCCTGGGCCCATCGAGCGGGGGGCTCCCCTGGCCTCGGTGCCGCCCAAGGGCATCGCCCCCGGACTCCCCTCCGCCCTGTTGGAGCGGCGGCCTGACGTCCGCCAGAGCGAGGCCATGCTGCGTTCGGCGAACGCCGAAGTGGGCGTGGCCACCGCCCAGCTCTTTCCCACCCTCAGCCTCACGGGCAGCTTCGGGTTCCAGAGCCTGGAACTGTCCAAGCTGACCCAGGCCAGCCAGCGCAGCTGGGGGATGGGAGGGGGGCTCCTGGCCCCCGTGTTCCACGGCAAGGAGCTGCGGAACCAGCGGAAGGCGGCTGTCGCCCGCTGGGAGCAGGCCAAGGCCGGGTACGAAAAGACGGTGCTGGCCGCCCTGGGCGACGCCTCCCACGCCCTGGTGGCCCTCGCGAAATCCCGGGAGGCGGTCAAGGCCCAGGAGGAACTGCTCGCCTCCATGCGCCAGGCCGAACGCATCGCCCAGATGCGCTTCGAGGGGGGGGTCTCCCCGTACCTGGAGGTGCTGGATGCCCAGCGGGGGCTTTTCTCCGCGGAGCAGGGTTATGCGGAGGCGCTGTGCGACCAGCAGCAGGGGGTGATCCGCCTCTACCTCGCCCTTGGCGGGGGCTGGAACAAGCCGGAAAGGCCCGCCGGGCCCTGAACCGGCCCCCCTGCCCCGAAGGCCAACGAACAGGCCCATGCGCGCACACGCGCGCATGGGCCTGTTTCCTGCTCAGGGTATCAATCCTGCCTTGCTTCCGCCCCTCCCCCGGCCCAGAGCCTCCTCTCCAGGGCGGCCCCCAGATGCGGGTAGGTCAGGAGGATCAGGGTCCGGCAGACCTGGGCGTAGAGCAGCCTCCGCATCTCCAGGCCGTCCAGGCCCGGATGAAGCAGGCGCAGGGCCTCTTCCACGTAGGCGAGGTGGGGCTCCAGGGCGCCCTGGGCGGGCAGGTGCTGCTCGGGCCTTGGGCTGGCCAGCTCCGCCAGGAAGAGTCGCACGAGGGCCTGCTCGAAACCGGGGCCGGCCGGATCCTGGGGATCGATCACGCCCTCCAGGAGCGCCCGCTCCGCGGCCCGGAGAGCCGATGAGGCCCGGAAGGCCGCATCCGGGGCGCCGGGGATCGGCAGGGGACCATAACCCTCGGCCACCCGGCGCACATGGCCGCAGGCCCTGAGCGCCGCGGCGCGGTACAGCTGATGCTTTCCCCCGAAGTGGAATCCGATCATGGCGCTGTTGCATCCCGCCTCGAGGCCGATCTCCCGGATGCCGGTATCGTCGTAGCCCTTGCGGGAGAAGAGCCGGACCGCAGCCCTGAGGAGGCGCTCCCGGGTCGGATCCTCCCGGGCCGCCCCCGGGCTCCAGATCCGTGATCGTGGATGCGTGTCCCCCATGAATCCCTCCGCTCTTGCGCGGTTTCCGTTGTTCCCGGCACGACGTCAGGAGGTGCGCCTCCAGCCCCCGGTCCTCGCAAGCACCTCCGCCAGGGCATGGACGGTCTCCCGGGCGTGGAAGGGCAGTTCGATCCCCCCCACGACATTGGGGGGCCAGCCCTGCCTGGAAGGCCGCGCCGCGCCGCCGGGAAGGCACATCACCACGGGAAGATCCTCCCGCAGCCCCCAGGCCGCGGCGGCCACATCGAGGCAGGGAGGCTCCGGCCCGGTCAGGAGCAGATCGATCCCCTCATGGGCGCGGGCCAGCCAGGCCTTGGCCGCCCCGGGGTCGGTGAAGGCCTCGCAGGCGAACCCCCCAGCCTCCAGCACGGCCAGGGCAAGGTCGCACAACCCGGGTTCCTCGTTCACGACGACGATCCTGGGAGGCCGCGGATCCCGGTCTCCGGCGGAACCTCCGAACCAGCCCCCCGCGCGCCGGAATCCCGCGCCCAGCCAGGTCGACAGCCCTGCCCCCCTGGATGGAGGCGTGGAGGTTTCCCATTCGAACGGCATCGCGATCACCTGAAAGTGGACGGCGCCAGGAGGGCGCATTGATCGAACGATCGTTCTAATGATAAACGAGCCGATGGGACTGTCAAGGCACCCGTGCCCGCGAGGCCGGCAGCCCCGCCCAAACCGGCCGATCAACCCTCCAGGGTCACGCCCAGCCCCCTCAGGGCCAGGTCGGTGAGGATTTCGGCGGTCTTGAACTGGGTCAGGGAGTTGGGGCCCCAGATGGATTCCAGGAGGATCTGGGCGAGGCCGTGGATGATGGCCTGGCCCGTGATGGAAGCGCCCACCACGGCGATTTCCGCCTCCTGGAGGCCCGGCTGGAGGATGGTGATGCAGGCGTGGACCTGGTCCTTCCAAGGCCGCATGTGATCCTGCACGAGGGCGAAGATCTCGGGGCGGGGCGAGTGGAGTTCCCGCAGGAACAGGGTCCGCCCGGAGTCGGCCAGGGGGTCGAACCGGTAGAGGATGTCCGAAGTCTGGGTGTAGAGCGCGTGGATGCACTCGCGGAACTGGTGGATGGCCTCGGCCCGGTTCCGGGGGGGCGGGGCGGTGCTCCGGCCCATCAGGGGCGCCAGTTCAG
This sequence comes from Holophaga sp., assembly GCA_035298525.1. GTDB lineage: Bacteria > Acidobacteriota > Holophagae > Holophagales > Holophagaceae > Mesoterricola. Next base: position 6,847 of record DATGXY010000295.1, read on the forward strand.
GCCGGTTGATGATGAACTTGAAGGTCTCGAGGTAGAGCCCTTCCTTCCCGCCGAAGTGATGGCTGATCAAGGAGATGGGCCGCCCCGCCCGGTCCGCGATCATGCGGATGCTGGCGCCATCGAAGCCCCGTTCCGCGAAGCAGAACACGGCCGCCTCCAGGAGGGCCGTGCGCGTATCAGGACCGTTGTGCGACCGTTTCATGGAGCCCGCCAGCAGGAGGAATCGCGCCAGGTTCAAAGACGCTGAACCCAGGTTATTCCCTTTGAACGGATATTCAACAGCCCCGGTACGGCTTCACCGGATTGATCAGCCCCGTTGAAGGCCCCGACCCCCTGGCCATGGCCAGGCGGCGGGTCAATCCTCCCGGTCCACCTTCACGTGCACCTGGAGGATGCGCCGGCCCTCCATCCGGTGCACCGTCAGGCGCATCCCGGGCAGGACCACGGATTCCCCCTGCTCGGGGATCCGCCCCAGGCGCGCCATGACGAGGCCTCCCAGGGTATCGAAGCCGTCCCGCTCACAGGCCCAACCGGTTATCTCCTCCAGGTCCTCCACGTGGGTCTGGCCGGACAGCAGGAACTCCCCCGGGCCCAGTTCCACCGTATCGGCCTGCACCTCGTGCTCGTCGTGGATCTCCCCGAAGACTTCCTCCAGCAGGTCCTCCAGGGTGACGACCCCCGAGACGGAGCCGAACTCGTCCACGACCACCGCCAGCTGCTGGCGGTCCCGCTGCATCTCCCGCAGGAGCTGGCCGATGTTCTTGCTCTCGGGGACGAAGCAGGGGGGCTTGGCCAGCTCGCGCAGGCCGGCTTCCCCCTCCACCTGCATGAGGTCCTTCAGGAGGAGGATGCCCACCACCTGGTCGATGGTGCCGTCGTACAGGGGCATGCGGGAATGGCGGCTGGTGCGGAAGAGCTCCCAGGCCTCCTCCCGGGTGGCGGAGAGGGGCACCCCCTGCACGAGGGTGCGGGGGGTCATGACCTCGCGCACCACGGTGTCGCCGAATTCCACCACGTTGCGGATGAGTTCCCGGTCGTCCTCCTCCAGGATGCCCTCGGCCTCGCCCTCCTCCAGGAGGGCGGTGACGGCCTCCTCGGGGACCTCCTCCGCCTCCTCGGCGCGGTCGTGGTCGGCCCGGCGCCGGGCCACGAAGCGGGCGATGGGCTCGGCCAGGGGGGCCAGGAGGGGATGGAGGGGGGCGTAGAAACGGAAAAGGCGGGCGATCCAGGTGGCCGGTTCGCTGGCCACCACCAGGTTCGGCAGGGCCAGGTCCATGATCCAGATGTAGGCCAGGGCCAGGGGGGCCAGGGCCAGGCCCCGGCCGGGCAGGGCCGTGGCCATGGGCCACACCAGGCCCAGGAGGAAGACGAGAAGGGCCTGGTTCCACAGGGAAAGGGCCAGGCCCAGGGCGTGGGGCTTCTCCAGGAGCCGGGCCAGGCGGGGATCGCGGAAGGCCCCCTCCTCCAGGAGGCGGCGGCGCTGAAGGGAAGGAAGCGCGTGGTGGGCTTCCAGGAGGGCCGCCACCAGGGCCCGGTAGGCGATGACGGCGAAGATGGGGGCCGCCAGCCAGGGTCCGGGGGAACTCGAAGGATCAGTCACGGTGCCATTCTAGCAGGGCCTTTTCCTCCGGGGTGAGCTTGCCCCGCAGGCGCGCCTTCTCCCGGGCGGCTTCGAGGGGATCGTGGCTGAGGCCGTCGGGCGTGGGTTTCAGGCCCTTGCGGACCCGGGCGGCGTTCAGGAAGGCGTAGGGTTCGGTGGCCAGTTCCGGGCTGCGGCGGAAGTGGTGGTACGTGATCCATCCGCCCCCCAGGAACCAGGCCCCCAGGAAGATGAGCCCAGCCCGCTGCAGGCGCCAGGTGCGGGCCGGATCCCGGCGCACCCGCTGCCAGGCGACGCCCGCCGCCAGGTTGACGCCGATGATGAGGGCCGTGAGGACCAGGGTGCCCGTCCAGCCCAGGGCGTACCAGTCCCACCCCGTGCGCAGACGGATGGGATCGGCCAGGAGCAGCCCGAAGATCAGGTTCAGGTGCAGGAGGTACAGCAGGAGGGATTCCCGGCTCGCGGCCATCACGGGGTTCTCCCCGGGGAATTCGGGACGCACGGCCTCCAGCCAGCCCAGGAAGGCCCCGCCCAGGCAGATGCATCCCATGCGCTGCACGACGCTGGGCAGGGTGTGATTGTGCAGGCGCCCCAGTTCCCAGTCCGCCCAGGGGCCGCCCCAGAGCCAGGTCTTGGCCTTCCAGGTGCCCCAGGCCAGGCAAACGAGGCCGGCCAGGGCCAGGGCCCCCAGCCAGCGGGCCTCCGTCCACCGGGCCCGGCCCTCCACGGGCAGCACCCGGAAGTGGCGGTAGAGGACCCCCAGCACGCTGCCGAAGGCGGCGAAGGAGAACCAGGTGAAGAGGGGGAAGAGGGCCGTGACCCCCCGGTCCGGGTTGCCGTTCACCAGGCCCCGGATGGGCATCCACCAGCCGTCCGCCACGCCCTGCTGCCACACGTACGGGGAGACCAGGGCCACGCCCAGGGCGAGGAGGCCCGCCACCCAGGCATAGGCCACGGGCCGGCGGATGAGCCTGGCCAGGCCCTGGAGGATGAGAAGGGAATAGACGATGCATTGGAGCACATCGATCTTGAAGAGCTCCCGGTACTTCTGGGGGGTGGCCAGCACCGTCCACTCCGCCAGGGTGAGGCCCGGGGCGTGGAGGAGGTAGGCGCAGAGCAGGATGAAGCCCAGGCGCTTGGCGGTGGGCGCGAAGGGGCGCAGGGTGCCGTCGGGCTTGAAGGTGGAGAGGGCCAGGCTGTACCCGGCGGCCAGGATGAAGCTGGGGGCCACCAGGCCGTTCAGGTAGTTGAGCCACTCGGGGATGAGGCCCTTGTGCAGCCACACGTTCACGCAGTGGACCTCGATCATGACGATCACGGCCCATCCGCGGATGAGGTCCAGCCAGTCGCAGCGACGGGAGGGGGTCAGGTCATGAAGAGATTGTGCCGGCATCCCAGGAGTTTGCCCCAGTTCCCGTCAGGATGCAGCCCCCTCCCGCACCACCAGCACATCGCAGGGGGCGTGCTTCACGACCCGGGCCGCCGTGCTTCCGAAGAGCAGGCGCTCGATGCCCGAGTGGCCCACCTGGGCCACCACCAGGAGCGCGTCCGGATCGGCCATGCCCACCAGTTCCTCGGCGGGGCTGCCCCACTTCACCTCCACCGCGGCCGGGCCGAAGGGCGCCAGCCACTGGTCCAGGTGCTCCCGGGCGTGGGCCTCCATGGACTGGAGCCAGGCCGGGTCCGGCAGGGCGATCTGGGCTTCGGGGAGCATGGGGGCCGGGGGCTGGAGCACGTGGACGACCACCAGGGGCACCTCCAGGCGGCGGGCCCAGGCCGCCGCCTTCCCCAGGGCCGAACGCGAGGCCTCGGAAAAATCCACACCGGCGATCACGCGGCTGATCATGGGGGACCTCCTGATCTTCTTCAGGATAGGTCCGGAATGACGAAGGGCCAGGATCCAGTCTTGATTTAGATGTTTAAACACCTATTATGGAGACGGGAGGTCTCCCATGATCACGAAGCGGCCCAAGGGCGAACGCGGACATTTCAACTTCGGGTGGCTGGACACCTGGCATTCCTTCGCCTTCGGGCAGTACCAGGACCCTCGGCACCTGCGCTTCCGGAACCTGCGGGTGCTGAACGAGGACTTCGTGGAGCCGGGGGAAGGCTTCGGCCCCCACGGCCACCGGGACATGGAGATCCTCACCTGGGTGCTGGAGGGGGCCCTGGCCCACCGGGACAGCACGGGGGCCGAGGGGATCCTGCGGCCCGGCGAGGCGCAGCGCATGACGGCGGGCGCGGGGATCCGGCACAGCGAATACAACGCCTCCGGCGCCGAACGGGTGCACTTCCTGCAGATCTGGCTCCTGCCCGAGCGGGAGGGGCTGGAGCCCGGGTACGACCAGCGGACCTTCCCGGCCGAAGACCGCCGCAACCGCCTGGCCCTGCTGGCCAGCCGCGGAGGCCGGGACGGCTCCCTGCACTGGAACACGGACGCGGACCTGCACGTGGCCGACCTGGACGCGGGGGCCGCCGTGGAACGGCCCCTGGCCCCGGGCCGGGGGGCCTGGGTGCAGGTGGCGAGGGGCTCCGTGGAGGTGGGGGGCCTGCGCCTGGAGGCCGGGGACGGGGCCTCGCTGGAAGGGGAGGAGGCCGTGCGGGTGAAGGCCCTGGAGGAGGCCCAGGTGCTCCTCTTCGACCTGGCCTAACCCCGGCACCAGGCGAGGGGCGTATACGTGGCATCCTTGCCTCGAGGGGTCGCCATGGGGAAGCGGATCGTCTGGATCGTGATGGGCCTTTGCCTGGCCCTGGGCCTGGGGGTGGGGTTCACGGCCCCCCGGGCCTCAGGGGGCGCCTCGGCGAAGGAGGCCGCGCTCCTCCCCGGCGGCGACGCCTGGGCCGCCGCCCTGCCTCGGGACCCGGAGCAGGCCACCCAGGCCTACATGGCCCGCATCCCGCCCCAGGCCAGGGCCCGGTCCGAGGCCTACTTCCGGGGGGGCTACCTGATCCAGGCCTGGTCCCTGGCCGCCACCCTCGCGGCGGGGCTCCTCCTGCTGGCCACGGGGGCGGCGGCCGCCATGCGGGACCGGGCGGAGCGCGCCGCGCGGCGCCCCTTCGCGCAGGCCCTGATCTTCGCCCTGCAGTACCTGGCGGCCATGTGGGTGCTGGACCTGCCTACGGCCGTCATCACGGGCTTCCTGCGGGAGCACCGCTACGGCATGGCCACCCAGGCCTTCGGGCCCTGGCTGGGGGAGGCGCTCGTGTCCCTCGCGGTCAGCGCCCTGCTCATGGCCCCCGCCATCGCCCTCTTCTACGGCATGGTTCGCCGCCGGCCCCGCACCTGGTGGGCCTGGGGCGCGGGGGGCTCCGTCGTGTTCATGGTCGTGGCCATCGCCATCGCCCCGCCCCTCATCGATCCCCTCTTCAACAAGTACCGGCCCCTGGAGGACGGCCCCGCGCGCCGGGAGATCCTCTCCCTGGCCCGGGCCAACGGCATCCCCGCCCGGGACGTGCTCCAGTTCGACGCCTCGCGGCAGACGACGAAGGTGAGCGCGAACGTCAGCGGCCTCCTCGGCACCACCTCCATCCGGCTCAACGACAACCTCCTCAACCGCTGTTCCCTGCCCGAGATCAAGGCCGTCATGGCCCACGAGATGGGGCACTACGTCCTCAACCACGTATGGAAATTCGTGCTGTTCCTGGGCCTGGTGCTGGCCGGCGCCTTCGCCGCGGGGGCCTGGGCCTTCGAGGCCCTGCGCCGGCGCTTCCCGGCCTGGGACATCCGGGACGCCGCGGACCCCGCGGGCCTGCCCCTGCTGGCCCTGGTGCTGGCCGTGACCCTGACGGCCGCGGGCCCCCTGGTGGGTTCCATGATCCGGGTCCAGGAGACGGAGGCCGACCAGTTCGGCGTCAACGCCTCCCAGGAGCCCGACGGCTTCGCCGAAGCCCAGCTCAAGCTCATCGAGTACCGGGCCCCGGACCCCGGCCCCGTGGAGGAGTTCCTCTTCTACGACCACCCGAGCCCCCGCAAGCGCATCCTGACGGCCATGCGGTGGAAGGCCGAGCATTCCCGCTAGGGGGTGTTGCCAGGGGTCCCTTCCGGACCCACATTCCCCCGGCGGCCCCCTGTGGGCCCGGAGGAGGGACCCGTGATCAAGGGCGTGAAACTGGTGAGCATCCCCGTCCTGGACCTGGACCGGGCCCTGGCCTTCTACACCGGGCAGCTGGGCTTCCAGGTGCGGGTGGACGAGCCGGACGGCCACGGCCAGCGATGGATCGAACTGGCCATCCCCGGGGCGGACACCCACCTGGTCCTTTCCACCCACGAGAGCCCGGCCCATCGTCCGGGAGGCCTCCTGAACGCGACCCTCTGGACGGAGGACGTGACGGCCACCTGCCTGGCCTTGCAGGCGAAGGGGGTGGAGATCACCCAGCGGCCCTCCCGCCAGTCCTGGGGGGAATGCGCCCGCTTCCGGGACAGCGAGGGGAACGAGGTGCCCCTGGCTTCCCGTTGAAAACCCGTTCCTGCGCGTGCGTGGGTTCCCGTCTCTCCCGGCACGCGCCCGGCCCCGGCGCCACATCTCCCAGAACGGGAACCAGGAAGTAGGCCGGTCCCTGCTGGCCTGACAGCAGCACCGACTCCCCCTGCGGGGCAGCTTCCAGGGCCTTCGCGCCCCGTGTCCGGAACGCTCTCAGTGATAACCGGATGTCCGCCCCGTTTTCCAGCATCCGCACCGCCGCCAAGGCCCCATCCCCTTCGGCAGCAGCAAGATCAGGCGCAGGCGGGCCGCCCTGTCACCCACCTACCGGATGCCTCATGCTCCGGCCCCCTCCATCCGTGCGGGGCCGATACATGATCTCCAGGGCGTCAGAGCGAGAAGAGATCTTCCACCGGCACGCCCAGGACCTTCGAAAGCTTGAGGACGAGAATGACGGAGGGAACCATGCGCCCCGTCTCGATGGCGTTGATGCTCTTGCGGGTGACCCCGGCCATGGCGGCCAGGTCCGCCTGGGTGAGATCCAGGCGGGCCCGGTGCACCTTCAGGGTGGTCTTCAGGGTTTCTTCGCCCATGGTCAGTCCCGGTCGAAGAAGAGGAAGAAGCCGATCAGGGAGACCAGGCCCACCACCAGGGTGAAGGCGCCCATGAAGACGGGACCCAGGAGGAGGAGATCCCCGCCGGGGGCCAGGCGGATGCCGGGCCGCCACGTGAAGAGGGCTCCCAACGGGAACTGGGCCACCAGGGTGGTGACGAAGGCCGCCCGGAAGGCCCGGTGGAAGGCCTCGCGCCGCTGCTCGTCCTCCAGCACGGCCCGCAGGGCCGGGTCCTCCCGGCGGAACCGCTGGCCCTTGAGCTGGCGCATATTGAGGGCCACCCCCGCCGCCATCAGGACGGGGAGCAGGGGAAAGGGCGTGACGAGGAAGCGGGTCACGGCCGGGGCCCAGGTGCCGTCCCCATCCAGGGCCAAAGCCGCCAGGGCGGCCGTGGCCACCGCCAGGCACGCCAGGGACAGGTACAGGGAGCCCCGGATGTAGCGGATGAAGATCTCGGTGCGTTCGGGAAGGGAGGCATCCATGGCCAGCTCCGTGCAAGGGCCACGGGCCCGCACCCAAAAGTAACCCATCCAACCCATAATGCAACCGAAAGGTTACTTTTTGTTCCCGATCGGTATCCTCACGGGGCCGCCTCGTCCCCGGGCAGGGCCTTCAGACGCCGTTCCAGCTTCCAGGAGCCACCGGCCTGCTTGGCCAGGGCCCGGGCCAGGGCCTCCCGGGAGCAGCCCAGTTCGGCGGCCCAGGCATCCATGGGCACATCGCCCCCCTCCGGGTGGGCTTCGGTCCAGGCGCGCCAGCGCTCGCCCAGGGCCCCGGCGTCCGGCTCCAGCTTGTCCCGCCAGCTGCGCTCCTGGGGGCGGCGGGGCTGGTGGAAGGCCTGGCCCCGGAGGGACACGGGCAGGAAGGCCTGGGCCCGGTCGTAGTCCTGGTGGGAGTAGAAGTAGCCCTCCCCCTTCCCTGCCGAACGGCTGGTGGCCGTGTGGGCGTCGGCGATGGCCTCGGGGATGGGGGCGTCGGGGGCCGCCAGGGCGGCGTCGATGGCCAGGACCGTGGCGTTGCTCTTGGGGGCGTTGGCGACATAGATGACGGCCTGGGCCAGGGGGATGCGGGCCTCGGGCCAGCCGATCTGCTCCGCGGCGCGGCTGGCGGCCTCCGCCATGAGGAAGGCCATGGGATCGGCGTTGCCCACGTCCTCGGCGGCGCACACCATGAGGCGCCGGGCGATGAAGCGGGGGTCCTCTCCGCCCCGGATCATGCGGGAGAGGTAGTAGAGGGCGGCGTCCGCGTCCGAGCCCCGCAGGCTCTTCTGGAAGGCGCTGGCCAGATCGTAGTGGCCATCGGCCCGGTCGTACATGAGGCGGCCGCCCAGGGCCTCCCGCAGGCCCTCCAGGTCCGGGCTGGCCATGGTGAGCCAGGTCTCCAGGCCCGCCAGGGCCGAGCGCAGGTCGCCGTTGGCCCAGCGGGAGAGCCATTCCAGGACCTCGGCGGGGGCCTCCTCCGAGGGTTTTTCCTGGGCCCAGGCCCGCACCAGGACCTTCTGCACGTCCCCGGGGGCGATGGGTTTGAGGGGCAGCAGCTGGCAGCGGCTGCGAAGGGCCGGATTCAGATAGAAGGCCGGGTTCTCCGTGGTGGCGCCCACGAGGATGGCCTCCCCCCGCTCCAGGCTGGGCAGGAGGATATCCTGCTGGGCCCGGTTGAACCGGTGGATCTCGTCCAGGAAGAGCACGGGGGGCACGCTGCGGAAGAGGGGCTGGGCCGCGTTCTCGTTGAGGTACTTCTTCAGTTCGGCCGCGGAGCCCGAGGCCCCGGAGAATTCCAGGAAGGCGTGGCCCGTGGCCTGGGCCAGGATGCGGGCCAGGGTGGTCTTGCCCGTGCCCGGGGGGCCCCACAGGACCATGCTGGGCAGGCGACCCCCGTTCGTGAGGCGGGTGAGGGCCCCCCGGGGGCCCAGGAGGTGCCCCTGCCCCACCACCTCCTCCAGGGTGCGGGGGCGCATGCGCTCGGCGAGGGGGACGGAATGGACGGTCATCCCCCCCAGGTTAGCGCAAGGGCGCGGGCTCCCGTTCCATGAGCCGGCGGAGGATGGGTTCGAAGACCGGATTGGCCCCCCGATCCAGGGCGGGCTCCCTTCCCTCCTCCCGGGCCTTCCAGTGGGCCTCGGGGAGCCTGCGGTCCCCCAGTTCGTAATCGAAGCCGTCGAAGGCTTCCCGGAAGGCATAGAAGGCCCAGTGGGTGCCCTCCGCTTCCAGGATGGTGAGCAGGTCTTCCAGCCAGGCCGCGGCGCCCGGGGCCCGGCGGCAGCACCCGAATTCGCCGGCCACGAGGCGCCCCGGGGGAATGCCCTGGGCCTGGGCCCACCGGTAGGCGGGCCTCAGGACCCGGGCCAGGGCCGCCCGGTCCCAGCGCACGGGGCGCCCCTTATCCCCCGGGATGCGGCCCGGGTAGCGGAAGGCCGCCGGACCCCGGGCCCGGGCCGGGCTGGACCAGGCGTGGGGTTCATACATATGGAAGGCGTAGAGCGTCCTGGAATCGGCCAGGGGACCCGGCCAGTAGGCCAGGGCCGTGGGCCGGGCATACCAGCCGGCGTCCACCATGATGGGGGTGGCCGGGTCCACCTCCCGGATGACCCGGACCAGGTGGGCGTACAAGGCGGGCAGATCCCGGGGGGTGCCCTGGATCCGCCGGTACCAGGCGACCAGGGTTTCCGCGCCCGCGTCCTCGGCAACCCCTGCCTCCCGCTCAGGCGCCGGTTCGTTGATCAGGTTATAGGCCACGAGGGCGGGGTGCCCCTTCAGCTCGAAGGCCAAGTCCCGCCAGAAGGCGGCCGCCTGGTCCCACCAGCGCCGGTCCCGCCAGAGCCGGCCGTCGAAGGCGCCTCCGTTGTTCTGGCGCCAGCGCAGGCCGGGGAGGGAAAGGGGCACGACCACCACCTTCAGGCCGGCGGCCTGGGCCCGGTCCAGGGCCGCCCTCAGGACCTGCAGGTCGGCCGCGGGCAGCCCCCGGTAGCCGTCGGCGCTGCCGAGAAGGAAATCCCTTCCCGCGCCGGGCCACTTGTCCCAGGCCAGGCGGATCCACTGGATGCCCAGGCCCCGGGCTGCCTCCAAGGTCGCGGCGGATGGAGGGGCGGCATCGAAGAGGTTCGCCCCCTTCCGGGGACGCCCCTCCCAGAAGGCCATGGGTTCGGCCGCCCCGGCCCTGCCGGAGCCCAGGCAGGCCGCCAGGACCGCCGCGGCGGCCAGGATGCGATCAATACCCTGCATGAGGCCTCCGGGGATGGGATCCAGGCCTTCCGTGCCCCCCGCGGGGGAAAGATTCCCGGGCCCCCCGGGCGGAATTGCCCTCCGCCCCGGCCCCGGCGAGGATAGAAGGATGTCCGAGACCTCCTTCGAAGGCGCCGCCTGCGGCCTCCCCGCCCCAACGCCCCAGCGCCCCTGGGTGGCCTGGCTCCACCGGAACCGGGTGCCCCTCCTCTACGCCCTCCTCCTCCTGGCCGTCTTCGCCTGCCGGGACCTGTGGTCCCCCGACGAGCCGGACTTCGCCCAGTGCGTGAAGGAGATGCGCCAGCGGGGCACCTGGCTGCTGCCCTGGCTCAACGGCGAACCCTATTCGGAAAAGCCCATCCTCTTCTACTGGCTCATGAAGGCCTCGGTCGTGGCCGGGGAAAAGCTCACGGGCGGCCTGGGCTTCACCCAGGGGGTGGCGGCCTGGGCCCTGCGCCTGCCCAGCGTCGTGGCCTCGGCGGCCTTCGTGTTCGGTTTCAGGCGCTGGGCGGCCCGCTTCCTCCAGGCGGATCTGGGGGATCTGGCCTGCCTCATCCTCGCGGCCACCCCCCTCTGGTTCTGGCAATCCCAGATGATCCAGATCGATATGGTCTTCGCCGCCCTCCTGGCCTGGAGCTGGCTGGCCTGGGCCGCGGGCTGGCTCCTGGTGCGGGATCACGCCCGCCCCCGCTACCCCCTGGAGGAGCGCACCTGGTTCCTGTCCGCCTACCTCTGCCTGGCCCTGGCCTTCCTGGCCAAGGGGCCCCTGGCCCTCGTCCTCACGGGCGGGGTGTGGGGGGCCTTCCTCCTCCTGCAGCGGGATCTGAAGGTGCTGGCCAAGATCCACGCGGGCAAGGGGCTCCTCATCCTCGTCCTGGTCATCTCCCCCTGGTACGTGGCCGCCGGCGTCGCCGGGGGCCCGGCCTACGCCTACCAGATGATCGTCCACCAGAACTTCGAGCGGGCCCTCCACGCCTGGGACCACATCCAGCCCTTCTACCAGTACGTCCTCTACCTGGCCGGGGATTTCTTCCCCTGGACCCTGCTCCTTCCCGCCCTGGCCCTCTTCGTATGGCGCTCCGGGGCGGCCCGGAGCCCCCTGGCCCGCTTCCTCCTGACGTCGGTGCTGGTGCCCTTCCTCCTGCTCAGCCTGTCCCAGAGCAAGCAGGGCAAGTACATCCTCATGATCTACCCCTTCCTGGCCCTGCTCCTGGCGGCCCTCCTCCAGCCCCTGGCGGTGGAGGCCGTGACGCCGGCCCGCATCCGGCGCCTGGGCCTGACCCTGGCCGCGGGCCTGGGCCTGCCGGGCCTGGCCCTGGCGGCGGTGGCCTTCTTCCATGCGGGGGGGCACCGCCTGCAGGCGGACGTGCTGCCCTACCTGGGGCCCCTGCGGGCCTGCGCGGTCCTCCTGCTCCTGGGCGCCCTGTCCGTGGGGGCCCGGGCCTGGACGGGGGAGGGACGCCACCTGGCCCGGGAGGCCGCCGTGGCCCTCTGCCTCTGCTTCCTCGTGGTGGGCACCTGGGGGTTCCGGCTGCTGGACGGGCGCAAGGGCTACCGGGCCTGGACCGCCGCCGCCGCGCCCCTGCTCCAGGGGCGGAAGGTGGTGTTCTGGCAGACCATCCGCAGTGGCGTCATGGTCTACACCGATCACCTCATGCCCGAGATCCACACGGTGGCCCAGCTGGAGGCCCTGGGGCCGGAAGACCGGCTGGTGGCCTTCCGCCGGGACTGGGACGCCTCCGACAAGGGGCTTACCGGGGCCGTCCGCGACCGTTTCGAAATCCTGCTCCGCGTGCCCGTCGGGGGCGGCGAGGCCCTGCTCCTGCGCAAGCGCTCCTGAGGAAGAACCATGAACCCCTACCTGAAGGCCCTGCCCCTCATCCTCGCCGGCGTGCTCCTGAACGCCTTCGCCCAGATCGCCATGAAGAAGGGCCTCACCGCCGTGGGGGGCATGACCTGGGAACTGGGCTCCCTGATGAAGGTGGGCCTCCACCCCTGGACCCTCACCTGCCTGGGCTGCTACGCCCTCAGCGTCGTCCTCTGGGCCGGGGCCCTGAACCTGGTGGAGGTGAATTACGCCTATCCCTTCCTGGCACTGGGTTTCCTGGCCAACGCCCTCCTGAGCCAATGGGTGCTGGGGGAGACCATCCCTCCCCTGCGCTGGGCGGCCTTGGGCATCATCATCTGCGGCGTGGCCCTGCAGACCTTCACGGGGCTATCCCGCCATTCATGAATTTGCCAAACCGGCCCTCCCCCTCCATGGCTAGAATGTCCGCAGCATGACCCCCACCTCCACCCCTCGGGCGCTGCCCATCGATTGGCCCCTGCCGGGCCAGGACCCCCATGAGATCAACATTCTCGTGGTGGACGACCAGGAACTGGCCCGGGTGGCCCTGCTCGCCACCCTGCGCAAGCACGGCTTCTCCTGCTTCGAGGCGGAGGACGCCTTCAAGACCCTGGAGATCCTGGACGCCCGGCCCATCGACCTTGTCCTGAGCGATATCCAGATGCCGGGCATGACCGGCCTGGACCTGGTGAAGACCGTGGCCCACCGCATCCCCCAGGTGGCCTTCGTCATGGTGAGTTCCCTGGACAACACGGAGATGGCCATGGAGTGCCTGCGGTTCGGCGCCTATGGCTACGTGCTCAAACCCTTCAAGACCAACGATATCCTCATCGCGGTGGCCAACGCCCTGCGCCGGCGGATGCTGGAGCTGGACTACCTGGACCGGGAGGCCCTCCTCGCCCGGCGGGTGCAGGAGCAGACCCAGGAACTGAAGACCTCCCGGGAGGAGGTGGCCCTGCGCCTCATCTCCGCCTCCGAGCACCGGGACAACGAGACGGGCGCCCACGTGCGGCGCATCGGCCTCTACGCCGCCGAGATGGCCCGGATCCTGGGCTGGGACCCGGCGCGCCAGGAGGCCATCCGGGCCGCGGCCCCCATGCACGATATCGGCAAGATCGGCGTCCCCGACCGCATCCTCCAGAAGGACGGCCCCCTCACCGAGGAGGAGTGGATCATCATGAAGACCCACACCACCATGGGGGCCAATATCCTCAAGGATTCCTCCGTCCCCTTCATCCAGATGGGGGCCCGCATCGCGGCCTCCCACCACGAGAAGTGGGACGGCTCGGGCTACCCCCTGGGCCTGGCGGGGGAGGCCATCCCCCTGGAGGCCCGCATCACCTGCCTGGTGGACATCTACGACGCCCTCATCAATCGCCGGGTGTACAAGCGCCCCTGGGAGGAGAAGGACGTGCTGGCCTACCTGCGGGAGCATAGCGGCCGGCTCTTCGATCCCCACCTGGTGGACCTCTTCTTCGAGCACTACGAGGCCTTCGCGGAGATCGCCCGGAACCACCCCGATACCTATGCGGAGCCCGAGATCCCCTGACAGGCCGGCCTTCATCCGGGCCCTTCCTGGCCTTAGCATGGAGGCATGCGCCGAACCGGGTACTGGGTCCTCCCCATCGCCATCCTCACCCTCAGCTTCTGGCTGAGCGACCGGAGCGGCCTGCCCCTGGGCCTGGAACTGCCCCACCCCCTGGACTGGCTGGCCCACGGCGGCGCCTTCGCGGCCCTCGGCCTCTCCCTGGAGTGGGCGGCCCGGAACACCTGGCGGGGCCTGCCCGTGTACCGCCGCCACCTGGCCATCTTCCTGCTGGTTTCCCTGTACGGGGCCCTGGACGAGGTGCACCAGAGCTTCGTCCCCGGCCGTTCCCCCGACGTGATGGACTGGGCGGCCGACACCCTGGGCGGGGGCCTGGGCCTCGTGCTGAGCTGCCTTCCCCTGCTTTGGCGGCGCTGGATGGACACCCTGGGCTGGGCCCGGGGCCGGGCCCGGCGCCCGGATCCCGCCCGGCCCCTGGTGCTGGTGGCCGATCCCCACTGGTCCGGCGGCCTCACGGGCCTCATGGAGGCCACCGCCGCCCACCCCGAGGCCGACTGGCTCTTCCTGGGCGATGTGTTCGATGTGTGGGTGGGCCTGCCCGGCATGGAGACCCCCCTCCAGGAGGCCTTCCTGGCCTGGGTGGACGAGCGGCGGGCCAAAGGCCGGTGGGTGGGCCTCTGGCTGGGGAATCGGGAGTATTTCCTGGACCGCCACGCGGCCCGCTTCGACTTCATGGGCGAAGGGACCGGGGCGGGCCTGGAGGGGGAGGCCCTGGCCTTCGAGCACGGGGATCTCATCAACACGGCGGACCGCAAGTACCGCCTCTGGAACCTGGTCTCCCGATCCGGCCCCATGTGGCTCCTGGCCAGCCTCCTGCCCCGGGGCACCGCCCGGGCCTTGGCCACCCGCCTGGAACGGGCCCTGGCCACCACCAATCGCGCCTACAAGCTGGCCTTCCCCCGGGAGGCCTTCCGGGAGGCAGCGGCCGAGCATAGCGGCCAAACGTTCATCACCGGCCACTTCCATACCCTGGAAAGGGAGGATAACGGCCTGGCCCTGCCCTGGGCCCATGAAGGCCGTTTCATGGTCTGGCAGGACGGTCAGGTTAAACCTCTGTCCCCGTTCGAGCATCCATAGCATTGAGGCCTGCCTGGAGGAACCATGCGCCCCCTGAACCTGATCGCACCCCTGGCCCTCGTGGCCCTGGCCGGCTGCGCCCCCTACACCATCCGCTACGACTACGATTCCCACGCGCCTTACGCCTCGTACAAGACCTACGGCTGGTACGCCCGGAGCGCCAAGGCCGCCGGCAAGTCCGACGGCGTGAAGAACCCCATCATGGACCGCCGGGTGCGCTCGGCCGTGGAGCGGGAACTGGCGGCCAAGGGCCTGCGCATGCTCAAGGACGGCGAAGGGGAACCGGATGTCCTCCTCACCTACTACCCCGCCTGGCGCCAGGGCACCGTGTACACCACCACGACCCTGGGCCACTACAACCCATGGCGCCCCTGGGGCTACGGGGTGGGCTCCTCCTTCACCGAGGCCCGCACCTTCCGGGAGGGCAGCATCATCCTGGAGATCGTGGACAACAAGTCGAACCAGCTGGTTTGGCAGGCCGTGGGCGAAGGGGCCCTGACGGGCCTGGACGACCCCGAGGACGCCGAGCAGCAGGTTTCCAAGGCCGTCAAGGAGATGTTGAGCCGGTTCCCTCCCCCGGCCAGGTGATTCCTGAGGTAGGATGGGGGGCAGGTCCCCCCGCCCCATGGACAACCACAACATCCTGATCGTCGACGACGAATCCGATTTCCGCACGCTCCTCGTGGAAGCCCTGGAGAGCATGGGCTATCTGTGCGAGGGCGCCGAGACCGCCGAGGTCGCCCTGGAGCGGGTGGCGTGCAAGCACTTCGCCATCATCTTCACGGACCTGAACATGCCCGGGGGCATGTCGGGCCTGGACCTGATGAAGCGCGTCAAGGAGCGGGACGCCAACACCCTCTGCATCCTCATGACCGGGTACGCCTCCCTGGAGACCGCCCTGCAGGCCATGAAGCTGGGGGCCTACGACTACATCCAGAAGCCCTTCAAGCTGGCGGAGCTCGAGGCCAGCCTCGTGCGCACCCTGAACTACTACAAGGCGCTGCGCGAGAACGAGCGCTACCAGGCCCAGCTGGAGGAGCGGGTGATGGAGCGCACCCGGGAGGTCGTCAAGCTCAAGGACGACATCGAGAACCTCTTCGAGGGCTTCGTCCACGCCTCCGTGTTCGCCATCGAGACCCGGGACCCCTCCACCAAGGGCCACTCCAAGCGCGTGGCCAAGCTCACCGTGGGGCTGGCCGAGGCCGTGAACGCGACCCCCAACGGCGCCTACGGCCCCGCCCACTTCACCCAGGACCAGCTCAAGGAGCTGGAGTACGCCAGCCTGCTGCACGATTTCGGCAAGGTCGGCGTCCGGGAGAAGGTGCTCACCAAGGCCCGGAAGCTGGACCCCGAGCGCCTCGAGCGCATCCTGCAGCGCCTCTACCAGCGCGATCTGGAAAGCGTGGCGGAGCGCCTGCGGGACGCCTGGAAGCGCGGCGAGCGCTACGAGGAGGGCTGGTTCGAGGTGGCCATGGCCGCGCGGCGGGAGGAGACCGCCCGCATCATGGATCTGGTCCTGCGCTGCAACGAGCCCAAGGTCCTGCCCCAGGAGATCAAGGAGGCCATGGGCGACCTGGAGACCCTGTTCTTCAGCCACTACGAGTCGGGCCAGAGCCGCATCCTCGAGCCCGAGGACATCGCCGCCCTGCGCATCCCCAAGGGGAGCCTCTCGGACGACGAGCGCCGGGAGATCAACAGCCACGTCACCCAGACCTGGCGCTTCCTCCAGCAGATCCCCTGGACGGGCCCCCTGGCCGGGCTTCCCGAGATCGCCTACACCCACCACGAGCGCCTCAACGGCATGGGCTATCCCAGGGGCCTCAAGGCCGACCAGATCCCCGTGCAGGCCAAGCTCATGGCCATCTGCGACGTGTACGACGCCCTGGTGGCGGCGGACCGCCCCTACAAGGCCGCCGTGACCATCCCCAAGAGCCTGGAGATCCTGGAGGCCGAGAGCCAGGCCGGGCTCCTGGATTCGGACGCCCTGCGCATCTTCCTGGACGGCGGCGTCTACCTGCTCACCAAGGACGAACTCAAGCCCGAGACGGAGGCGCGATGAAGCCCGGTCCCGTGCTGGTGGTCGACGACGAGGAGGCCTTCCGGGAACTCCTCGTGGAGGCCCTGGAGG
This sequence comes from Holophaga sp., assembly GCA_035298525.1. Classification (GTDB taxonomy): domain Bacteria; phylum Acidobacteriota; class Holophagae; order Holophagales; family Holophagaceae; genus Mesoterricola. The sequence goes on from DATGXY010000295.1 coordinate 23,360, forward strand.
TGCGCGGCTACCTGGCCTACGGCGCCCCCACCGCGGAGGCGGCCCTGGAGGGCTGGGAGGGGTGGAAGCCCGCCGTCGTCGTCACGGACCAGAACATGCCCGGGGGCCGAACGGGCCTCGAGCTCCTCACCCTCCTGCGCACCTCGGCCCCCCGGGTCCCCTGCATCCTCATGACCGGCTACGCCAGCCCCGATCTGGCCGCCAAGGCGGAGCGGGCCGGCGCCTTTGGCTTCCTCAGCAAGCCCTTCAAGCTGGCCGAATTCGAGGCCTCCCTCAACCGCGCCCTCAGCTGGGCGGCGGGCCAGGGGGCTGGGAATCCATGATCCGGGAGGTCCAGCCGTGAACCACGCGCCCGCCCACCGGACGCTGTGGATCGGGTTCAATGGCCTGGACGCCGCCCAGGTCCAGCCCGGTTTCCAGCCCGGAGGCATCGTCCTCTTCGGCCGCAACCTGGATCCCGATCCCGAGGCGGGCCCGCCCCGCTGCCACGCCCTCATCCGGGATCTGCAGGCCCGCTGGGGGCCCCTGGCCGTGGCCGTGGACCAGGAGGGGGGCGCCGTCAGCCGCCTCCGCCCCTGGGTGGGGGCCACCCCCTCCCTCAGGACCCTTTGGACCTCCGGCGGGGCCGCCGCCTGCCATCGGTGGGGGGCCCTCTGGGGCCGGGGCCTGCGGCTGCTGGGCTTCAACGTGGACTTCGCCCCCGTGGCCGATCTCTTCGATGCGGATCCGGCCGCCGCCCTGGGGGG
>DATGXY010000296.1:0-2321 GCA_035298525.1 Holophaga sp.
GGGGGGCGGCGGGGGCGCGGGGCGGGCCTGGAGCACCGCCACCCGCTCCGGGCCCAGGTCCACGGAAAGGACCCGCCCGGGGGCGGAACCGGGGCCCCGGGCCGCCGCCCAGGGGTTCCAGACCAGGAGCGCGAAGGCGAAGGCGGCCTGGAGGGGCAGGCTCAGGGCGAAGGCGGCGGGGGAGAAGCCCCGTTGGAGGCTCTCCGCATCCGGGAGTTCCGGCGGCGCCGGTCCGCCGGGACAGGCCTCCCCTTGGAAATCATCGACCCGTCCGTCCCAGAAAAGCATGCCCCATGATACCCACATAAAGGATCCACGAATCTTGATATGGATCAAGGCGCGGGGCCCGCCGCGGGTCCATCCTGGGGGCTGGAGGAATCCGCCCATGGAACGCCAGATCATCCGCATCGACGAGGAGAAGTGCGACGGCTGCGGCGTCTGCGCCGACGGCTGCCCCGAGGGGGCCCTCCAGATCATCGACGGCAAGGCCCGGCTCGTCTCCGAGATCACCTGCGACGGCCTCGGGGCCTGCGTGGGCGACTGCCCCCAGGGGGCCATCGAGGTGGAGACCCGCGAGGCCGCCCCGTACAGCGAGCGCGTCACCCTGGACAACATCATCCCCATGGGCGCCAACACCCTGAAGGCGCACCTCAAGCACCTCCACCACCACGCCCAGACGGCCTACCTGAGGGAGGCCGAAGCCTACCTGGCCGAGAAGGGCGTTCCCATCCCCGACTACAAGGAGAAGGCCATGCACCAGTGCCCCGGTTCCGCCCCCCGCAGCCTGGAGCGCGCCCCCGCCGCCGCCGAGACGCGGGAGGGCCTCCAGAGCCAGCTCACCCAGTGGCCGGTGCAGATGCACCTGATCAGCCCCATGAACCCCGTCTTCCACGGCGCCGATCTGCTGCTGGCCGCGGACTGCGTGGCCTTCGCCATGGCGGACTTCAACCAGAAGTGCCTGCCCGGCAAGAAGCTGGCCATCGCCTGCCCCAAGCTGGACACCAACCAGGAGTCCTACCTGGCCAAGCTCACCGCCCTCATCGACGAGGCCGAGTTGAACACCATCACCGTGATGATCATGGAGGTGCCCTGCTGCGGCGGCCTCCTGCGCACCGCCCAGATGGCCGCTCAGGCCGCATCCCGCCGCGTGCCCATCAAGGCCATCGTCGTGGGCGTGGACGGCGAAATCCGCAAGGAGCAGTGGGTGGCCTAGAAGGGGGCCCCGTCCCGGGCCCTCGCTTGAACTGAGACTGATTCCATGTATCCTTGCCCTGCCTTAGGGAGGGAGCATGCGGATCGCGGTGCCCAGGGAGGTGCGCCCCGGCGAGACCCGGGTGGCGCTGGACCCCGATTCCGCCCGGAAGCTGGCGAAGCTGGGGGCGGAAATCGCCGTGGAATCCGGGGCCGGGGAGGCGGCCTTCTTCCCGGACGAAGCGTACGTCCAGGCGGGCGCCAACCTGGCCCCCGCGGAAGGCTTCCTGGAAAGCGCGGACCTGGTGCTGAAGGTGGCGGCCCCCACCCCCGCCGAGGCGGCCCGGCTCAAGCCCGGGTCCTTCCTACTGGGCTCCCTCTTCCCCACCCGGCACCCGGAGGTCATGGCGGCCCTGGCCGCCCAGGGGATCACGGCCCTCAGCACGGACTGCATCCCCCGCACCACCCGGGCCCAGGCCATGGACACCCTGTCCAGCCAGGCCAACATCACGGGCTACAAGGGGGCGCTCCTGGCGGCCCTGGAACTGCCCCGGTACTTCCCCCTGTTCATGACCGCCGCGGGCACCACCCCCCAGGCCAAGGTCTTCGTCATCGGCGCGGGGGTGGCGGGCCTCCAGGCCATCGCCACCGCCAAGCGCCTGGGCGCCTCCGTCAGCGCCACGGACGTGCGCCCCGAGGTGAAGGAGCAGATCGAATCCGTGGGCGGACGCTACGTGGGCATCGAGCTGAAGGCCGGCGCCACCGCGGGCGGGGGCTACGCCGGCGAATTGACTCCGGAGGACCGGGCCCGGCAGGCCCGCATGCTCGCCGAGCACTGCGCGGGCATGGACGCGGTCATCACCACGGCCCTCATCGGCGGGGTGCGCGCGCCCCGGATCCTGGGCCGGGAGATCGTGGAATCCATGCGCCCGGGCACCGTCATCGTGGACCTGGGCGCCGACGGGGGCGGGAACTGCGAGCTCTCCCGCCCCGGGTCCACCGTCGTCCACGGCGGAGTGCGCATCCTGGCCCCCCTGAACCTGCCGGCCTCCATGCCCCAGCACGCCAGCACCCTCTTCGCCCGCAACCTCCTCAACCTCCTCCAGGCCTTCTGGGACGGGGAGGCCCGG
>DATGXY010000297.1:0-4718 GCA_035298525.1 Holophaga sp.
AAGTCCGCCCCCGCCGGAAGGTTCTCCTCCGATCCGCTCCGCAGGTTGTCCAGCACCGTCACCCGGTGCCCTTCCGCCACGCAGCGCTCCGCCACGTGGCTTCCGATGAATCCGGCTCCGCCGGTGACGAGGATGCGCATGCGGGCTCCCAGGGGCTTCCCCACTGTAGCAGGCAAGGAAAAAGCCGGGGAAGGCCCGGTTCCATTACCCCCCTACTGGATCATCCGCTCCGTCTCCGCCCCCAGGATCCGGTGGGGCAGGTGGATGCCCTCCCGGTCCTTGAGGCTGCCCCCCAGGTCCCGGAAGCCCCAGCGCCGGTAGAAACGGAGGGCCCGGGGATTGCCCTCGAAGGCTTCCAGCCAGACGCCTTGGCACCCCCGCCCCCGGGCCTCGTCCAGGAAGGCGGCCATGAGGGCGTCCGAGATCCCCCGGCCCAGCCAGGGCTCCATCACGTAGAGGCGGTTCAGTTCCAGGTGGGGATCCGGCAGGCCGTCCAGGGGGCAGGGCCGGCTGGCCATGGCCGCGTAGCCCCGCCAGCCCCCCTCCCCTTCCGCGATCCAGGCCCCGTCCCGCACTAGGGCCTCCATGAGGGGGGCGGCGAAGGCCTTGGCGCAGACCAGGTCCAGGGCCTGCTCGGGGAAGAGGTAGCCGAAGGCCTCCCGGAAGCAGGCCTCCGCGAAGATGCCCAGTTCCCTGGCCTCGGCCGCCGCCGCCCTCCGCACCGTGAAGTCCATGGGCGGCCTCCCTGGAAAGAGGGACCTACTTGTCCCAGGGGAAATGGTAGGGCAGCCCGTACCAGGTCCTCAAGGTCTCCATGTCCTTGCGCAGGGCCTCGGGGACCGGGCAGCCGCGTTCCCGGCGGATCTCCCAGGCCAGGTGTTCCTTTTCCCCGGCGGTGAAGATGTGCTCCTGCCCGGGCGCCTTACGGCTGGCGCGCAGTTCCCGCATGATCTGGCCCGTGGTGGCCTTGAAGCGGTCGAGCTCGATGAACTCCTCCACGTCGATGGCGATGAAGAAGTGGCCCAGGGGGATGGGCACCTTGCGGCCCTCGGCGTCCGTGCCGTTGAGGGCCTTGAGGAAGGCCCCGCCCTGGAGGGCGGCGCTCAGGACCTCCACCACCGTGGCGTAGCCGTAGCCCTTGTAGCCGCCCAGTTCCTCGCCGATGCCGCCCAGGGGCGTCAGGGCCGCCAGGCCCTTGGTGAGGTCCTTGAGCACCTGGGAGGTGTCGGTGCGGGTTCCGCCCTGGACGTCGATGACCCAGCCCGGGGTGAGTTCCTTGCCGATGCGCTCGTAGTGCTCGATCTTGCCGCGCTGGGTGATGGAGGTGGCGCAGTCCAGCACGAAGGGGAACGCCTCGTCGGAGGGGAAGCCGAAGGTGAGGGGGTTGGTGCCCAGCATGTTCTCCACCCCGAAGGTGGGGGCGATGGAGGGCCGCGCGTTGGTGCCGGTGATGCCGATCATGCCGGCCTTGGTGGCCATCAGGGCGTAGTAGCCGGCGATGCCGTAGTGGGTGGAGTTGCGCACCACGGACATGCCCATGCCGTGGGCCTTGGCCTTCTCGATGGCCATCTCCATGGCCTTCTTGCCCACCACGTGGCCCATGCCGTTGTGGCCGTCGAGGACGGTGGCGGTCTTGCGGTCTCGCACCACCTCGATGCGGGTCACCGCATCCTGGATGCCGTCGCGGATGCGGTCGATGTAGATGGGCTTGAGGCGGCCGATGCCGTGGGAGTCGATGCCGCGCTTGTCGGACTCGATGAGGACGTCGGCCACGATCTCCGCGTCGGGCCTGGGCACCCCGGCGGCCACCAGGGCGTCGCGCATGAAGGCCTCCAGGAAGTCGAAGCCGATCCAGACGCAGTCCTTGTACTGGGCGGGATACTCATCCATCCACTTCATGGCGGGTCCTTTCAGGGTGTGACCCATGGTGGCGCGGTGCGGGGCGGCGGCACAAGCCCCCGGAAGGTCAGCGGGAGCGGTCCCGTCCGTCCCGGTCGTGGTCCCGGGCGATGGACGCCAGGCCGTCGGAGTAGCGGACCCGGATCCGGCCGCCGGGGGGCAGCCCCTCCAGGGGGAGGTCGGCGGTGCCCCCCGTGAGGTGGAGGGCCAGGGTGGTGGACCCCGCCTCCCCCTCGTGGACCACGTCCACGTATGGATGCACGGAGGCGTTCCAGACCAGGTGGAGCCTGCCGGAGGCCTCCCGCACCTCCAGGGCGCCGGTGGCGGCGTCCCGGTCCAGCGCCGCGGCGCGCATGCCCCGCCCCAGGACCGCTTCCCGGCGGGCGAGGCTCCGCCCGCCGCGGGACACCTCGACGGAGGCCGGGTCCCCGTCGGCGTCCACGGTGAAGAGGAAGGCCCGGTGCCCCTGGGGCAGGCCGGGGACCTGGACGGGGGCGAAGCCCACCTCCCGCGTGCCCGCGGAGGAGCGCAGGGCCAGGGCGTAGGCCCCGGGGACGGGGGCGACGGCGGGGATGACGGCGCGCAGGAGGGGGCGGAGGGTCACCTCGCCGGAGGGGCTCACGGCCCCGGCGACGAGGATGCGGTCCCCGGCGGCCCTGGCGGAGCCCAGCCGGGTCCCCACCTTCTTCATGCCCGTGACCCAGCCCATGGCCCCCAGGTAGCTCCAGTCGGAGACCCATTGGAGGTTGCTGGAATAGCTCATCAGATCGAAGTGGGTGGCGGGGTCGTAGGCGGCCTGGGCGTACGCATCGTAGCCCCAGGTGCCCACCTGTCCGTCCAGGTAGGGATAGTTGGTGGCGTCGTCGGCGGAGGCCAGGCCCGCGGCGGGCACATGGTTGAGGCCGAGCACGTGCCCCGTCTCGTGCATGAGGGTTTCCACCGCGACGGTCTGGCCCGGCACCAGGGGCTGGAAGGAGCCGTCCAGGCTCTTGTCCGTGCCGACGGTGGCGAGGAGGTCGCCGGCGGTGACGCCCAGGGTGTATCCGGAGGGGCTGGTGTTGAACGTGTAGCCGGGGGCCAGGAAGCCGTAGTAGCTGGCGCTGGAGCCGTCCACGATGCGCAGGCTGGCCACCTCCATGAGCAGCTGGACCCAGGCGTCGCCGCTGTGGTCGTTGGCCGGGTTCGTGGCGGGTTCGGGAATGGCGGTGGAGGAGGTGTAGGGGGCCCGGTGGGTCAGGGTGACGGAGGAGAAGGGCCACACGGCGAGGAGGCCCTGGGTGATGGCCGGGTCCCCGGGGAGGCTGGGGGTGACGCCCTTGTGGATGACGGGGACCACCACCAGGGGATAGTCCAGGGAGGTCCGCACCAGGGGGGTGACGGTGACGGCCGGGGTCCCCCCGCCCTGGAGGGTCACGGTCAGGCCGCTGGTCACGGAGCTCCCGGGCAGGAGGCAGGTGTAGGTGGAGGCGGAGGCGGCGGCGGCGGTGGGCAGGTCCCCTTCCACGGCGGCGGTGGGCACCTGGGCCGGACCCCGCAGGGCCAGGGTGGACCCGTCCTGGAGCCGGGCCGTCAAGGTCCCGGCGAGGCCGGGCCGGTCCGCCAGGTACTGGATGCGCAGGAGGGCGGGCTTGCCCGCCACCAGGGGCAGGCCCGGCTTGACCACCGACTGGCCCCACTCCACCTGCTGGATCCACGTGGTCCCCGCGGCGCCGGAGGCGGTGACGGTGACCGGGAGGGTGACGGGGGCGGCCAGGGTGGTGCCCGTGGGGGTGCTGCGGGTGGCCTGGAGGGTGACGGGGTAGGTGCCCGGCGCGACGGAGGCGTCGGCCTGGATGACCAGGGGCGCCGACTGGAGCCCCTTGGGATCCGCCAGGGCGTTCCCGGCCCCGAAGGTGACCGTCATGCCGGCGGGCATGCCGCTGGCGGAAAGGAGCACGTCCCCGGTGTAGACCCCGGTCTCGCCGCCGGCGCCGGCCACCATGGTGAAGAAGGTGTCGTTCCGGCCCAGGTACAGGGGGAATTCCACGGCGCCGCCCTGGACCACGGAGGGCCCCGCGGTGTTGAAGGCGGGCAGGATGTAGAAAGGATGGGGCGAGTAGTCCACCACCACCGGCAGGGTGGTGCTGGCCCCGTTGAAGGCCGCCGTGATGGAGAAGCTGTACAGGCCGGGCGCCAGGGAGGGCTGGGCCGCGAGCACCAGGGTGTGGGGGGCGGTGTCGTCCAGGCTGAAGGCCCTGGCGTCGAGGGTGGCGGTGAGCCCCGCGGGAAGCCCGTTGAACGTGACCGAGACGGGGCCCGAGACGGTCCACCCCATGCTGTTGGCGTAGTAGGCCAACAGGTACTTGGTGAGCGGGGCCGGGCCCAGCTGGAGGCAGGGCGTCGAGTCGATGGAACTGCCGGAGGCGTCCAGGAAGTTGAGCCCGATGGCCGGCGTCTCGTCGCCCAGCTTTAGGGTGACCTTCGTGGTGGCGTCGGGGACCCCCGAGGCCTTGGCGGTGACGGTGAGGGTGTAGGTGCCGGCCTTGGGGTAGATCTGGCGCGTGAACGTGGGGTCCGTGGGGTCGGGATAGCCGGCCTGGATGGACAGCACGGAGGTGGCCGCCGAGGTGGAGGGGGCGGAGAACTGGGCCTTGCACGTGGCCGGGACTCCGCTCACCGTGAGGGCCACCGCCCCGGTCACGCCCGGGTCCCGGGTGATGGCGATCGTGGCGGTGCCGGAGTAGGGCGGGAGGTAGAAGCCCTGGGAGGCGTAGTCGAACGGCACGGGGATGGTGACGGTGCCCGGCCCGGAGATGGAGAGGCGGGCGCCGCCGCCCCCC
>DATGXY010000298.1:0-3852 GCA_035298525.1 Holophaga sp.
GCCAAGAAGGCCGCTCCCGCGAAGAAGGCCGCCCCCGCCAAGAAGGCCGCCCCCGCGAAGAAGGTCGTCGCCAAGAAGGCCGCCCCCGCGAAGAAGGCCGCCCCCGCCAAGAAGGCCGTCGCCAAGAAGCCGGTCGTCAAGAAGGCCGCTCCCGCGAAGAAGGTCGCCTCCAAGAAGGCCGTCGCCAAGAAGCCGGTCGTCAAGAAGGCCGCCCCCGCGAAGAAGGTCGCCCCCAAGAAGGCCGTTGCCAAGAAGCCGGCCGTCAAGAAGGCCGCCCCCAAGAAGCCGGCCGCCAAGAAGGCCACCAAGAAGTAGTTCTTAACCAGCCATTGCAGTAACAGCAATTGCATCTCAGCAACCCCGCAAGACAGCAGACCCGGATAAAGCCATGAAATTGATCGATCGTGTTTCCGCCCTCGAAGTCCTGGATAGTCGAGGAAATCCGACAGTAATGGCCCGGGTGACACTGAATGATGGGACCATCGGCCAGGCGATGGTCCCGTCCGGGGCTTCCACCGGATCCCGGGAGGCCCTCGAGAAGCGGGACGGGGACAAGAAGCGCTACCTGGGCAAGGGCGTCCTCGGCGCCGTCCATGCCATCAACACCGAGATCAACGAGGCCCTCCAGGGCATGGATCCCTTCCAGCAGGCCGAGCTGGACGAGCTGCTGCTGGACCTGGATGGCACCGAGAACAAGTCGAACCTGGGCGCCAACGCCCTCCTGGGCACCTCCATGGCCCTGGCCGCCGCGGCGGCCAACGCCACCGGGCAGCCCCTCTACCGCTACCTGGGCGGCGCCTCGGCGCGCACCCTGCCCGTGCCGATGATGAACATCCTCAACGGCGGCGCCCACGCGGACAATAACGTGGATATCCAGGAGTTCATGGTCCTCCCCGTGGGGGCTCCCTCCTTCCGCGAGTGCGTGCGCTGGTGCGCCGAGGTCTACCACGCCCTCAAGGGCGTGCTGAAGGCCCGCAAGCTTGCCACCGGCGTGGGCGACGAGGGCGGCTTCGCCCCCGACCTGGGCAGCAACGAGGAGGCCCTCGTGCTGATCTCGGAAGCCATCAAGAAGGCCGGCTTCAAGCCCGGCAAGGACTTCTACCTGGGCCTGGACTGCGCTTCCTCCGAGTTCTACAAGGAGGGCGGGTACGTCATCGACGGCGGCAAGAAGACCGGCCCCAAGCTGGTGGACTACTACAAGGGCCTGGTGGAGCGCCACCCCGTGCTCACCATCGAGGACGGCTTCGACGAATCCGACTGGAAGAACTGGGGCCTGATGACCAAGGCCCTGGGCAACCAGATCCAGCTGGTGGGCGACGATCTCTTCGTCACCAACCCCGCCATCCTGGCCAAGGGCATCAAGGAGGGCGTGGCCAACGCCATCCTGATCAAGCTCAACCAGATCGGCACCGTGACCGAGACCCTGAAGGCCGTGGACATGGCCCACAAGGCCGGCTACCGCGCCATCATCAGCCACCGCAGCGGCGAGACCGAGGACACCTTCATCGCCGACCTGGTCGTCGCCACCGGCGCGGGCCAGCTGAAGACGGGCGCCCCCTGCCGCTCCGACCGGGTGGCCAAGTACAACCGCCTCCTCCAGATCGAGTGGGAGCTGGGCGCTGCCGCCCGCTACGCCGGCCCGGAGGCTTTCGGCTCCCTGCTGTAATGGAAGTGGGGACCGCCCGCTCCCTGCGGTCGCTCTGCGTCCCCCCTTCGACCCCCACGGGGTTCCCGGGCGAAGCCCGGGCTCCCCGTCTCCGCTAGGTACCGCCATGAACACCTCCCTCCTCCTCAGGTCCAGCACCCTCTGGACGGTGCTGGCCCTGTCGGGGGTGGGATCCACGGTCATCCTCCTCTTCAGTCCCGACGGCATCGGCAGCCTGCACAAGCGCCGGGCCGAGCTCCTGGACCAGCAGCGCCAGCTCCTCCGCATGAAGCGGGCGAACCTGGAGCTGGGCCTGGAGGTGAAGCGGCTGGCCGCCAAGGATCCCGAGCTGTACGAGGCCCTGGCCCGCCAGCAGGGCCTGGCCCGCCCCGGCGAGACCGTCTACACCTTCCGCGAGCGCGGACGCAAGTAGCCCATGTTCACCCTGGCCGCGGCCTCGGGCAACGCCTTCGCCTACGCCTGGGCCCCCCTGCCCGAGCCCGGGCGGTGGGCCCGGGAGGTTGGCGCGCGCCTGGGCCTGGACGGGCTCTTCGTCCTGGAAAGGCCGGCGCCCGGCGAACCCTGGGTCCTGGAGCACTGGGACGCGGACGGCGGGGCCACCTTCTGCTCCAACGGCACCCGCGCGGCCCTGGCCGTGCCCGGCGCGCCGGAGGGGAGCGAGGTGGAGGTCCGCTCCAACGGCGAGGCCATCCGCCTGCGGCGGACCGGGATGGAGGTGGCCATCCGCATGCCCTCGGGTCCGGGCACCGGCTTCCGCCCCCTGCCCCCGGCCGTGGCCGAGGCCGCGGGCGGGCCCCACGCCTTCGCCTGGATCGGCAATCCCCAGCTCGTGCTGGAGCGGTCCGGGGTGCCGGGCCTGGACCTGCCCGCCCTGGCCCTGCCCCTGCGCCACCACCCCGCCCTGGAGGGGGGCACCAACGTCAACGCCCTCGAGGTGCTGGCTCCGGGCCGGGCCCGCATCCGCAGCTTCGAGCGGGGTGTGGAAGGGGAGACCCGCTGCTGCGGCACGGGCTGCGCCGTGGCCGGAGCCTGGCTGGCGCGGCGCACCGGCATCCCCCAGTGGCGCCTGGAGACCCTGGACGACCCCGTCACCGTCACCGCGGATCTGGAGGGCGAGGGCTGGCACGAACTCTGGCTCGCGGGCCCGGTGAAGGCGATGGGCAGCTGGAAACCGGAATAGGCGGGGCCTTCCCGTCCATCCCCGGCCCCGGCTGGTATCCTGGACCTCCTTCCCGGAGCCCCCCATGCCCGAACCCCGGCCGGACGTCCTGCCTTGGCTGGCCGAAGCCCTGGCCAAACAGCGCATGGGAAATCTGGCGGGCGCCCTGCTGGCGTACAAGCGGGTGATCAGCCGTGACCCCGGCATCCCGGACGCCTGGTGCAACCTGGCCGGGGTCCTCCATTCCCTGGGAAGGGAGGAGGAGGCCCTGGAGGCCGTCCAGCGGGCCCTGGAACTGGCCCCGGAGAACCCGGCCGCCCATGTGACCCTGGGGGGCATCCGGGCCGCCCTGGGCGATGCGGGGGCCGCCCAGGCCCATTACCGGGATGCCCTGGTCCTGGACCCGATCAATCTGGCGGCCACGGCCAATCTCGCCGGCCTCCTCGTTCGCGACGGACGCCTGGAGGAGGGCCTGGCCCTGGACCGGGCCGCCGTGGCCCTGGCCCCCGCCAACGGGAGCGTGCGCTTGAACCTGGGCTTCACCCTCATGCGCCTGGGCCGCCTCCCGGAGGCGGAGGCCGCCTGCCTCGAGGCCCTGGACCTGGACCCCGGCAACCCCCTCGCCCGGTGGAACCTGGCCTACATCCGTCTGCTCCAAGGCCGGTACCGGGAGGCCTGGGCGGACTTCCCCGCCCGGCTGGAGGTTCCCCGGGGCCTGGATAACCTGCGGGGCTTCGCGGAACCCGCCTGGGATGGCAGCCCCTTCCCCGGCCGGACCCTCCTCGTGTGGGTGGAGCAGGGCCTGGGGGACACCCTCCAGTTCGCCCGCTACCTGCCCCGCGCCCGGGCCCTGGGGGGCACGGTGATCTTCCAGACTTACGCCTGCCTGCGGGGCGTCCTGGGCGACCTGCCGGGGGCGGATCTCATCGTCACCGAGGCGGACCCCCTGCCCCCCTTCGATCTCCAGGTGCCCCTCCTGGAACTGCCGGCCCTCTTCGGGGACGGGGTGGAGGACCTGCCGCCCCCC
>DATGXY010000299.1:0-4236 GCA_035298525.1 Holophaga sp.
AGGCGGCCCCGCCGCCCCAGCCCCCGCCCATGCCCGTGGTGCCCCACGGGGTCACCTCCCGCCCCGTCACCCGGGGCGGGCCCAAGGCCCCCCGCCTTCCCGGCGATGTGCCTGTTCCCGGTTGGCTGCTCACCCCCCGTAATCTGATCCTGGCCGGGGCCGGCCTCCTGGTGGCCCTCGTGGGCTTCATGATCCTTCGTTCCTACCAGCGGGACGCCGCCCTGCGGGACGCGGTGGCGGCCGCCCGCACCAGCGCCGCCGAGCCCCTCGCCCGCAAGTCCCAGCCGCCGGTCCTGGCGGAGCAGCCCGCGGAGATCCGCACCGAGGCCGAGCGCGCCGTGTCCGACGATCCCCTCACGGCCTACTACCGGGCCCAGGAATGCCTCCGGCTGGATCCCGGGGATGGCGCCGCCGCCCAGATCCTGGAGCGGGCCCGCGCCCGCATGGCCTCCATGCCCGCCCGCGCCGAGGGCGCGGACCTGGACAAGAGCCTCAAGGAAGGCGATCTGGACACCGCCCGCGACACCCTCCTGAACCGCCTGAGGCAGGCCCCGGACGATGCCGAGCTCAAGACCCGGGCCCGCGTCGTGTGGCTGGCCCTGGTCCAGGCCCGGGCCACCGCCGCCCACTTCGGAGAGGCCCGCGAACTGCTCGTCCAGGGCCGGGCCATGTTCCCCCAGGATCGCGCGTGGTCCGCGCGGCTCCGCCTCCTCGAACAGATCCAGGCCCTGCCCAAGGAACAGCGCGCGGCCTGGATCCCCCTCCTGGGCTAGCCCGTGAACCGACCCGCCTGTCCCAGCTGCCACGCCCGGGTGACGCCCCTGACCCTGGAGTGCCCGGTGTGCGGTCTCAGCCTTCCCCGCCGGCCCCTGCCCAGGCCCCTCCTCTTCCAGGCCAGCGCCCTCCGGTCCCCGACGCAGCCCCACCGGGGGGGCGCCGATGTCCAGGGCCTCTCCGCGCCGGCCCTGGGCCGCATCGAGCCCATGCCCATCCCCGACCCGCCCGCCCCGGAGCCGGAGGCCCCCGCCCTGGCGGCCCCGTCCGAGGCGCCGGCCCTGGCCTCCGCCGAAGCGGACACCGTGGATTCCTTCTGGCCTGTCGTCCGCATGGAGGGGGCCGAACTGTGCGCCCTCCTGGCCCTCAACGCCGTGATCGCGATGGCCGCCTGCATCGCATCCAGCGCCTGGCCCTCCCGCCTTTACGGCGAACTGTGGGCCTACCTGCTGCCCCTGCACATCACCCTCTCCTGGGCCTGGATCATGGTGCCCCTGGTGCTGGTGGGCCAGTCCCCCATGATGTCCCTCCTCCACCTGGTGGTGGACGCGGACCAGCCCGAGCGGCGCATGGCCTTCTCCCTCCTGCACCTGCTCTCGGCCACCTCCTTCCCGGTGTCCTTCCTCTGCATGGTGCTCACGCCGGACCACCGCACCCTGGCGGAGCTGCTCAGCGGAAGCGAGATCCTGCAGATGCCCTTCTACAGGGTGCGCTGAGGGACCGGCGAGTGTGTGGGAGGGCCCGCGGGCGCCACCCCCAACCCTTCCCTTCGTCGCGTCCCTGGCATGCGAGCCGGGCTTTGCCCGGCGAGTGTGCGGGGGAGCACGAGGGGGGACGAAGAGCGGGCGCAGCCCGCGGGCGGTCCCCCCTCGTCCTGCATCAATCCGGGAGGTGCATGCGCACGGAGGTGACGATGACGCCGGGGCGCAGCATCAGGCTGGCCTTGATGCGGAAGGCCATCTGGTTGTGCAGGATGCGCTGCCACCACTTGGGCGTCACGTACTCGGGCAGGATCATGGTGAGGCATACCTCGGGCTCCGCGAGCCGGAAGCGGGTGACCTCCTCCAGGATGGGCTCCACCACCTTGCGGTAGGGGCTGGGCACGCTGCGCAGGGGCACGCCCATGCCGTAGTAGGCCCAGTCGGCCCTCAGCTTCTGGATGGCGGGGCTTTCGTGGAAGCCGTCGGAGCCCAGGTCCACGGTGAGGGCCTCCACCCGGTTGCCGCTGATGAGGCGCGCGTACGAGAGGGCCTGGACGACCCCGGCGTGGAGGCCGGAGACGAGGACGATGGCGTGGTGCTTGCTCGGGAGGAAGGCGTCGGTGCGGCTCGCGGCCAGGGTGGACTTCACCCGGATGTAGTGGCGGTGGATGTTGAAGAAGGTGGTCACGAGGATCGGCACCAGGACGATGACGATCCAGGCCCCGCCCGTGAACTTGGTGATGGCGATGTCCAGCATGACGATGGCGGAGGCGCTGGCGCCGACGCCGTTGACGAGGGCCTTCACCTTCCAGTGGGGACCCTTCTTGCGCCGCCAGTGCACGACCATGCCGGTCTGGCTGATGGTGAAGCCCAGGAACACGCCCAGGGCGTACAGGGGCAGCAGCACGTCCGTGTTGGCGTGGAAGACCACCACCAGCAGGCCCGCGAACACGGAGAGGATGAGGATGCCGTTGGAGAACACGAGCCGGTCGCCCATGCTCGCGAACTGGTTGGGCAGGAAGCCGTCCTTGGCCTGGAGGGCCGCGAGGCGGGGGAAGTCCGCGTAGGCGGTGTTGGCCGCCACGACCAGGATGGCGAAGGTGAAGCCCTGGATGACGTAGTAGTAGACCTTCCCGGCCCCCGTCACCACGCCGTTGACGCCCAGCACCTGGCGGGAGAGGTTGGAGAGCAGGGTCTCCTGCACCACCGTGGGATCGGTGCTGTGGTGGTAGACCACCCCGTAGTGGTGGGCCAGCAGCGTGATGCCCAGGAACATGGTGCCCAGCAGGAGGACCATGGCGATCATGGTCTTGGCCGCGTTGGGGCCCGAGGGTTCCTTGAAGGCGGTCACGCCGTTGGAGATGGCCTCCACCCCCGTCAAGGCCGTGCAGCCCGCCGAGTACGCCCGCATGAAGATCCAGACCAGGGAGAGCCCGGCCAGATGGGGCGCATGCTCCACGGCCACCTGCACCTGGTGCGCGGAGGGGCTGGCCACGGGCGAGCCCGTGATCCACCGAACGGCGCCGATGAAGATCATCACCAGGATGACGATGAGGAACCCGTAGGTGGGGATGGAGAACAGGGCCCCGCTCTCCTTCACCCCGCGCAGGTTGGCCATGGCGATGAAGGCGATGGCCAGGAGCGTCAGGGCCACGTTGTGGCCCTGCAGGGCGGGCGCGGCGGCCGTGATGGCGGCGATGCCCGAGGACACGGACACGGCCACGGTCAGGATGTAGTCCACGAGGAGGGAGGCTCCGGCCGTCTGGGCCGCCGTCTCGCCCAGGTTCTCCTTGGCGACGATGTAGGCGCCGCCGCCGCCGGGGTACTCCAGGATCGTCTGCCGGTAGCTGAAGGCCAGGATCAGCAGGAGGGCCGTGATGCCCATGGCCACGGGCACCGAGAGCCCGAAGATGAAGGCCGCGGCTCCGCCCGCCGCCGCCGCCGCCGCGCCGCCGTGACCGATGGCCGTGGACAGGCTGGCCATGATTTCCTGCGTGGCGTAAGCCACGGACGAGAGCGCGTCCGAGGAGAAAACGGCCAGGGCGATGGGATTGCTGATCTTGGTGGCGTGGGTCTCGTCGCTCGCCAGTCTGCGGCCCAGAAGAAGACGTCGAAAATCAGCCATATGGCCCCATGGGAAACGACCCGAGGTTGGATTATGACGCAGGAATGCACCATTGGAAGCCCCGAGGGGCCCGAAGTGATCCAAGTCCGGAAATGAGCGCCGAACGGGGGCGGACGGGGCTCCAGCCCTGGAAGCTTCCTGAAAGCTTCAGGAAATAATCATGGACCTATCATCCCGGGCCCACCCGGAGGGCCTCCATGACGTGGATCTGGCCCGGGCCCACGGGCCAGAGCCACCGGTCCGGGCCCGCCAGGACCCGCCCGGCGAAGGCCTCCGCCACATCCACGCCGCAGAGGGGGTCGTCCACCTCCAAGGGAACGGGCGAAACCAGCTGGTCCAGCCAGGAGGCCGCAGCCGGACCCAGGCCCAGGGGGGGATTGCCGAAGACCACCCCCCGGTCGTGCAGGAGCCACAGGGGGACGCCCGCCTCCCCCAGGCGGGCCAGGTACGCCCGCACGGCCCGGGCCGTCCAGGCCCGGATGGCGTCGTCCAGCACATCCTCCTCGCCGTCCCCCATCCAGGGGAGGGCGCCGCCGAAGGCCTTCTCCACCGCCCGCTGGGCCAGGACGCCGAACTGGCCCATCACATTGGCGGAGAGGATGGCGGCGGGGCGGTGCGCCTGGATCCAGGCCCCCA
>DATGXY010000300.1:0-6658 GCA_035298525.1 Holophaga sp.
GGTCACACCCGTTCCCATCCCGAACACGGCAGTTAAGCTCCAGAGGGCCGATGATACTTCCTCGGACAGAGGTGGAAAAGTAGGTCGCCGCGACGTTAAAATCACAAACGCCCCCGCTCACGCGGGGGCGTTTCCGTGTACGCTATAGGGTGTGGGCCAGGACGTCGCTGCGGCACCCCCGCAGAGGAAAGTCCGGACTCCATAGGGCAGTGGGCCAGGCAACACCTGGGCGGGGCGACCCGACGGACAGTGCAACAGAGAGCAGACCGCCGATGGCCTTCGGGCACAGGTAAGGGTGAAAGGGTGGGGTAAGAGCCCACCGACGTTCCTGGCAACAGGACGGGCTAGGTAAACCCCCCACGGAGCAAGACCAAATAGGCTGGCGAGCGTCGCAAGGCGTGAGGATCGGCCCGATCGAGCCAGCGGGTAGGTCGCTTGAGGTGGCCAGTGATGGTCATCCCAGAGGAATGACGTCCCTTCGACAGAATCCGGCTTACCGGCCCACCGGGCCCCCGCAAGGGGGCCCGCACTATGTCTTGACGGCGCGGTAGATCCAGCGTTCGGCCCAGGGATTCCAAGGGGCCCCCTGGCAGTTGCCGAAGGCCTCCTCCACCCGGAGCCCCGCGGCGGCCAGGCCCATCCGCACCTCCTGGTCCGTGGGGATCCAGATATCGTGCTGGAACCGCTCCCCCCGCATGATGCGGTCCGTGAGGAACCGCCTTCCGTCCTGGGAAAGGCGCACCCGCTCCCGGTACAGGCCCTCCACGTCGTACCAGTCCCCGTCCAGGGTGGCCAGGGCCCGGAGGAAGAAGCCCCGGCCGGCCAGGTCCAGGAGCAGGGTGCCCCCCGGGCGCAGGACCCGGGCGAATTCGTCCAGCTGGAGCTGGTTCTCCCGGTCCGTGGCGAAGTAGCCCCAGCTGGTGTAGGCGCAGAGGACGCCGTTGGCGCAGCCGCCCCGGAAGGGCAGGGCCCGCAGATCCATGCGCACCAGGGGCCCGGGGTGCTCCGCCAGGTGCCGGCGGAGGTTCAGGGCGCTCAGGTCCCCGCCCAGCACCTGGTATCCCCGGGCCTCCAGGGCGGGTCTCAGGCGTCCCCAGCCGCAGGGCAGGTCCAGGATCCGGCTGCCGGGGGGCAGGGCCAGGAGGGAGGCCAGGCCCGGGCCCTCCTCGGCGGCTTCCTGGGTCTTGTCCTTGTAGATTTCGAAGTAGAGGGGGTGATCGAAATCACGCTCGAACCATTGCAAACGGGGCTCCGGGGACGGGGGAAAAAGGAGTCCGGGATCGGTTTCAAATCCCTTGACGGGGGGAGGGCTGGGAGTACTCTAAGGCAAGATCAGGTCCTCGACAGCACGAAGTGCTTGATATCCCACTTTTTATGGAGGATTCATGGATTTTCTCCGGCCAGACATTCAGGATCGCCTGACGAAGGAGAACTTCGAGTTCAAGAAGCTCCTTGAGGAACACCGGGCCGCCGACGAAAGGCTCAACTACCTCCGCAACAAGATCCGCCTCTCCGCCAAGGAGACCATTGAGGAAGTTGAACTGAAGAAGGCCAAGCTCCGGGCCAAGGAGCGCATCTACCACATCGTCGAGGAGTTCAAGGGCCGGGGCCAGTAAGGTTTCCAGGCCCCCCCGCATGCGGGACCCCGGGTGACCGGGGTCCCTATTTTTATGCCTCAGTTATCGAAGGCGTGGGCGGGGAGGTAGGCCTCGCCCATCCAGTAGACCAGGTCCAGGGGGTGCTTCACGTCCCAGAGAAGGATCCGGTCCTGGGCCCCGGGATGGAGGTGCCCCAGGTCCTGGCGGCCCAGGCTGCGGGCGGCGTGGAGGGTCATGGCCGTCAGGGCCTCCTCGAAGGTGAGGCGCATCTGGAGGCAGCCCAGGCGCAGCACCAGCAGGGGATCGATGCAGGCGCAGGAGCCGGGGTTGAAGTCGGACGCCAGGGCCACCGCGCAGCCGGCTTGGATCATGGCCCGGGCGGGCGCGTAGTCCTTCATGCCCAGGAAGAGGGTGGTGGCGGGCAGGAGGGTGGGGACGACGCCGGCCGCGGCCATGGCGCGGATGCCGTCCCCGGTGGCGAACATGAGGTGGTCGGCGCTGGCCGCGCCCACCTCCGCCGCCAGCGCGGCGCCCCCCGTGGAGCAGAATTCGTCCGCGTGGATGCGGGGCCGCAGCCCCAGGGCCTTGCCGGATTCCAGCACGCGCCGGCCTTCTTCGGCGGTGAAGACGCCCTTCTCCACGAACACGTCGCAGAAGGCGGCCACGCCCGGGTGCCGGCGAACGAGCTCGGGCTGCCATTCGCCGGCCACCACCTCCGCGTACTCGGCGCCGCGGCCGTGGAATTCGGGGGGCACGTCGTGGGCGGGCATGAGGGTCACGTCCAGGCTCCAGCCCCGGGCGCGCAGGGCCGCGTAGGCCGCCAGGAGGCGCGATTCCGCCTCCAGCTCCAGGCCGTAGCCCGTCTTGGCCTCCAGGTGCACCACGCCCTTGGCGCGGTACTTGGCCAGGCGGGTCTCGCCCAGGGCCACCAACTCCTCCACCGAGGCGCCGCGGGTGGCGCGCACGGTCTCGCGGATGCCCCCGCCGCCCGCGGCGATATCGGCGTAGGTCTCGCCGTGGAGCCGCCGGTTGAACTCGCGGCTGCGGTCGCCCCCGAAGAGCAGGTGGGTGTGCGGGTCCACGAAGCCGGGGGCGGCCCAGGCGCCTCCGCCGTCCACCCTGGGCGCGCCTTCCCAGGCGGCTGGGAGGTCGCGGCGGGGGCCGAGCCACGCGACCCGCCCCCCTTCGCACGCGATGGCCGCGTCCTCCAGGAAGTCCACGGCCCAGGGCCGGGCGGGATCGGGGGTCACGGCCCCCTTGAGGTTCACGAGTACGCGTGTGCCGTTCATGGGTTCCATTATACTGGCGGGGGGAGGTCGGAATGGGAAACCTGCGCTCCGCCTTGCTTTCAGCCATCCTGGCCCCGGCGCTCGCGCTGGCGCAGAGTCCTGCGCGGCCCGCGCTGGAGCCGGGGGAGGGGCTTTCCATCACGGGCGAGCGGGACGTGCAGAGCTTCGGGGAGGCCCTGGCCCCCGGCCCCATGGGCCCCCTCGCGCACCTGGTGTGGGTGCGCCTGGAGGGCGACGCCTGGGCCAGCGCCGTCTCCAGTTTCAAGTGCACCGGCGCCGCGGGGCCCTACCGCTGCATCGCGCCCAAGGGCCACGGACGGGTGGACCTGGCCAGGGCCGTCCAGTCCGGCTGCAGCCTGGCCCTGATGGCCTGGGCCAACGTGTCCGCGGCCCAGTGGAAGCAGATCTACGGGGACGGGGCGGCCCGGACCCGGCTGCTGGAGGTCTTCGAGCCCTTCGTGGGCAGGCGGGTGCCGCCCGGGGAGGCACTGCCCGCGCTGGACGCCACCTGGTTCGGGGAAGGGGACCGCCTGCGCACGAGCCCCGACGCCCTGGCGCGCTGGCTCGCGGACCCGGCCCAGGAGGAGGCCCTGCGCCTCTACCGGCGCCTCTTCCTCAGCTTCCTGGACCAGACCTTCAAGGAACACGCGTGGTGGTTCGACGCGGTGGAGGTGAAGGAGGCCGACGGCACCACCCGCGGATGGGCCGTGGGGGGCAACGATCTGGTCACGGCCGTGCTGCGCCTCCGGCCGGGGACCACCGCGGCCCAGGCCAAGGCCCGCTTCATGGCGGTGCTCGTGGGCGGGCCGAAGAAGTGAGGGCGGCCCTCAGCGCTCCAGCACGAAGGTGACGGGGCCGTCATTCACCAGTTCCACCTCCATGTGCTCCCGGAAGAAGCCTCGGCGCACCCGGGGGTGTTCCGCCTCCAGGAAGCCCAGGAAGGTCTCGAAGAGCTCCCGGGCTGGGCCGGGGGCCATGGCGGCGTCGAAGGAGGGGCGGCGCCCCCGCTGCAGGCTTCCGGCCAGGGTGAACTGGGAGACGGCGAGGATCTCGCCGCCCGTGTCCTGGAGGGAAAGGTTCATGTGGCCCTGCCCGTCGTCGAAGATCCTCAGGGACGCGATCTTGGCGGCCGCCCAGCGGCAGGTGTCCGGGGTGTCGTCCTTTTCCAGGGCGGCCAGCACCAGGAGCCCCGGGCCGATCTCGGCGGATTGGTCGCCAGCTTGGACCCGGGCACGCTTGACCCTCTGAATGACAGCTCGCATGGCGCCTCCCCCTCCACCCCATCACAGTCCGCCCCCGGTCACAAGTTCGCCGTCGGGGGCCTCCCGGGCGGGCCCTCCGCCTATACTGGTCCCAAACCGTGGAGGTCCCCATGTCCCAGAACCCGGTGCGCGTCGAACTGAGCGAGGCCGAATGGCGGCTCGTCCAGGCCCTCCGGGAACTCCCCGAGAGCGGGCTGAAGGCGAAGGTCCACGGCGTCATGGAGGAACTCCTCTTCTTCGTCCGGAATCCCCGGTGCCAGGGCATGGGCGCCGAGGGGTTCCCCTGCGGGGAGCCCGTCACCACCTGCGAGGCCTGCCACGAGGTCTGGGATCTGCTGGAGGCCCTGGGCGAACGGGTCAAGGCCTGAGGGCCCCGTCTCCCGTTTGCCCGGGATAGCGAGACTCAGTATCATGGAAGCAACAGGAGGGCTTCCATGGCCCAGCGAGAAGGAACCCCCCGGGAACCCCGGAACCGAGAGGGCGCCGCGGGATCCCTGTTCGACTGGATCATGGCCCAGGAGCGGGAGACCTTCTTCTCCCTGGGCCCGGACCTGACCTTCCAGTCCGTGGGCACGGGCAGCCTGGATCTGTGGGGCCGCGCGCCCCGGGAACTGCTGGGCCAGGCCTTCCTGGACCTGGTGGACCCCGGGGACCGGCCCGCGGCGCGCCGCTTCCTGGAACGGGCCTCCGTGGAGGGGGCGGACGCCACCCTCCGGAGCCGCTTCCTGGGGCCCGGCGGGCGCAGGGTGCTCCTCGTGTGGCGCGCGGCCAGGAGCCACGGGGGCCACCTCACGTACGGCATGGCGCGGCCCTTCGTGGACCGGGGCGAGGCTGAGGAGTCGGCGGCCACGGCCGTGCGGGAACTGGCCGTATTCAAGAACGCACTGGATGAGCATGCCATCGTGGCCGTCACCGACGCCCGGGGCCGCATCACCTACGTCAACGACAAGTTCTGCGCCATCTCCAAGTACCCCCGGGAGGAGCTGCTGGGGAAGGACCACCGCATCATCAACAGCGGCCACCACCCCAAGGCCTTCTTCGCCGACCTGTGGAGCACCATCAGGGCGGGCCGGGTATGGAAGGGGGAGATCCGCAACAAGGCCAAGGACGGCACGTTCTACTGGGTGGACACCACGATCGTCCCCTACCTGGACGCCCGGGGCGAGCCTTACCAGTACGTGGCCATCCGGGCCGACATCACCCAGCGCAAGGAGGGGGAGGAGGCCATCCGCCAGAGCCAGAAGCTGGAGAGCCTGGGCGTCCTGGCCGGGGGCATCGCCCACGACTTCAACAACCTGCTGACGACGATACTGGGCAACTGCAGCCTCGCGGCCATGTCCGTGGGCGAGGGCAGCCCGGCGTCGGCCTACCTGGAGCAGATCGAGCGGGCCTCGGTGCGCGCCGCGGACCTGACCCGCCAGCTCCTGGCCTACGCGGGCAAGGGCCATGTGGCCGTCACCCGGGTGAACCTCAACGTCCTGGTGCGGGAGATGACGGAACTGCTGGGGGTGTCCATCTCCAAGAAGGCCATCGTGCGCATGGACCTGGCCCAGGGGCTCCCGGACATCATGGGGGACCCGGCCCAGATGCAGCAGATCGTCATGAACCTGGTGACCAACGCCTCGGAGGCCCTGTCACCCGAAGGGGGAGGCTCCATCACGGTCCGCACGGGGGAGCAGGTGCTGGACGCCACCTACCTGAAGACCCTGGTACCCGCCATCCCCATCCCCCCGGGCCGCTACGTGGTGCTGGAGATCTCCGACACGGGCTGCGGCATGAGCCGCGAGACGGTGCAGCGGATCTTCGACCCCTTCTTCACGACCAAGTTCACGGGCCGGGGGCTGGGCCTCTCCGCCCTCATGGGCATCCTGCGCACCCATGGGGGGAGCATCAAGGTCTACAGCGAGGTGGGCCACGGCACCTCCATGAAGATCTTCATGCCCAGGGCGGCCGAGGGGGGCGCGGAGCCGGAGGTGCCCGAGGGCGGCGACGCCCGGGCCCAGGGCATGCTGCTGGTGGTCGAGGACGAGGCCCCGGCGCGGGCCGTGGCCGTGGCCCTGGCGGGGGCCATGGGCATGCGGGTGCTGGAGGCCGCAGACGGCGCCGAGGGCCTGGACCTCTTCGCCCGGCACCGCCACGAGGTGAGCCTCGTGCTCATGGACCTGACGATGCCCCGCATGGACGGCCGGGAGACGTTCAGGGCCATGAAGGAGCTGGAGCCGGCCGTGCCCATCATCCTCACCAGCGGCTACAGCGAACCCTTCGCCGTCAGCGACTTCGACGACGGGGGCCTGGCGGGATTCCTGCCCAAGCCTTACAACCGCGCCCAGTTCGAGGCCGTGCTGACCCGGGCCCTGGAGGCTCCTAGAACTTGAGCTTGAGGCCCAGGGCGAAGGTCCGGGGCGGGATGACGTGGGTGCCCCCGAAGGTGGAGAGGAAGTTGTAGACGCCCTTCTCGTCGAAGGCGTTGAGGAGGCTGGCCGTGGCGGTGAGGGAGGTCCGGCCCCCG
>DATGXY010000301.1:0-14067 GCA_035298525.1 Holophaga sp.
GGGGGGCCCTGGCGGCCCCGGCCGCGGGCCTCTTCCTGGAGCACGTGGGCTACGGGGGCGACCCGGGGCCGGGGGCCCTCCGGAGCGCGGGGGTGCGCTGAGGGAGGGGGCTCGGGAGCCCTTCTCCTCCGGCCCGCGCCCCCGGGGGAGGTTGCGGGCGCCGAACCGGTCGAGGCCGAAGGGCCCTGAAGGGAATAGCCCATTCAAGGATCCCCCCAGCCCCACCCCGGCCTGGACTTCGATCACGTTTCCGCCCCCCAGGCCCGGGGGATCGTCTGGTACCTTCAAGGGGTAGCCATAACCAGGGGAGAGGACCTCCGTGGGCATCTTCGATATCATCGGTCCCGTCATGGTGGGGCCCAGCAGTTCCCACACGGCCGGCGCCGTGCGCATCGGGCAGTTCGGCCGCCTCCTATTGGGCGAAGAACCGGGCAAGGCTGATATCGGCCTCCACGGCTCCTTCGCGGCCACGGGGGAGGGCCACGGGACACCGCTCGCCCTTTTGGCCGGCCTCCTGGGCATGGACCCGGACGACGAGGGCATCCCCGCCGCCGAGGAGATCGCCCGGGAGCGGGGCCTGGCCTTCGCCTTCGAGGAGGCGGACCTGGGCGAGGTGCACCCCAATTCCGTGCGCCTGCGCCTCCGGGGCGAGGAGGCCGCGCTGGACCTGTGCGCCTCCTCCGTGGGCGGGGGACGCATCCGGGTCTGGAGCCTGGACGGCTTCGAGGTGGACCTGGAAGGGGTCTACCCCACCCTACTCCTGTCGTACCCGGACCGCCCCGGCGTCCTGGCCATGGTCACCACCATCCTCAGCAACGCCGGCATGAACATCGCCACCATCAAGGCCCACCGGGATTCCCGGGGCGGCCAGGCCCTCATGACGGTGGAGCTGGACCACACCCCCGGCGCGGGCGTGATCAACGCCCTGCGCCACCTTCCCAACATGGAGCAGATCCGCTTCGTGCCCCGCCTGGGCTTCGGAGGCTGACATGGGCCAGAACCCAGGGACCCTCGCCGCCTACCGCGCCGCCGCCCTCGAGCGGGGCGTTCCCCTCTCCGCCGTATTCCTGGAGGAGGAGGCCGCCCACAGCGGGCGCGGTCCCCAGGACCTGGAACGGGTCATGCGTGAGCGCATCCGCGTCATGCGCCAGTCCGCCGCCCGCGGCCTGGGCAATCCCCAGATGAGCCGCAGCGGCCTCATCCGGGGCGGGGCCCATCGCATGGCCGCCTGGATGGACGGCGGCAACGCCCTCCTGGGCCCCGCCTTCTCCCGCCTCGTGGCCACGGCGCTGGCCGTCGCGGAGGTGAACGCGTGCATGGGCCGCATCGTGGCCGCCCCCACCGCCGGGGCCTGCGGCGTGCTGCCCGCGGCCCTCTTCACCGTCGCCGACGAGCGCGGCCGTGACGAGGACGACCTCGTGCGCGCCTTCTTCACCGCCGGAGGCATCGGCCTCGTCATCGAGCGCCTGGCCTCGCTTTCCGGGGCCGAAGGCGGATGCCAGGCCGAGGTGGGCTCCGCTTCCGCCATGGCCGCGGGCGGACTCGTGGAGCTGCTGGGCGGCAGCCCCGTCCAGGTGGACCACGCGGTGGCCTTCGCCCTCGCCAACGTCCTCGGCCTCGTGTGCGACCCCGTGAAGGGCCTCGTGGAGGTCCCCTGCGTCTACCGCAACACCATGGGCGCAGCCAACGCCGTGGCCGCGGCCGAGCTGGCCCTGGCCGGCGTGGAGAGCGCGTTCGACGCGGACCAGGTCATCGAGACGATGGGGAAGATCGGACGCCGCATTCCGGAAGAATTTCGCGAAACGGCCAGGGGCGGGCTTGCGGCGCTTCCGTCCCCCGTTTGTGACTCTTGTCGCGGTGGATGCGGGGGGGCATAGTTTACGATCAGCACATCCACAATCCGGGGGTCACGACCATGAGCGACGGACAGGAACGCAAGGGGCGGGGTACCGTCTGGGTCAAGCGGGAGGTCTGCAAAGGCTGCTCCTACTGCATCGACTTCTGCCCCACCCACGCCCTCGAGTTCTCCAGGGAATTCAACGCCAAGGGCTACCACTTCCCCGTGCTCGAGCGGGCCGAGGACTGCACGGGCTGCGACAACTGCGGCCTGTACTGCCCCGACTTCGCCATCTACGGGGCCCGGTGGAAGGACATCGACGCGAAGAAGGCGAACGTTACCGAATGAAACGACATGCATGCGCGGAGGCAGACCTTGCACGCTGATCCCAAAGGAGTCCTGACGGGCGTCCACTTCATCGACGGCGACCACGCCGCCTGCGAAGGCGCCCTCGCCGCCGGCTGCCGCTTCGTGGCCGGCTATCCCATCACCCCCTCCACCGAGATCGTGGAGCGCTTCGCGGCCCGCATCCCCAAGGTGGGCGGCGTCTTCATCCAGATGGAGGACGAGCTCGCGGCGTCCATCGCCATCCAGGGCGCCGTCTGGGGCGGCAAGAAGGTCATGAACGTCACCAGCGGCCCCGGCCTCTCGCTGATGATGGAGCACCTGGGCTACGCGTTCATCACCGAGACCCCCTGCGTGTGGATCGACGTGCAGCGCTGCGGCCCCTCCACCGGCATCCCGACCGGTCCCGCCCAGCACGACATGATGCAGGTGAAGTGGGGCTCCCACGGCGACTTCCAGATCATCGCCCTCTGCCCCAACAGCCCCCAGGAGTGCTTCGACCTCACGGTGCGCGCCTTCAACATGGCCGAGACCTGGCGCGTGCCGGTCTTCCTGATGATGGACGAGGTCGTGGGCCACATGACCGAGCGCGTGGACATCCCCAAGGCCGAGGACATCGAGGTCGTGGACCGCAAGTGGACCACGAAGCGCCCCGGCGAGTACAAGGTCTACGCCACCACGCCCGAGGACATGGTCCCCGAGATGACCAAGGCCGGCGAGGGCCACCGCATCCACGTGACGGGCCTCACCCACAACGAGAAGGGGTACCCCGACATGAGCGTGCCCAGCCAGGAGAAGCTGCTGGGCCGCCTCATCGGGAAGATCACCGGGAACGCCGACAAGCTCGTGGATATCCGCGAGGACCAGACCGAGGGCGCCGACGTCGTCGTCGTCTCGTACGGCATCACCAGCCGGGTCGCGTCCGCCGCCATCGAGCAGGCCCGGGCCAAGGGCGTGAAGGTGGGCGGAGCCCGCCTCGTCATCGCCTGGCCCTTCCCCGCGAAGCGCATGCAGGAGCTCGCGAAGACCGCCAAGGTGTTCGTGGTGCCCGAGATGAACATGGGCCAGATGGTCCAGGAGGTGGAGCGGGCCGTGGCCGGCGCGGCCAAGGTCGTCCCCGTGACCCACCCCGGCGGTTCCGTCCACGACGTCGAGACCATCCTTTCCGCGATCATGGAGGCCTCCCGATGAGCCTGCTGATGGACCCCTCCTCCGAGGAGCTCGAATTCGGGATGGACAACCCGGTCCTGCCCTTCCTGCGCAAGGACCGCATCCCCCACATCTGGTGCCCCGGCTGCGGCATCGGCACCTCCGTCAACAGCTTCTGCCGGGCCCTGGCCGATTCCGGCATGGACCTGGACCAGATCGCCATCGTCAGCGGCATCGGCTGCACCGGCCGCACCGCGGGCTACCTGAACCTGGACAGCTTCCACACCACCCACGGCCGGGCCATCCCCTTCGCCACGGGCCTCAAGCTGGCCAACCCCAAACTGAAGGTGGTCGTCTACTCCGGCGACGGCGATCTCACGGCCATCGGCGGCAACCACTTCATGCACGCCGCCCGGCGCAACATGGACCTCATGGTCGTGTGCGTGAACAACTTCACCTACGGCATGACCGGCGGCCAGGTGGCCCCCACCACGCCCCTGGGCCCCACCCAGACCACCATGCCCCTGGGCAACTTCGAGAACGGCTTCAACCTGCCCTTCCTCGCCGACGCCTGCGGCGCGGTGTACGTGGCCCGGTGGACGGTCTACCACGTGCGCCAGCTGGCCAAGGCCATGAAGGAGGGTCTGCACAAGAAGGGCTTCGTCTTCATCGAGGTCATGGCCCCCTGCCCCACCCTCTACTCCCGGCGCAACCGCCTGGGCGACGGCGTGGACCAGGTGAAGTACTACAAGGAGAAGTCCATCATCAAGAACGGCGCCGAGACCAAGGACGTGGGCCTCACCTACCAGGGCGACATCACCGTGGGCAAGTTCGTGGACCGCGACCGCCCCACCTGGCTGGACTCCATGAACGAACATTTCGGCAAGGTCCTGGGCGACAAGTACCAGACCTACGGAGGCTGATCCATGGCCAAGACTGAAATCCGCGTCGGCGGCCTGGGCGGCCAGGGCGTCATCCTCTGCGGCTCCATCATCGGCAAGGCCGCCGCCATCCACGGCGGCAAGCACGCCACCCTCATCCAGGCCTTCGGCCCGGAGGCGCGCGGCTCCGCCTGCAGCGCCCAGGTGACGGTCTCCGACGACGTGATCGGCTACCCCTACGTGAAGAACCCCGACCTGCTCGTGATCATGAGCCAGGACGCCTACAACCAGTTCGTCCCCAAGCTCAAGCCGGGCGGCATGGTCCTCTTTGAATCCGAGCTCGTGAAGCCGGGCCCCGGCCTCCCCGAGGGCGCCGTGGCCATGGGCGTGCCCGCCACCCGTTTCGCGGAGGAGCTGGGCCGGCGCCTGGTGCTGAACATCGTCATGGTGGGCTTCTTCGCCGGCGTGACGGGCCTGGTGCCCTTCGAGGCCGTGGAGAAGGCCGTCCTGGACAGCGTGCCCCGCGGCACCGAGGACCTGAACCTCAAGGCCCTGCGCAAGGGCTACGAGTACGGCCGCGAACAGGCGGCTTCGAAGGAGGCCTGAGCATGGGCCCCGAATCCTTCCCCCGGAACCTTTCCCTGCGGGACGGCACGGTCGTCACCCTCCAGCCCCTGAAGCCCGGCGACATGGCCGACCTCCAGGCCTTCTACCGCAACCTGCCCGAGGAGGAGCGCCTCGTCCTGAAGGACGACGTGACCACCCCGGAATGGGCGGTGCGCTTCATGCAGCGCCTGGGCACGGGCGAGGTCATCAGCCTCGTGGCCGTGAAGGACGGCCACATCGTGGGCGAGGGCACCCTGTACCGCACCTTCGCCGGCTGGACCCGCCACGTGGGCGAGCTCCGCATCGCCTGCCACCGGGACCTGCGCCGCAAGGGCCTGGGCACCGTCCTGGCCTCGACCCTGGTCAAGCTCGCCACCGACCTGGGCATCGAGAAGATCATCGTGCAGGTGGTGGAGAACCAGCTGGGGGCCCGCAAGACCTTCGAGAAGCTGGGCTTCCACAAGGACGCCGTGCTGCCCCACCACGTCATGGACCTGGCGGGCATCAAGCGCGACCTGCTCATCATGGCCAACGACGTCAGCCTGATCTGGGCCGCCATGGAGGCCATCAACCAGGACACCCCCCTCTTCCTGGGGGAGTGAGGCCGTGAGGACGGCCCTGGCGGCGTGGCTCCTGGCCGCGGGCCTGGGCTGCACCCACGTGGTCACCGGCCTCGCGAGCCTGCCCTACGCGGAAGGCGCGCCGCCCCCGTCCCTGGAAGGGAGCATCGACCGGACCCGCGTCTCCATCCCGGGGATGGAACTGGACGTGGACCTCTGGAACCGGCACTACACGTCGGCCCATGAGGCCGCCGCCCTGAACCGGCCCCGGCGGGGCCGCTACCTCCTGCGTCTGGCCCTCGCCCCCGCGGGGGAGGGATTCACCCTGGATCCCCTGGAGGCCGTCCTCCAGGTGGACGGCGAAAGGGAGCGCCCCGTCCTCGCCGAAGTGCGGGACAGCTCCGCCGCGGGGCGGCCCTGGCCCTACGTGACGCGCTACACGGCCCAGGCTTCGACGCTGGCCAGGGGGTCCCGCACGACGGTCATCCTGCACTTCCTCGGCCCGGTCCCCCTGCCCGACCAGGACATCCGGCTGGACCTGGGCCGGGCCCTCCCCGGGCCCGGTGGCGCGAAGGGCCCCGTGATCCGGTTCCGCACCATGCTCTGGAAGGCTTCCCACGTCTGGTCCGACTGAGGGGGCTCAGTCCATCCAGTCGTGCTGCTGCCGGGGCGCGCCCGGGCGGACGAGGGCCTGGCCCGCCGCCCACGCCCCAGGTGGGGTGGGGGTGCATCATGGTGAAGATCCGCGGATCGTCCTTGGCCTGGAGGGGGCATACCGTCCCCAGGCCTCGAGGAGGGGTCCCGGGCCGGGGTCCCCGGAGTCCCTGGCGTTTCCGGGACGCCCCAGGCCAGGCCTGCCAAAAGCGCGAGCGGCATCAGCCCTCCGGTTCCCTCCCCCGGCGCCGGGGTCAGGCCGGACGATGGGATAAATAGTTTAATAAAATCGACCCTCAACGCCTCAGGGGAGGGCCTGCTCGGCCTTGCGGCCCAGGTCCGTGCTCCCTTGGCTGTTCGCAAGGCTCTTGGCCAGGGCCCCCAGCAGGGCGCGCCGGGGAACCTCGGGCAGGCGCGGGACCAGGTCCGCGGCCGCGGCCACCGCCAGGAGGGGGTGGCTGTGATTGAAGGCCGGATCGTTGGTGGAGGCGGCCTCGGCCAGGATGCGGAGCGCCTCGTCCTCGCCGCCCCCGGCCAGGAGGGCCTCGGCGTGGTACAGGGCCTCCAGGGGCTCCGCGTCCAGGATGGCGTCCAGGAGCCCGGCTGCCGGATCCACCCCTGGAAGGCGGGGAGCCCGGGCCCTGGGGCGTTCCTCGGGCTCGTCCGTGGGGAAGAGGTTCACCAGGGCCGCGGCCTGGGCCCAGGCCTCGGGCGGCAGCTCAGCCCATTCGGCCCCATGGCGGGCGAGCCGGGCCAGGTGCACGAAGTTCCAGCTGGTCTTGCCCTCCAGGTCCCGGCGGGCGTCCAGCTGCTTTTCCGCGGCGGCCAGGACGAGGATGGCCAGGAGATCCCCCGTCCCGGCGCCGGCCTTGATCCGCCCGCAAAAGCGATCCAGCATCTCCACCAGCCCGCAGTCGCAGACCTCGCGCACGCCGGCCTCCCAATCCGCTTGACGGGTGGCCGGAAGGCGGGGCACGGGCGGGCCCCCGGAAAGACGCTTGGCCGCGCGCTGGTTCCAGAAGCGATCGGCGGGTTCACTGGCGCCTAGCCAGGCCGCCAGGGCCAGGAGGACGCGGCCGCCGGTCTTCGGCCGCTCCAGGGCCAGGTGGAGTTCGCCCAGGTGGCGGGCCATGACGCCCTTGTGGCCCACGTTGGCCATATCGGCCTCCAGGGCGGCCTCCAGGCGCAGGAAGGCCTCCAGGCCCGGATCGGCCACGCCCAGGGCCTCGCCCCAGGCGATGCCGGGGCGGTGGGTGGCCAGGGCCATGTCCAGGTTCCCCCAGTGGCCGGACCCGGCGCCGATGGCCGCCAGTCCCTGGCCCTCGGGGCTCCGCCCCTCGTGGGCGAAGGCGTGGAGCTGGGTGGCCAGGATGCGCAGGAAGCTGCGCTCCGCCAGCAGGGGCCGGAGCCGGAAGACGGCCCCCAGGCCCAGGAGGCCGTGGGGCACGTGGGGGAGGTAGGCGGCCCAGTCCACCCGGGGCGCCAGGTTGCGAACGGCGTCCCTGGAAGCGTCCCGGGCCCCCAGGGGCCCCGCGGCCCGGGCCGCGAAGGCCCCGAAGAAGGCCTCCGTGGGCTTCTCCAGTTCGGCCAGCCAGCGTTCCTGCACGGCGTCCGTCACGCGATCCCCCAGGTCTCCCGCACGAGGCGGCCCCAATGATGGTCCCAGGCCCGGTTCCAGCCCAGGCTCCCCTCTTCCAGCCTGGATTCCCGCAGCCGCGCCTCCAGGCCCGCGCGCAGGTCCCCGGCCCGGGCCCCAAGGGCCGCCTCGGCCAATGCCGTGAGCTCCCGCAGCAGGGCCCGCTCCTGGTCGAAGTGGTCCAGGAAGCCGGGGCTGTCGGGGGCCGGGGCCGCGGCCCGGCAGCGCTGCCAGGCCTCGAAGGCCGCCCGGGCCCGAAGGTCGGAGCGCAGGGGCTCGCCCACCTTGTCCCAGCCCGCCATGTCCACGCCGGGGCCCTCGGCCCGGCCCAGGGCGCCGCGCAGGGCCACGGCCTTGGCCACGTCCTTGCCCAGGTGGTGGAGGGACACGAAGGTGCGCGGCTTGTCCCGCTTGGCCCGGCGCTCGAAGTAGGTCTCCATGGCGGCCACGATGGCCTCGGGGGCCACGCCCTCCCCCTCCCAGCCCCGCAGGGTCAGGAAGTCCTCCCGGCTCATGAAGGCTTGCCGGCCGTGCAGGTGAAAGGCCCATTCGGCCTCGATCCAGTCCAGTTCCTCGCGCGTGTACGGCATCAGCTAGCGGACCTTGGGCTCCAGCACGCCCCCTCCCGTGAGGAGCACGGCCTTGCCGTCCCAGCCGGCGAAGTCCTCCTGCTTGAAGGAAGGCCGGGCGATCCCCCGGTGGATGACGTACAGGCCCTGGCCCACGACGGCGCCGGACCGGTCGTCGTAGAGCTTCACCTGCCAGCCCTCATGGTCGGGCACGCCGATGGCCACGAAAACGCCGCCCTTGGAATCCCCGGCCCAGAAGGTGTCCGCCGGAACGCCGGCGGGCCTGGGGGGGATATGGGGCCCGCAGGCCGCGAGGGCCAGGACGGCAGCACAAACGAACGATCGACGAATCATGGAATGCTCCCTGCTCCAGCGATTCTATCGCCTTCGGCTAAACTGTGTCCTGGAGGCGAGCTTGCCCATCCGTGAACAGATCCGATACAAGAGCCGCAGGGAGATGGACAAGCTGCGGGAAGCCGGCCGTTTGGCGGCCAATGCCCTCCGGGTAGCCGCACGTGCGGCCAAGCCTGGCGTCAGCCTCCTGGAACTGGACAAGCTGGCCGAGACGTACATCCGGAAGAACGGGGGCGTCCCCAACTTCAAGGGCTACCACGGCTTCCCCGCCACCCTCTGCACGAGCGTCAACGACCAGGTGGTGCACGGCATCCCCACCAGCTACGTGCTGAGGGACGGCGATATCATCGCCATCGACTGCGGCGCCAAGCTGGACGGCTTCCACGGCGACACCTGCCTTTCCGTGGGGGTGGGCACCATCTCCGACCAGGCCCGGCGCCTCCTCCAGGCCAACCAGCTGGCCATGTACAAGGGCATCGAGTTCTGCCGCGCCGGCTTCCGCCTGGGGGACATGGCCACCGCCGTGCAGACCTTCGGCGAGGGCCTGGGCTACAGCATCGTGCGGGAGTACATCGGCCACGGCATCGGCCGCGAGCTGCACGAGGACCCCCAGGTGGTCTACGCCGACGTGCGCCCCGGCACGGGCTTCCGCATGGAGGTGGGCATGACCATCACCATCGAGCCCATCTTCAACGTGGGGAGCCACCGCTGCCTGGTGGAGCCCGACGGCTGGACGGTGCGCACCGCCGACGGGAGCCTTTCGGCCCAGTTCGAGCACGCGGTGGCCGTCACCAAGGACGGGCCCTGGATCCTGAGCATGCCCGACCCCGAGTTCGAGCTGGACGACGGCCTGTGATCCGCCGCTCCGCCTGGGCCAAGCTGAACCGCTTCCTGGCCGTCCTGGGGCGCTTCCCGGACGGTTTCCACGAGCTGGAACTGGTCACCACCGTCCTGGAGGGCGTGGAGGGCCTGCGGGACGACCTGGAGGGGGACGCCGCGGCTGCCTTCTCCCTGGAGCTGGACGGCCCCGCGGCCGAAGGGCTCAGGGCCGACGAGGGCAACCTGGTGGTGAAGGCCTGGCGGGCCCTGGAACGCGAGGCTGGGCGTGAGCTCCCGGCCCGCCTGAGGCTCACCAAGCGCATCCCCGCCGGCGGGGGCCTGGGGGGCGGCTCCAGCGACGCCGCCGAGACCCTGCGCCTGGGGCGGGACCTCTTCGCCCTGGACCTGGACGACGGCGTCCTCCTGCGCCTCGCCGCGGGCCTGGGCAGCGACGTCCCCCTCTTCCTCCTGGGCGGCACCGTCCTGGGCCTGGGCCGGGGCGAGCGCGTCTACCCCCTGCGCCCCGTGCCCCTGGAGCCCATCCTCCTCGTGCACCCGGGCCTCCACGTGGCCACCCCCAGCGTCTACAAGTCCATCCCCCAGGTGGGCTATCCCTTCCCCGCCCCCTGCCCCAGCCTCGCGGAAGGCGCCCCCCCGCCCTGGCGCAACGATCTCACCGGCGCCGCCATCTTCGCCTGCCCCCCCCTGGCCGAGGTGAAGGAGGCCCTCCGGGACGCCGGCGGCGATCCCCTCCTCTGCGGCTCCGGAAGCTGCTGGGCGGCGAGGTTCCCCTCGCCGGAGGCCCGGGACGAGGCCCGCGGGCGGATCGCGTCCGCGAGGCCGGACTGGACCTGCTGGAGCGTTTCGTGAGCCGCATCGCCCCCCTCCTGATCCTCCCGGCCCTCCTCGCCGCCCCGCGGCCGGCCCGGGCCGGCATGCGCATGACCCTCGTGGCCCTCGACGCCCAGGAACTGGCGGAGGCCCGCAAGGATCCCTCCCGGGTGGACCGCATCCTGGAATCCGACCGCCCCGGCGCCCTGGACCTGGACAAGGCCTGGCACGGCATCCACTACCTCCTGGCCGGCACGGCCTGGACCCCGGGAAAGGGCGCCGGGCAGGTCATCCTGGGGGGGACGCCCCTGGGCGGGGACCAGGGCTACGGACCCGCGCGGTTCTTCAGCGTGGGGGAGGTCCGGCTCCTGGCGGGCCTCCTGGAGGCGGAGACGCCCGCGAAGCTGACGGCGCGGTTCGATGCCAAGGCCATGGACCGGGAGAAGATCTATCCGGACGTCTGGGTGCGGGAGGGCAAGGAGGCCCTGGACTACCTGCTGGAGTACTACGTGCAGCTGGTGGCGTTCTACAAGGCCGCGGCCAAGGCGGACCGCGCCGTGCTTTTCGTCGTCGACTGAAACGGGGTCCCCCATCATGCTGCCCGCCTTCTTCACCCAGGCCGGGGCCGCCGTCGGCGCCCTGGGAGGGGTCTACTACCTCGTGGAGACCCTGGCCGGCAGGGCCCGTCCCAACCGCGTCACCTGGCTGCTGTGGGGCCTCTTCCCCATGATCGCCTTCGCGGCCCAGCGGGCCCAGGGCATCCAGGCCGCCTCCTGGACCACCTTCGCCGCCGGGTTCACGCCGCTCCTCGTCTTCGGGGCCTCCTTCCTCAACCCCCGGGCCGAGTGGCGGACGGAGCCCCGGGACTACGCCCTGATGGGAGCGGCACTCCTGGGCATCATCCTGTGGGCCTTCACGCGGAACCCCAACCTGGCCATCCTGTTCTCCCTCCTCGCCGACGCGCTGGCCGCCGTCCCCACCGCCCTCAAGGTCTGGCGCCACCCCGGCACGGAGAGCTGGGCCGCCTACGCCATCAGCGCCGCGGGCTTCGGCGTCAGCCTCGCGGGCATGCCCGTGCTGGACTTCGCCAACGGGGCCTTCGCCGGCTGGGTGTTCCTCGTGAACGCCTCCTTCGCCCTCCTGGCCTCCCCGCTCCGCACCCGGCGGACGGGATCCTGAAAAAGCCGTGAACGCGGGGGCCCGTCCGGGCATCCAAACAGACTGCAACCTCCCGGAGGCCCCATGGCCCAGAACCCCATCTGCTGGTTCGAGATCTACGTGCAGGACATGGAACGCGCCAGGGCCTTCTACGAGGGCGTCCTGGGCGTGAAGCTGGAACCCCTTCCCGGCGGCATGCCGGACTACTTCACCTTCCCCTCCGACATGGCCGCCCCCGGCACCAGCGGCGCCATCTGCCGCATGGACGGGGTCCCCTCCGGCGGCGGGGGCACCCTCGTGTACTTCAGCTGCGAGGACGTGGCCGTGGAGGCCGCCCGGGTGGAGGCCCACGGCGGGAAGATCTTCAAGCCCAAGTTCTCCATCGGGGAGTTCGGCTTCATCGCCCTGGCGGTGGACCCCGACGGCAACATGATCGGGCTGCACTCCCTGGCCTGAGGCCTCAGGCCATCCCCCCCAGGTCCGCGGAGATGATGCCCTTGCACTCGGGGCACACGAGCACGTGGCCCCGGCGGGGCAGCGTCGAGACGAAGTTGACCTTCACCCGCAGGAGGCGGATGACGCGCACGCAGGAGATCTCCCGCTTGCACTGGGGGCAGGCCAGGGGAGCCTCCAGGAGGTACTCCGCCTCGTCATGGTTGAAAGTGGCGTTCCCTGCTTCCGTCATGGGCTCGCTCCGGGATTTTCCACCTCCCAGCATGGCCAGGAAGGGATCCCGCGTCCATGGCCAATATGGGTCCCCCTCTGGCATCCTGGAACGGGAAGCCCCATGACCGACACTCCAGCCCTCGAAGTCCGCCAGCTGCGCAAGCGCTACCCCAAGGTCACCGCCGTGGACGGCGTGGACCTGGAGGTGGCCAGGGGAGAGGTCTTCGGCCTCCTGGGCCCCAACGGCGCGGGCAAGACCACCACCCTCGAGATCATCGAGGGGCTCACCGCGCCCGACGCCGGCGAGATCCGCATCCTGGGCCTGGACCAGCGCACCCGGGGCCGGGAGATCCGCTCCCGCATCGGGGTCCAGCTGCAGAGCACCAGCCTCTTCAACAAGATCACCCCCCGCGAGGCCCTGGACCTCTACGGCAGCTACTACCCCAGGAGCCGCGGCTCCGCCGAACTGCTGGACCTGGTGCAGCTCGCGGACAAGGCGGACGCCTACCACGTCACCCTCTCCGGCGGCCAGCAGCAGCGCCTGGCCCTGGCCCTGGCCCTGGTCAACGAGCCCGAACTCGTCTTCCTGGACGAGCCCACCACGGGCCTGGACCCCCAGGCCCGGCGTTCCCTCTGGGAGGTGGTGCGCCGCATCAAGGCCGAGGGCCGCACGGTGATCCTCACCACCCACTACATGGACGAGGCCGAGGCCCTGTGCGACCGCCTCGCCATCATGGACCATGGCCGCATCCTCACCACCGGCTCCCCCCTGGGCCTGATCCAGGAGCTGGGCATCCCCAGCGTCGTGGAGCTGGCCTTCGGCGGCCCCGCCCCCGACCCCGCGGCCTTCGCCGCCGGGACGGGCATGGAGGTGTCGGCGAGGGGCGAGCAGTGGGAGATCCCCACCCATGACCCCAAGGCCGCCCTGCCTCCCCTCCTGGAGGCCGCGGACCGGCTCGGGATCCCCTACACCCAGATCCACGTCCGCCGGGCCACCCTCGAGGACGTCTTCCTCCACCTCACCGGCCGCAGCCTGCGCGATTAGGGGAACCACCATGTTGTTGCGGCAGTTCCTCATCGAATGGAAGCTCTTCTCCCGGGACCGGGCGGCCATGTTCTGGACCTTCGCCTTCCCCGTGCTGATGCTCCTGGGCTTCGGCACCATCTTCAGGTCCGGCTCCGCCCCCGCCCTCACCCTCGTGGTGGCCGGCCACGCCTCCGAATCCAGCGCCGATCTCCTGAAGGCCCTGGAGCGCACCCCCGTGAAGCCCCTCCTCCTCTCCTCCGCCGAGGCCCAGGCCCGGTGGAAGAAGGGGGACACCGCCGCCCAGCTGGAGGAAGGCCCCGCGGGTCCCGTGCTCAAGGTGAACACCTACCTGGTCTCCCAGGGCCAGATGACGGCCCAGGTGGTCCAGCAGGCCAGCCTCGCCCTCCAGGTGGGGCGGAGCGGGCGCGAGCCCCAGTTCCTCCCCGTGACGATGGAGAGCCCCGGCAGCGCCCACGCCGCCAACTACGCCGCCTTCCTCCTGCCCGGCCTCCTGGGCGTGAACCTCATGAGCACGGGCCTTTTCAGCGTGGGCATGGTGAACGTGTCGTACCGGGAGAAGGGCAAGTTCCGGCGCCTGGCGGTGACGCCCCTGCCCAAGTGGATCTTCCTGGCGGGCCAGGTGCTGCACCGGCTCACCGTCGTCCTCCTCCAGGTGGTCGTGATGCTGGTCGTGGGCCGCGTCGCCTTCGGCATCGCCAACCAGGGCTCGTACGGCCTCCTGGCCCTCGTCCTGGTGCTCGGCACCGCCTGCTTCATGTCCATGGGCTTCGCCCTGGCCGGCTTCGCCAAGACGAGCGAGGGCTACGGGGCCATCTCCAACGTGGTCTTCATGCCCATGATGTTCCTCTCGGGCGTGTACTTCACCCTGGACGCGGCGCCCCGGTGGATGCAGAAGGCCGTGGTGGCCCTGCCCCTCTCCCCCTACCTGAAGACCCTCCGGGCCATCTTCAACGA
>DATGXY010000302.1:0-25598 GCA_035298525.1 Holophaga sp.
GGGGGGCCCCGGAGCGGGCCAGGGCCTGGGCGGGCCCGGCGCGGGCTCCGGCCCGGGCGGGCCCGGAACGGGTGAAAACACGGAACCCGGCAGCGGGGGCCTCGCCGGCCAGGACGGTTCAGGCGCCGGCCAGGGCGCGGAAGGGTCCGGCCAAGGCGGCCCGGCCTCCGGTCACCCGGGAGGACAGCCCGACCTGCCCCCGGGCGGCGGCATCGAAGGCCTCCCCTCCGGCCCCGCGGATCTCTCCGTCCTGGGCGCCACCATGGCCGGAGCGGCCATCGGGGAGGGCATGCCCGAGGCCCAGTCCCTGGACGCCCTCCGGCGCGCCCTCCACGAACTGCCCCCGGGGGCCCTCCTGTCCGTCGTGGAGGGGCTGGATTCCCTGCCCCGCAACCCGGCCGGCCTCCGCATGGCCTTCACGGCCCTGTCCCCCGAGGCCTTCGCCCGGGCCACGGCCGCCTTCCTCGGAAGGGGGGCCGGGCGGGATCACCGGTGGCCCCAGATGAGGGACCGCCTCCACGGCATCCTGCAGGGGGCCGCCGACGGTTCCCCGGCCGGGCCCGCCGCCAACCTCCTCTCGGCCCTGGAGGCCGAACTGAGGAACCGCGGCCTGGGACTGGAGAACATCAAGGAGCTCGTCGCCCTCCTGGAATGGGACAAGATGGCCCTGGACGACCAGATCCGGGCCCTGGAAGAGCGCAACAACCTCTGGGCCCTGAGCCACCAGCAGCGCCTGGCCTTCCTCCGGCGCATCCTGGACGACGGCCGGGAGGACACCTTCCGGCGCATCCTCGCCCAGGTCCTCCAGGGCCTGGAATCCCCGGACCCGAACCGGCGCGAGGCCGCGGCCCGCACCCTGGTGGGCGTCGCCCACTGGCTTTCCGTCCCGGGCCTGCCCCCGGCCAGCGAGGCCGATCTCCTGCGGGGCCTGCAGGCCCACTTCATGGCGGAGACCCTGCCCCAGGTGCACAAGGCCACCGTGGAGGCCTTCGCCGTGGCCTTCGCCCAGATGCTGGCCCGGAGCGAGCCCGGCCGGGCCCACGCCATGCTGGTGGATCTGGACCGGGCGGCGGCCGGGGCCGCCGATCCCATGCGCCGGGAGGCCATGGCCTGGCTCTGGGACCGCATGGGCCAGCCCGAGGCCCTGGCCCGGGTCTTCGAACTGCTGCACACCGCCAACCCCGAATCCCTCCTCACGGAACTCATTCCCTACCTGGAGACCGTGGGCGCCCCCGCTGCCCGCCAGCTTGTGTGGGTGCTCGGCGAGGAACAGGATCGCAAGCGCCGCGTCCGCCTCGTGGAGATCATCCGGGGCCTGGGGCACCTGGCCCTCCCCGCCATGCACGAGGCCCTGGAATCGGACCGCTGGTACCTGGTGCGCAACACCCTGAACATTCTCGCGGACCTGGGGGACGCGGACGCCCTCCGCCCCGCCGAGGCCTGCCTCACCCACCCGGACGGCCGGGTTCGCCGGGCCGCCGTCCGCACCGTGTGGAAGCTGGGCGGACCCCAGGCCGTGCCCGCCCTCATGACCGCCTTCCACCAGGCCGACGCGGAGACCCTCCTGGAGATCATGTTCGCCTTCGGACAGATCCGGGCCACCGCCGCCGTCTCCCTCCTGGGCGTCTTCGCCCAGGACGCCCGCATGCCCGAGAAGCTCCGGGCCCGGGCCGCCGAGACCCTGGGCCTCATCGGCGGGGCCCCGGCCATGGCCATCCTGGAGGAGCTGCTCAAGCGCAAGGGGCGCATCTTCACCACCGCGGAGCCCACGGAAGTGCGGGCCGGCGCCGCCAAGGGGCTGGCCTCCCTGGGCACCCCCCAGGCCATGGCCTCCCTCCTGGCCCTCGTGGAGCGGGAGCCCCGGAACGCCGACCGGCCCATCTTCCAGGAGATCCTGGACCAGGCGCGGCGGTGAGCGTCCTCCCCGAACCCCAGCAGCTCATGGAGGCCTTCGCGGCCTTCACCCAGGCTTCCGAGCAGCTCCAGCAGAAGTACGAATCCCTGCAGGACCAGCTGGCCCAGTTGGGGAACGAGCTGCAGACCGTGCTGGAGACGGTCCCCTACGCCATATGGGTGCTGGGGGTCCACGGGGAACTGCGGTTCACGAACCGCAACAAGGGCCTGGGAGGGGGGTTCCTGGACGGGCCCGACCCCTGGGAGGCCGGGGCCCCCGAGGGCCTGCGCCGGTTCCGCACCGCCGAGGGGGAGGACCGGTTCATGGAGCAGGAGAACCGCCCCACGGACACCGGTCAGATCATCACCCTCCGGGATGTCACGGAGGCCCACCTGAAGGCCCAGCAGGCCACCCGCGAGGAGCGCCTCCAGGCCATGGGCCTCATGGCCGCCGAACTGGCCCACGAGATCCGCAATCCCCTGGGCAGCCTCAGCCTCTTCGCCGGCATGCTGGTGGAGGACCTGGCCCACATGCCCGCCCAGGCCGAGCTGGCCCAGCACATCCAGGCCAGCGTGGAGCGCCTCAACGGCCTGGTGGCCAACACCCTCACCTTCAGCCGGGATATCACCCCCAAGGTGCGCCCCATCCCCCTGGCCGAGTTCTGGGAGGAGATCCGCAGGGCCAGCGGCATCCCCGAGGAGGTGGCCTGGGAGAGCAAGGTCCCCGCAAGGGCCTCCTGGACGGCGGATCCCGATCTCATGCGCCAGGTGGGCGTGAACCTCATCCAGAACAGCCTGCGGGCCCTGGAGGGCCGGGAGGGCCCCCGCCTCGTGCTCCGGGCGGTCCAGGAAACCCTGGAGGGCCGGGCCCACTGGCGCCTGACCCTGGAGGACAACGGCTGCGGCATCGCCCCCGAGGCCCTGGCCCGCATCTTCGACCCCTTCTACACCACCTTCGGCGGCGGCACGGGCCTGGGCCTCGCCGTCAGCCACCGCATCCTCATGGCCCACGCGGGCCTGCTCAACATCGAAAGCCGGCCGGGACAGGGCACCAAGGTCCACCTCCGCCTCCCCGCCGGGCATTGAATCATGCGACCATGAATCCCTTGGAGGCTCCATGACCCTGCACATGATCGGACCTGGGAAGCACTCGCCCAACGTCGTGAATGCCGTCGTGGAGATCCCCTACGGATCCCGCATCAAGTACGAGATCGACCACGTCACCTCCCTGGTGAAGGTGGACCGGGTCCTCTACTCGCCCATCCACTACCCCGCCGAGTACGGATTCATCCCCCACACCCTGGCGCCCGACGGCGATCCCTGCGACATCCTCGTGCTGATCGTCGGCTCCACCTTCCCCGGCACCATCATCGAGGCCCGCCCCATCGGCATCCTGCGCATGTCCGACGACAAGGGCCAGGACGACAAGATCCTCAGCGTGGCCCTGACGGATCCCAACTACATGCACGTGCAGACCCTCTCCGATCTGCCCCCCCACATGCTGCGGGAGGTGGAACATTTCTTCCTGACCTACAAGAACCTCGAGGCCAAGGACGTCACCAGCGGAGGTTGGCAGGGCAAGGAAGAGGCCCTTGCGTTCATCGAGGATTGCATCAAGGCCTATCGGCACTAGCCCCCGCGGCGAGCCCGGCGGCCTCATCCCAAAGGAGGACGTTCCATGGGTTTGATCTGTTTCGATCTCTTCGGCACCCTCGTCGATCCGCTGAGGGCCATGGAGCACAGCGTCGCGCTCACCTGCCAGGAACTGGGCCTGCCCGTTCCCGCCCGGGCGGACGTGGCCAGGTTCATCGGCTTTCCCCCCCGTGACCTGGTGGCGAGCCTGCCCGGCCTCCAGGGCGGCCAGGTGGATGCCGCCCTCGCCACGTTCTGGGCCCACTACGAATCCGAGGGCCTGGCCCGGCAGCGGGAGTACGAGGGCATCCCCCTCATGCTCACGCGCCTCAAGCGCCAGGGCCACGCCCTGTACCTGGTCACCGTGCAGCCGACGAAGTTCGCCCGCCGGGTTCTCCACGAATTCGATCTCCTCCTCTGCTTCGAGGAGGTGGCCGGTTCCTCCCCCCAGGACGCCCATCCCGACAAGGGCGAGATCCTCGCCCGCCTCCGCAGCCAGGGCGTGGCCCTGGAGGGCGGGTACATGGTCGGCGACCGGGGCCAGGACATGGAGGCCGCCAAGGCCGCCGGCCTGACCCCCGTCGGCGTCACGTACGGCTACGGCGGCCCCGCCGAACTCCAGGGCGCCGGGGCCCAGCACCTCTTCGGCAGCCCCACGGAACTGGACGCCTGGTTCCGCACCCGCTTCCCCGGTGCCGAGATCCGGGACGCCTTCTCTCTGAGCGAATGATCCGGGGGCCTTCCCCCTGGCGTCCTCCCCGCTGAACGGCGGGAAAGGCAGGAAACCAAAGGCTTTTTCCTCCGGCCAGGCGGTCGGGGATGAGACGCGCTCTCCAGGCCGGCCAGGGGCCTGTGGAAGCCCCGGGTGGCGCCCGGATTTCCTGGTTGCCATTCCAGGCCCATGGTTGGACACTGGCTGGAAATCCCTACCTCTGTGACATACCAAGGAGTCACCCGTGTCAAAGCCCCCCTCAGCACCCCGGGTCGCGGCCATCGTCGGGCCGTACATGTCCGGAAAGACCACGCTTCTTGAATCCCTTCTCCACGCCGCCGGCGCCATCCCCCGCAAGGGGACGGTGAAGGAGGGCAACACCGTGGGCGATGCATCGCCCGAGGCCAAGGCGCGCCAGATGAGCGTCGAGGCCTCGGTCGCCAGCACCACGTACCTGGGCGAGACCTGGACCTTCATCGACTGCCCCGGCTCCGTGGAGTTCGGGCAGGAGGCCGCCAACGCCCTCATGGTGGCCGACGCCGCCGTGGTCGTGGTCGAGAGCGACCCCGCCCGCGCCTCCATGGCCGCCCCCATCCTCAAGTACCTCGACGACCACAGCATTCCCCACGCCATCTTCCTCAACAAGGTGGACAACCTCACGGACCCCGGGAAGATCGCCGAGACCCTGCGCGCCCTGCAGCCCATGAGCCCCCACCCGCTCGTGCTGCGCGAGTACCCCATCCACGCCGGCTCCTTCATCACCGGCTACGAGGACCTGAGCCTGGAGCGCGCCTTCAAGGCCAACCCCGGCCACCCCTCCGAGCAGATCCCCATCCCCGACTCCATCAAGGACGAGGCCGCCATCGCCCGCCAGGAGATGCTGGAAGCCATCAGCAGCCTGGACGACGTCCTCATGGAGAAGCTCCTGGAGGAGCAGGTCCCCACCCGCGACGAGGTGTACGCCACCCTCACCAAGGGCTTCAAGGGCGACCAGATCGTCCCCGTGCTCCTGGGCTCCGCCGACAAGGACCTGGGCGTGCGCCGCCTCCTCAAGCTCCTGCGCCACGAGGCCCCCGAGGCCGCCGAGACCGCCCTGCGCCTGGGCATCCAGACCGGCAAGGACACCGTCGTCCAGGTGTGGAAGACCGTGCACGCCCAGCACGTGGGCAAGCAGAGCCTGGCCCGGGTGTGGAGCGGCGAGGTGACGGAAGGCATGACCTTCTCCGCCGGCCGTCCCTCCTCCGTCACCAAGCCCTTCGGCGCCAAGCAGGAGAAGATCGCCAAGGCCGGCCCCGGCGAGATCGTGGCCCTGGGCCGCATGGACAACGTCAAGACCGGCGCCGTCCTGGCCGTGGGCAACCCGCCCGAGATCAAGTGGCCCGCCCCCGCCCAGCCCATGACCGCCCTGGCCGTGAAGTGCGCCAAGAGCGGCGACGAGGTGAAGCTCTCCACCGCCATCCAGAAGCTCCTGGACGAGGACCAGTCCTTCGCCCTCGAGCAGAACGCCGAGACCCAGGAGCGCGTGGTCTGGGGCCAGGGCGAGATCCACCTCAAGGTGGCCCTGGACCGCATCAAGCGCTGGGGCGTGGAGGTCACCTTCGCCCAGCCGACGATCCCCTACCGGGAGACCATCCGCAAGCCCATCAAGCAGCACGGCCGCTACAAGCACCAGTCCGGCGGCCACGGCGCCTTCGGCGACGTGCACATCGAGTTCAAGCCCCAGCCGCGGGGCGCGGGCCTGAAGTTCAGCGAGACGATCGTGGGCGGCGTCGTGCCCAAGCAGTACATCCCGGCGGTGGAGAACGGCTTCTACGAGTTCGCCAAGCAGGGACCCCTGGGCTTCCCCATGGTGGACGTGGAGGCGATCCTCTTCTTCGGCAGCTACCACACCGTGGACTCCTCCGAAATGGCCTTCAAGGCCGCCACCCGCGTGGCCATGGTCGAGGGCCTGCCCCAGTGCAACCCCGTCCTCCTGGAGCCCATCGTCGAGATCCACATCTCCGTGCCCTCCGAGCACACCAGCAAGGCCCAGAAGATCATCACCAGCCACCGCGCCGGCCAGATCCTGGGCTTCGACGCCAAGCCCGGCTGGGAAGGCTGGGACATCGTGGACGGCTACCTGCCCCAGAGCGAGCTCCAGGGCATCATCGTGGAGCTCCGCAGCCAGACCCAGGGCGTGGGCTCCTTCACCTGGGCCTTCCACCACCTGCAGGAACTGGAAGGCCGCGACGCCGAAAAGGTCGTCGAGGCCCGCAAGAAGGCCCTGGCCGAAGCCTAGGCCATCATCAGGAACGGATGAAGGGGGGCGGGCGACCGCCCCCTTTCCCTTTGCCGGGCCCGGGCCCCGACATTGCGCTAGGCTAGGGCCATGCTGCGCATCGAGACCATCGCCATCGGATCCGAACTGCTGGAGACCCAGCGCGTCGACACCAATTCCGTGTGGCTCGCCCAGCGCCTGCAGGAGATGGGCCTGGGCCTCCACCGCAAGACCGCGGTGGGCGACAGCCGCGAGGACCTGCGCGCCCTCTTCCACGAGGCCCTGGACCGCTCCGATCTCATCCTCTGCACCGGCGGCCTGGGGCCCACCTTCGACGACTTCACCAAGGAGGTGTGGGCCGAGGTCCTGGGCGCGCCCCTGGTGGAGGACCCCGCCTCCCGCCAGGCCATCCTGGACTTCTACGCCGCCCGGAACCGGGTGCCCCCCGAGGTGAACTTCAAGCAGGCCCTCATCCCCCTGGGGGCCCAGGCCCTGCGCAACCCCGCCGGCACCGCCCCGGGCGTGTGGTGGGAGGACCCTCCGGGCCACCCCGGCACCCGCATCGTCCTCTTCCCCGGCGTGCCCCGGGAGATGAAGATCATGTGGCAGGACCACGTGGCCCC
This sequence comes from Holophaga sp., assembly GCA_035298525.1. Taxonomy (GTDB): domain Bacteria; phylum Acidobacteriota; class Holophagae; order Holophagales; family Holophagaceae; genus Mesoterricola. The sequence goes on from DATGXY010000302.1 coordinate 7,118, forward strand.
GCGCCTGGCCCCCCACGCGGGCGTCCCCCGGCGGACCCTGCGCATGGTCTTCGGTTCCGTGCCCGAGAGCGCCCTTGAGGAACGCACCCGGGAGCTGCGGGAACGGCACGGGGCCCTGGAGTGGACGATCCTGGCCGGGCACCACCACGTGGAGCTGCTGGCCCTGGGCCGGGAGGAGGCCCTCCTGGAGGCCGCCCGGGCCGATTTCGAGGCCGGCATGGCCCCCGACCTGGCCTTCACGGGGCTGGAGGGGGGCATCGAGGACGCCGTCCTGGCCCTGCTCCTGGCCAGGGGCGAGACCCTGGCCGTGGCCGAAAGCATGCCGGGGGGCAACTTGGCCGCCCGCATCACCGCCGTGCCCGGGGCCGGCGGCGCCTTCCTGGGGGGGGCCACCGTCTACACCCCCGCCGCCAAGACCGCCCTGGCGGGGGTGGACCCGGACATCATCCGGGCCCATGGCACCGTCGGGGAGCCCGCCACCCGGGCCCTGGCGGAGGGGATCCGGGAGCGCCTGGGCGCCACCTGGGGCTTGGCCGTCACGGGAAATGCGGGCCCCACGGAAGATAAGGACGGTCCCGCCCCCGTGGGCACCTGCGTCGTGGCGGTCGCCTGTGCGGACGGCACCCAATGCCGGACCTTCCTCCTCGCGGGGGGCCGCCTGGAGATCCAGGCCCGGGGCGCCTCATGGGCGCTGGACTTCCTGAGGCGGTTGCTGCTTCAATCCAGGGCGTGAATCCCCTCGACCAGCGCGCGTTGAAGCGGCGACCCGGCATCGCCGCCCTGGTCCTTGCGCTGGGCCTCGCCGCCACGGTCCTGGGCGCCCTGGGGGAGCGCGCCCTCATGGTCCGGCAGTCCCAGGCCCGCCTCCAGGCCGAGGCCACCAACGCCAAGGAGAACCTGGAATACACCGTGCAGGCCTACCAGGACATCCTCCTGGGCTTCCGGGCCCTCACCCACGCCAACCTCAACCTCACCCGGGAGCAGTTCCGCCGCTACTTCGCCTCCCTCGACCTGAAGGCCCACCACCCGGGCCTTCTGGCCGTGAGCTACGGGGTGGAACTGCGGGGCGGGGATCTGCCCGCCGCCGAAGCCCGGCTCAAAACGGAACTGCGGGAACCCGATTTCACCATCCGCGCCCCCGAGGGCCAGGACCGGCACTTCGTCCTGCTCTTCGCAGAACCCCGGGAGGCCAACGCCCGCTCCGTGGGCATGGACACGCGGCCCCTGCCCCAGCAGGCCGCGACCATCGACCAGACCCGCGACGCGGGGGGCCTGGTGGTCTCCGGCCCCATGAAGGTCCTCCAGTACGACGGCCCGGACCCGGGGCTCCTCATGCGCATGCCCTTCTACCACGGCGACCCCGCCACGGTGGAGGACCGCCGCGCCGCCTTCCGGGGGTGCATCACCGGCGTCTTCCGGGCCCATAGCCTCGTGGAGGAGGCCCTGGGCCGGGACTTCCTCCACAACTTCGACGTGCGGGTCACCGACCTGGGCCGGGCCGGGACCCCCCAGGCGCCCCAGGTCGTCTACGGGGAGGGCGCCTCCGGGGGCGGCCACTGGATCGAGACGACCGCCGTGGTGGGTGGCCGGGCCTGGCGCCTCGCCATCGAGGCCCGGCCCATCTGGGCGGGGTATCCCGGCTGGTCCGTGCCCGGGTTCATCCTGGTGGGGGGTTCCCTCATCAGCCTCCTCCTCTGGGGCCTCATGACCTCCCAGGCCCAGACCGGGCAGCGGGCGAGGCTCCTCGCCCTGCGCATGACCGAGCAGCTGCGGGAGGAGGAATCCCGCACCGAGGCCATGGCCCTGGCCGCCCCGGATCCCCTGGCCGTGGTGGACGCCGAAGGCCGGTTCCTGCGCATCTACGGCCGGCACGAGATCATCCTGGGCCGGCCCCGCCGCGACCTGGCCGGGACCCAGGCCGGGGAGGCCCTGCCCCCGGCGGCGGCGGAGGCCTTCCTGGGCGGCGTGCGCCGGGCCCTGGAGGACCGCACCCTGCAGACCGTCCTCTTCGACGCGGGGGACGTCCACTACGAGGCCCGCATGCTGGCCATGGTCCAGCCCCAGGAGGGCCGGGAATGCGTGGTGGCCTCCATCCGGGACATCACCGAGCGGCTCCGGGCCGAGGAGGTGGCCAGGAACCGCCAGAAGCTGGAGAGCCTGGGCGTTCTCGCCGGAGGCATCGCCCACGACTTCAACAACTTCCTTTCCGCCATCCTGGGCCACGTCAACATGGCCCAGGAGACCCTGCCCCCGGACAGCGAGGCCCTGGCCCTCCTGCGCCGGGCCGAGGCCAGCACCCTGCGCGCCGCGGAACTGGCCCACCAGATGCTCGCCTATTCCGGCCGGGGCAGCCTCAAGGTGGACCACCTCGACCTCAACCGGGTCGTGCGGGACATGGCCGAGCTCCTCTCGGTCTCCATCTCCAAGAAGGCCGCCCTGCACCTGGACCTGGCCCCCGAGCTCCCCCCCATCCTGGCCGACGCCGTGCAGATCCAGCAGGTGGTCATGAACCTGGTCACCAACGCCTCGGACGCCCTGGGCGAAGGGGGAGGGCGCATCTCCATCCAGACGCGCCGGGACCAGCTGGCGGCCCCGGAGCTGGAGGCCCTCTACCCCGGCCAGGCCCTGGCGCCGGGGGCCTTCGTGCGCCTGCGGGTCTCCGACAACGGCTGCGGCATGGATCCCGGGACCCTCAAGCGGATCTTCGACCCCTTCTTCACCACCAAGGCCACGGGCCGGGGCCTGGGCCTCTCCGCCCTCCTGGGCATCGTCAAGGGCCACGCCGGGGGCATCCGCATCGAGAGCCAGCCCGGCTCGGGCACCACCTTCGAGATCCTCTTCCCGCCCTCGGGACCGGGGGCGGAGGCCGCCCAGGACCCCGCGGCCCAGGCGCCCGCGCGGCTCCGCCTGGAAGGCACCGCCCTCGTGGCCGACGACGATCCCATGGTGCGCGGCGTCCTGTCCGGGATCCTGGCCGCCCGGGGCATGGAGGTGGTGGAGGCCGAGGACGGCCAGGACGCCGTGGACCGGTTCCGGGCCCGGGGCGGACGGTTCGACGTGGTCGTCCTGGATATCACCATGCCCCGCATGGACGGGAACGAGGCCTTCCGGCACATCCGGGCCCTGGCGCCCCTGGTGCCCGTCATCCTCGTGAGCGGCTTCACGAGCCGGGAAGTGGCCCAGGCCCCCCTGGGCACGGCCCCGGCCCGCTTCATCCAGAAGCCCTTCCGGGCCGCGGATCTGGAGATGGCCGTCCGGCAGGCCTTGGAAAGCCGCCCGGAAGCCTCATAAGAATTTTTCATATCTCCATTACCCGCGCCCAGCCTGGACGGCACCCGGAAAAAATAAATGCGGGATAGCCCTGTCCCAAACCCGGGTTCTTTGGAATACTCGCTACAACGATCCTTCCAACCCATCCCGCTTCTGACAGGAGGCCAGCAGATGCCATTCTCCGTCCATAAACGGCTCGCTCTACTTGGAGCGCTTGCCGTATCCACCGTGTTCATCGTGGGGTGCTCCACCTCCGCTTCCAAGGTGAAGAATTCGGACAACCGGCTGGCCGCCCTCAGCGTCTCCGCCGGCGCCCTCACGCCGGCCTTCAATATCACCACCGACGCCTACCGCCTCACGGTGGACGGCACGGTGGCCTCCACCACCGTCACGGCCACGACGAACCAGTCCACCTCCACCCTGACCATCAACGGGGCCGCCGCCACCAGCGGCACCGCCAGCGCGGCCATCACCCTGCCCGCCGGCAACACCGTCATCCCCGTGACCGTCACCGCCGAGAACGGCGTGGCCCACACCTACTCGGTGACCATCACCCGGGTGCTGAGCAACGACGCGACCCTGGCCAGCCTCAACGTGTCCAAGGGCATCCTCGCCCCCAACTTCGTGCCCTCCGTCAAGGCCTACGAACTGGGCCTCTACAGCGGCGAGCCCAGCATCACCGTCACCCCCACCACCACCCATCCCCGGGCCAAGGTCACCGTGAACGGCGTGGCCGTCACCAGCGGCACCGCCAGCGCGGCCATCCCCCTCGCCCTGGGCACCACCACCATCCCCGTGGTCGTCACCGCCGAGGACGGCTCCACCGTCTCCACCACGAAGGTGGACGTGCGCCAGCTCGCGCCCAGCATGCCCGTGTGGGTCACCAGCTCCGCCAACGGCGCGGCCGTGCCCGGCGCCACCCTCACCCTCAAGAAGGACGACGGCACCGTCCTGCAGTCCGGCATCCCCGTGGACGCCAACGGCTACGCCAAGCTCTGCCTCGACCCCCTGGGCAAGTACACCCTCGTGGCCCAGGGCCCCGGCACCGCCCAGTGCACCAGTTCCTTCGACGCGGGCAAGGAGCGCCAGGTGGCCCTCTACTGCCACAACCTGGGCATGATCAACTTCCCCGCCAGCTCCCCCAGGATCACCGAGATCTCGTACAGCGCCGACGGCATCGCCTGGACGCCCATCGACGGCGAATTCCAGAACCTGCTCCCCAACATCAAGTACATCAAGGTCACGGGCATCGGCACCGCGGGCATCAGCAACACCGCCTGGTCCGGCTACGCCATGGGCCTCAGCGTCGACGCCCCCGTCTGGGTCAATTCCATCACCTACCCCGCCTACGAGGTGGAGAACTCCGTCCCGGTCGTGGTTGACGGCCTGCCCTTCTACCAGAGCACCTACATCTTCCAGATGGCCTTCAACAACACCGCCACCGAGGGCCAGCACTACATCGACCTGGTCGTCTACGACGTCGCCAACAACCGGACCGAGCAGAAGCTCTACGTCACCGTCACCAACCCCGTGACCGCCGCCGACCCCGACATCAGCGCCGTCACGCCCAGCAGCGTCTTCAACGTCCTCAACACCTACGGCATCACCCGCGAGTTCTTCGCCCTGAAGCCCATCGACGACAACGGCGTCTGGTACCTGCCCCAGATCCAGTTCAGCGTCCTCTCCGGCGGCGTCGCCCCCGGCATCCGCGGCGTGGAGCTCTACCGTTCCACCGACGGCACCAACTTCACCAAGGTGAGCACCACCCAGTACGGCAGCCTCAACAAGGGCAGCAGCGGCGTCTACACCATCTACGACCTGGATCCCAGCCTCGTGGAGAACGTGACCTACCACTACAAGGTCCGCGCCTTCACCACCAACGTCACCAACAACGGCGGCTTCAGCCTGGAATCCGCGGCGGTCCCCTCCCAGTTCCTGCCGCCCTTCACCACCCCCCTGCTCTCCCCCGCCCAGAGCGCCGTGAGCATGACCAAGGCTCCCAAGTTCACCTTCGGGATCACCAATCCGAAGCTGTGGGACGCCAACGTCTCCGACTACTTCCAGTTCTTCCTCTACATCAAGGACAAGGTCGGCTCCAGCGTCTTCAGCCAGGCCTACCGCTACAACTTCGCCGGCGCCAAGTTCGAGAAGCTGAGCGGCGGCTCCTGGATCGACGCCAGCGCCGACTGCTCCATCAACGCGGAATTCACCCAGATCTCCATCCAGTACCCCAACGCGACGACCCTCCTGCCCGGCATCACCTACGAGTGGAGCATCTTCGGCACCAAGGGCAGCGCCAGCTATTCCACCTCCGACGCGGCCTACTTCATCCGCTACACGCCCGGCAACACCTTCGGGCGCGCCCGGTCCTACGGCAGCGTCTACGAGAAGAGCTACAGCGCCGTGAACGGCTTCTTCACCCTCACCATCGACCCCGCGGCCCAGTAGGAAGGCGACCATGAAACCCCATTCCTTCGGAAACATCCTCTTCGCCCTCGTGGTGGGCATCGGCCTGGCCGGCCTGGGGTGCGGCAAGTCCGCCCCCGCCACCGGGTCCACCGCCACCCAGGGCACCACCCCGGGCGCCACCGGCTCCACCCCGTCGACCCCCGCCACCCCCGAGACCCCCGGGACCCCGGCGAACCCGGCGGGCACCCCCGCGGCCCCCGGCACGGCCCAGGCCTCGGCCCCGGCCGTGCAGTACAACTTCTACGTCCCCGTCTCCGAGGACGGCCTCAAGGCCGACACCAACTACGGCTACGTGATCGCCAAGACCCCCGAGGGCTTCAAGGACGGCTCTTTCGCCGCCCAGGGCCTCACCGTCGAGGGGAAGTTCACCCTCAACGGCTACAACTACTACCGCCTCCACAAGGACAGCGGGGTCATGGAGGCCCTCGACGGCCTCAAGACCACCACGGGCGTGATCTTCGCCGAGCCCGAGCTCCTCCTGAACTCCCACGCCGGCATCACCTACAGCAATCCGGATCCCCGGGCCCTGTCCGAGGAATACAGCATCTACCTCACCAAGGCCAAGGAGGCCTGGACCACGTACGGCTTCGGCACCAACCGCCCGACCGTCGTGGACGTGGACACGGGCATCAACTTCGCCCACGAGGACCTGAAGGACGTCGTCACCCACGCCTACTCCTGGTACAGCCCCACGACCTCCACCACCTCCCTTCCCTCCTTCAGCAACCCCATCGACCTGGTGGGCACCGCCCAGACCAGCACGGACGGCAACGGCCACGGCACCCACACCGCCGGCACCATCGCCGCCATGGGCAACAACGGCAAGGGCGTGGCCGGCGTCTGCTGGAACGTCGACCTGATCAGCTACAAGGGCCTCTCCGACGCCGGCAGCGGCGGCGCCTGGGCAATCTACGGCTCGATCTACCACCTCATCCAGTGGAAGAAGGCCAACTACAACCACACCATCCCCGTGAACATGTCCCTGGGCGGCACCGGCGCGTCCCAGTTCGCCATCGACATGATCGAGGCCGGCCTGGAGAACAACATCGTCGTCATCGCCTCCATGGGCAACGCCGGCACCAACCTGGTCCAGTTCCCCTCGGGATACTCCGGCGTCATCGGCGTCGGCGCCACCAACGGCCAGGACAAGAAGGTCCACTTCTCCAACAGCAGCCGCACCATCTCGGTCTCCGCGCCGGGCTACGACATCATCTCCTGCGACGCCTTCGACTCCACCGGCTACGCCTCCGAGTCCGGCACCAGCATGTCCGCGCCCTTCGTCACCGGCCTGGTGGCCTACATGCTGACCTTCGACCCCGACCTCACCCCGGCCCAGATCAAGACCTACCTCGAGGCCAACGCCGACCTCATCGAGGGGGCCACGGGCTACACCGAGACCACCGGCTGGGGCCGCGTCAACGTCCTCAAGACCATCGCCGCCGTCGTGGCCGACAAGGCCGCGGGCCGCACCCCGGCCTCCAGCTACGTGAACGCCGTCCAGCGGATCCAGGTGGCCAACGTGTACAACGGCAAGACGACGCCCCTGAACGGCTACCCCGTCTACCTCTACCGCTGCGACGCCACGGGCGCCCTCACCAACTACGTGGCCAGCAGCATCACGGTGGCCGGCAGCATCGCCGCCTCCGCCGGAACCGGCACCCCCGTTCCCGAGGACGGCATCAGCTTCTTCAACCTGCTCAAGCCCGGCACCTACGTCGCCAAGGCCGTCGTCGGCGGGAACCTCCTCACCACCCCCGTCTTCACGGTGGCCGCGGGGGCCACGAGCCTGCCCATGCAGGTGATCCCCCTCTCCCTGCCCATCTACAACATCCAGACCCTGGCCGACGCGGGCAGCGGCCCCCTCACGGACGTCGTCATCTCCGTCTACAACCCCGCGGGCACCAAGATCGCCCAGGTCGACACCGGCAACATGGAGACCTACTCGGTGATCCTCACCACCCCCGGGACCTACGCCTTCCGGATCTACCCCTACGGCAGCAGCATGACCTACGGCGGCGAGTACGCCCTCTGGGTCGGCAACGGGTTCTACGGCCCCTCCGCCTCCACCGTGGCCCCCGGCACCTTCGCCAGCCCGGCGGCCGGCGCCCTGCTGGGCAGCCAGAAGACCCTCCAGACGGATCCCCAGCCCGTGGCCTTCGACCAGCTCTACAACTGCATCATGGATACCGCCAACGGCAACTGGTACAGCTTCATCGTGCCCTAGGGCCGCTTCCGCGCCAGGAAAGGGGTGGAGCCTTGCGCTCCACCCCTTTTTCCGTAACCTGCCCCCAGGAGTCCCCATGCGCCGGTTTGTGCTTGTCATCATCGCCGCGGCCCTGGCGCCCCTGGGTGCCCAGACGGCCAAGCCATCAACCGTGCGAACTGTCACCCTGGCCCCGGGGCGGACCCTCGCCATCCTCGCCGCCCAGAAGCAGGGGCTCCTGTTCGAGCGCCAAGGCCCCCAGCTGGTGATCCTGGATCCCGCCACCCTCCCCGCCCCGGCCCGGGACACCCTGCCCTGCCAGACCGCCTCCGGCCCCGCCACCGTCTCCTGGAAGGCCCTCCGGCGGTGGCTCCGGCAGAACCCCCTCCCCGTGGAGAAGGGGGACGCCCTCTTCCAGGGCTGGCTGGAGCGCCAGGGGAGGCGCTGGTTCCTCCACCAGGGGCCCCGGCCCCCCGCGGGCCGCCTGGACCTCCCCGCCCCCGTGGACGTGGACCCGGGCGGGGCCCCCCCCGTGGAGGAAACGGGGTCCTACCTCCTCATGGGCCTCCCGGATCCCCCCCCGGACGAGGGCCCCATCCTCCTCCTGGGGCACGTGGACCGGGAGGCCGCCACCACGGACCAGCGGGGCGAGGCCGTCCTGGCCGTGAAGGCCTGGGGCAGGCCCTGAGGGGGGCCTCCCGGCCTGATTTCGGGTAGGCTCTTCCCATGACCCTACCTGTCCTGAAGCTCTACCTCCTCTGGTGCGGCGCGGCCTTCCTGGCCGGGTCCATCCCCTTCGGCCTCGTCCTGGTGAAGCTGGCCGGCAAGGGGGACGTGCGAACGCAGGGCTCCGGCAACATCGGCGCCACCAACGTGATGCGGGCCGGGGGCAAGGCCCTGGGCATCGCCACCCTCCTCCTGGACGCCCTGAAGGGCTTCCTGCCGGTCTTCCTGGCCAAGAAGCTGGGTTTCGCCCCCGAATTCCTGGCCTTCGTGGCCCTCGCCTCCGTGGTGGGGCACGTGTTCACCCCCTGGCTCCGGTTCAAGGGGGGCAAGGGCGTGGCCACGGCCCTGGGCGCCGTGCTGGGCTACCACGCGCCCATGGTCCTGCCGGCCCTGGGGGCCTTCGCGCTGCTGGTGGCCGTCTTCCGCTACGTGAGCCTGGGCAGCGTCGTGGCGGCCCTGGTGCTCCTGGCCACGGCCATGGGCTTCATGGGGGCCTGGTTCCGGCTCCCGGTGCAGGAGGGCATGGCCCAGTGGCCCATCCTGGCCTGGGCCCTCATGGTGGGCCTGGTCATCCGCAAGCACGCGGAGAACATCAACCGCCTCGTCCAGGGCCGGGAAAGCCGCATCTGGGGGGCCAAGTAGCATGGGCCGTCCGGATATCTCCGTCTTCGGGGCCGGGGCCTGGGGCACCGCCCTGGCCATGGCCTGGGCCCGGCAGGGCGCCGTCGTGGACCTGTGGGGCCACCCCCCCGCCCTCGTGGACCAGCTGCTGGAAACCCGGCGCCACCCCTCCCTGGCCGACGTGGAACTGCCCGCGGGCGTGACCCCCCGGCACGATCCCGCGGATCTCTTCGGGGCCCCCCTCTGGGTGAGCGCCCTACCCACCCAGGTGGCCCCCGAGGTGTGGCGGGACCTGGCCTCCCGCACGGACATCCGGCCCGAGCTCCTCGTCTCCGTGAGCAAGGGCATCCTCCAGAAGACCTTCCGCCGGGTCTCCGAGACCCTGGAACCGGTCCTGGGCGTGCCCGTGGGCGCCTTCTCCGGCCCCACCTTCGCCGACGAGGTGAGCCGCCAGCGGCCCTCCGCCATCGTCCTGGCCCTGCCCGCCTCCATCCCCGACGCCCGGGCCGCGGAACTGCAGGCCCTCCTGGCCACTCCCAGCCTGCGGGTCTACCTGAGCCGCGACGTGGCGGGCGTGGAGCTCTGCGGCGCCTTCAAGAACGTGCTCTCCATCGCCGCCGGCCTCGTGGAGAGCCTGGGCCTGGGCAACAACGCCCGGGCCGCCCTGATCACCCGGGGCCTGGCCGAGATGGCGAGGCTCGTGGAGGCCATGGGCGGGGAACGGGAAACCCTCATGGGCCTGGCCGGCCTGGGGGACCTGGTCCTCACCGCCACCGGCCCCCAGAGCCGCAACCGCACCTTCGGCGCCCTCGTGGGCAAGGGCATGACCGTGGAGGCCGCCGCCGCCACCCTGGGCAACCAGGTGGTGGAGGGCGTCTTCACCGCCGAGGCCGCCCTGGGCATGGCCGAGGCGAGGGGCGTGGACCTGCCCATCACCCGGGAAGTGGTGCGGCTCCTCCAGGGGGAGGATCCGCGAAAATCCGTCGAGCGCCTCATGCAGCGCGACCTGAGGCCTGAAAGGGACTGACATGCAGATCCGGCTCGCCAGCGTCATGGTCGACGACCAGGAGAAGGCCCTGGCCTTCTACACGGAGCGCCTGGGCTTCCGGGTGAAGGCGGACATCCCCCTGGGCCCCTTCCGCTGGCTCACCGTGGAATCCCCCGACGGGGTGGAAGGGGTGGAACTCGTCCTGGAGCCCACCGCCTTCCCCCCCGCCCAGACCTACCAGAAGGCCCTCTTCGAGGCGGGCATCCCCGCCACCGCCTTCATGACCGCCGATATCCAGGCCGACTACGCGCGCCTGAAGGCCGCCGGCGTGGCCTTCCGCAGCGAGCCCAGGGACATGGGCAGCATCGTGTGCGTCGTCTTCGAGGATGGGTGCGGGAACCTCATCAACCTGGTGGAACCCCGGGCCTGACCCCTACTCCAGGTTCGCCCCCTGCTCCCGGATCTGGTCCAGGACGCCCTTGGCCTCCATGACCGCGCGGGTCATGGCCAGGCGCTTGCACTTGCTGCCGCAGGTGTTGAGTTCGCGGAGGACCTCCTGGCTCCAAACGTCCAGGGCCTTGCCACCCAGGACGCCCTTCTTCAATCGGGCCCGGAAATCCTCCAGGTGGGCGCCCAGGCGCACCAGTTCTTCACGAACGTCCTGGCGCTCGGCCAGCGCCCCGGCCTCGGCCACGACCCGTTCCGCGGGGAGCGCGCCGCTGAGGCGGGCGTCCTCCAGCACCTGGTCCAGGCGCTTGCGGTAGAGTTCGGGCAGTTCCCGGGCCTGGGCCTCGCTTTCCGCCTGCAGCGCCGACCGCAGTTCCTCCAGGCGCCGGGCCCCCTCCTCGAAGGCGGGACGCAGCCGCTGGCCCTCCTGGTCCCGGCCCTTGTTCCAGGCCGCCAGGAGCCCTTCCAGGCCCTCCAGGAGCTTCTCCTCCAGCCGCTCCGCCAGGTCCGCCGCCGGCGGCAGCCAGGCGCCGGGCACCCGGAAGAAGGCCTCGGCATTGAGGGGCGGCAGGTTCAGCCATTCCGCGTCCTCCTGCCAGGCCTTGGCCATGGCCCGCAGCAGGGGCCGGTTCAGCTGGGGCTCCAGGCTCGGCTCGTCCTGCACCTCCACCGTCAGGTCCAGCTTCCCGCGCTGGGCGGCCTCCCGCACCTTGGCGCGGATGGCGGCCTCCAGGGGGAAGAGGCAGGGGTGGATGCGCAGGTTCAGGTCCAGGGACTTGTGGTTGACGGAGCGCAGGGAGAGCCTCAGGGAACCCCGCTCCAGGGGCAGGACGGTCTCGGCGTAGGCGGTCATGGAGCGCATGGGATCCTCTCGTTCTCCCCCCATCGTACGCGGAGCCGCGGGGGAATCGCGGAGGAAAAGCCCGTCAATCAGCGTCTTCCGCGCCCCCGGGCCTTCCCAGGAGCCAGGCCTTGGTCCGGAGCCGCTCCAGGCCCCGCTCGGGATGGAGTTCCAGGGGCGCGTCCAGGCCGGGGTCCAGGCCCAGGCGGGGCACGGCGGCGGCGTGGAAGCCCAGGCGGCGGCCCTCCTGGAGCCGCAGCGGCAGCTGGGAGACGGGGCGCACCTCGCCCGTGAGGCCCACCTCGCCCAGGAAGAGGCAGCGGTGGGCCAGGAGACGCCCGGTGGCGCTGCTGGCGAGGGCGGCGACGACGGCCAGGTCCGCCGCGGGGTCCTCCACCTCCAGGCCCCCGGCCACGTTCAGGTACACGTCCCGGTCGTGGAGCTGCACCCCGCCGCGTCTTTCGGCCACGGCGCAGAGCATGGACAGCCGCTGTCCATCGATGCCCAGGGCCGTGCGCCGGGGGATGCCCAGGCCCGCGGAGGCCACCAGGGCCTGGATCTCCACGATCACGGGGCGGGTCCCGGAAAGCACGACGGTGGCGGCGCACCCGGGCCTGGGCTCGGCCTCCAGGAAGAAGGGGTTGCCCTCCGCGGGCACCAGGCCCCGCTCCGTCATGGCGAAGACGCCCAGCTCGAAGGCCGCGCCGAAGCGGTTCTTGAGGGCGCGCAGGAGGCGGTGGTGGTGGTGGCGGTCGCCCTCGAAGGCCAGCACCGTGTCCACCAGGTGCTCCAGCACCTTGGGCCCGGCGAGGCTGCCGTCCTTCGTCACGTGGCCCACCAGGACGAGGGGGGTGCCCGTGGCCTTGGCCCAGCGGGCCAGGAGGGTGGCGCAGCCCCGCACCTGGCTCACGGAGCCGGAGGAGGCCTCGAACTCGGGATCGAAGAGGGTCTGGATGGAATCCACCAGCAGGAGGGCCGGCTTCATGCGGGCCGCGGCCTCCAGGATCCGGCGCACGTCCGTCTCGGCGAACAGGTGGATGCGGGGGTTCTCGGCCCCCAGGCGCTGGGCCCGGAGCTTGATCTGACGCTCGCTTTCCTCGCCGCTCGCGTACAGCACATCACCGCCGCAGGCGGCCGCCCACTGGAGCACCAGGGTGGACTTGCCGATGCCCGGCTCCCCGCCCAGGAGCACCACCATGCCCGGCACCACCCCGCCCCCCAGCACCCGGTCCAGCTCACCCAGGCCGGTGGGCGTCCGGGCGGTTTCGCTGATTTCCACGGAAAGGAGGGGTACCGGGTCCTGGTATCCGCTTTCGGAAAAGGCGCTCCGGCTCCTGGCCAGATCCTTCTTCAGGGCCCCCCGCACCTCTTCGATGGTGCCGAAGGACCCGCAGGCCCCGCACTTGCCCAGGGGCTGGGCATGGCGGGCGCCGCAGGCGGTGCATTCGTAGTGGGAGGTGGTCCGGGCCATGGGGATACTCTACCCGGCTTCCGGCTTACGCCCCGTCAAGGCGAAACCGGGCCCGGCGGGGGCTCCCCGGAGGCAACTTCCATGTTTCCTGGAGGATCTGTTTGACCGGCTGGTGAGAGCCCCCCGGCCTTTGTGGAAAACCTTGTGGATTTCCGTCCCGCACAAACCCATTGCCTGACCAGCCCACCCGGGTTTGGCAAATGCGACCCTGGCGCAGGATCAGTTCAAATTGTTACATTTCAACAGTTATCCAAAATCGAATCGTCAAATGCAATTAATTAATAATCACAGAGTTTTCCACATGTTTCCGGTTCTTTTCGCGTTGACAAGCCGAATGCCCTATGACGGGACGGTGACAAACCTGTGACCGGTCAAACCAGCTGGGCGGCTTCCCTCAGTTGGACGCTCACCAGCCTGGAAATGCCCATCTCCTCCATGGTCACCCCGTACAGGGTGTCGGCGGCGATCATGGTGGGCTTCTGGTGGGTGATGACGATGAACTGGGTGCTCTCCTTCATCTTCTGCACCATGGCGGCGAAGCGGCCGACGTTGGCCTCGTCCAGGGGCGCGTCCACCTCGTCCAGCACGCAGAAGGGGCTGGGCTTGTAGTGGAAGATGGCGAAGAGCAGGGAGATGGCGGTGAGGGCCTTCTCGCCGCCGGAAAGGAGGGTGAGGGCCTTGGCGCTCTTGCCGGGGGGCTGGGCGGTGATCTCGATGCCGCACTCCAGCAGATCCTTGGGATCCTGGAGGATGAGGGTGGCCGCGCCCCCGCCGAAGGCCTCGCGGAAGACCTCGTTGAAGCGGGTGTTGATGAACTCGAAGGCCTCCCGGAAGCGCTCCTCGCTCGTCGCGTTGATCTCCCGGATCGTGGCCTCCAGGTTGCCGATGGCCTCGGTGACATCGTCCCTCTGCTGGTTCATGAAGGCCATGCGCTCCTCGGCCTCCTGCAGCTCCTGGATGGCCAGGGGGTTCACGCCGCCCAGGTCCATGCGCTTGCCCTGGAGCTCCTGCATGCGGGTCTGGTGCACCAGTTCGCCTTCGGTCCAGGCCTCGCGCTCCTCCTCGGAGACGGAGGCCATGAAGTCGGGCACCGTGAAGCCCAGCGCCAGCTCGATCTCCCGGGCCATGGCCTCCATGCTGCCCTGCACCTGGGCCCCCTGCAGCAGGCTCTCCTGGTGCAGCTGGCGCGCGTTCTCCAGCGCCTGGCCCAGCTCCCTCGCCATGCGTTCCTGCACCCGCAGGAACTCGCTCGCGCTCTCGATGCCGGGCAGGGCCGCGGCGTGCTCCTCCACCAGGGCGAGGCGCTGCTCCAGCAGCTGGCCCGTCTCCACCTCCATCTCGGCCAGGCGCGCGCGGGCGCCTTCGGCCTTCTCCGCGTTCATGCGGAGGTCGTACTGCACCCGGCTGCGCTCCGCCTCCAGGTCGTAGGCGCCCCGCTGCAGCTGCTGCAGGTGGCGCTGCAGGGCGTCGCGGTCGGCCCAGGCGGAGCTGCGCATGCGCGAGGCCTCCACCAGGTGCTCGCGGCGGTCGTCCAGGGCCCGCTGGGCCTCGGCGCGCCGGCCCTCGGCTTCAAAGATGGCCTCCAGGACCGCGGCCTCCTCGGGGTTGGCCTCCGGGGCCTCCAGTTCGCGCAGCTGGACGTTGAAGGCGGCGATCTCCCGCTCCAGGAGCTCCCACTGCTCGTCGGCCCTCGCCTGGGCCTCCTGGATCTCCCGCAGCTGCCCCGCGTTGGAGGCGCGGCGGCCCTTCACGCCGTCCAGGACGCGGCGGGCGGAAAGGTGGTCCTCGTCCATCTCCTTGAAGCGCTCCGAGGCTTCGCGCATGCGGTAGTCCGCGGCGCGCACGGCGTTCTCCAGCTCCTCGACCCGGTCCAGCAGCTCCTCGCGGGCGGCCCTGGCCGCGTCGTGGTCGTGCTTGAGCTTGAGGGGCGAGGCCGCCGGGGCCGCCACGCCGGCCTGGGCGGGCCCGTAGGGGAGCTTCACCAGGGAGGGCGACACGAAGGCGAGGCCGGGGTGGGCCTTGGCCAGGCCCGGAAGATCCGCGTCGGCGCACAGGAAGGCGCGCTCCAGGAGGCCCTCCAGGGGCCGGGCCCGGCCCGGGCGCCACTTCAGGTGGCCCCGCAGGGGCTCGCAGCCGGGAGGCGCCTCGGCGGGGCCGGACCCGGCGCCCGCGTCGAAGAGGAGCTGGCCCGGGGCCTCCCAGGCCGCGGCGCTGCCGGCCAGGGCCACGGTCTGGATCCAGGTCCCCAGCAGCCTTTCAAGGGAAGGCAGGGTGGCGTCGTCCACTTCCAGGGCGTCCACCAGGGACTGGGGGGCCTCCCCCCGCTCCCGCAGCCAGGCCAGGGCCTTCTGCTGCTCGGCGCTGCCGGTGGCCTCCCGGAGGAGGTCCCCCAGCTGCTTCATGCGCCGCTCCTGGGTCTCCAGGGCCCCCTCGGCCTCGCGCAGGGCGGCCCCGGCCCGGCGGTGGGCGTCCGTGGTCTCCTCCCGGATGCGGGCCTGGACCTGGACGGCCTCCTCCATCTCCTCCAGGCGGGCCGCGGCCCCCTCCTCCTCCCGTGCCAGGCGCTTCGCCTCCTCCTCCAGGGTCTCAAGGCGGGGGGCGCGCACGGCCTCCTCGTGGTTGAGGGCGTCCAGCCTTCCGTTGCGCTGGGCGATCTCCTGGTGCAGGGCCTGGCGCCGGCGCTGGACGGCCAGGGCCTCCCGCTCCAGTTCCATGCGCTTCTCCCGCAGGGTCTTGATCTCCCCCTCCACCCGGCGCAGGGCGCCCCCGGCCAGGGCCACGGCCTCCTCGGAATCCGCCACCAGGGCGTCCCGGGCTTCCAGGGCCTTCTCGGCCTCGGCCAGGGCGGCCTGGAGCCGCTCCGCCTCGGCCCGGGCGTCCCCGGTGCGGGAGGCCAGCTCCTCCAGGCGCTCCTCCAGGGTCCGGGAGGCCTCCTGGGCCTCGCGGATGCGCTCCTCCTGGAAGCCCCGGTCCTGCTCCAGCAGGGTCAGGCGCTGGTCCAGGCCCATGATGGCCCGGGAACGGCGCTCCTGCTGGCCGCCCAGCTCGTCCAGGCGCAGGCGCAGGGATTCCACCTCCCCGGCCTTTTCCGAGGCCTGGGCGGTGAGGCTGGCGATGTTGCGCTCCAGCAGGTCCAGGTGCTCGAGGATCCGCTCCTTGGCGGCCTCCAGTTCCGTGGCCTTCCCGGCCAGGAGGATGCGCTGGGTGGCCTTGATGGCCGTGTCCAGCTCCTGGGCCCGGCGGGCCTTCGCGGCCTGGCGCTTGAGGGACTCCAGCTGCTTGTTGAGCTCGAAGAGGATGTCGTCCAGGCGCAGGAGGTTGGCCCGCGTCTCCTCCAGGCGGCGCTCGGCGTCGGTGCGCCGCACCTTGTAGCGGGTGATGCCGGCGGCCTCCTCCAGCAGGCTGCGCCGGTCCTTGGGCTTGGTGGAGAGGATCAGGTCGATCTGGCCCTGCTGGATGAAGGAGTAGGCCCGGGTCCCCATGCCCGTGTCCATGAGGAGGTCCTGCACGTCCTTGAGGCGGCACTCCCGGCCGTTGATGCGGTATTCGCTGCCGGTGTCCCGGTAGAGGCGCCGGGAGATGACCACCTCCCGGGTGGAGCCGGGCAGGGCCGGATCGGGCATCTCGAGGGTCAGCTTCACCTCGGCCAGGCCCATGGGGCGGCGCTGGCCCGTGCCGGCGAAGATGACGTCGGCCATCTCCGTGCCGCGCAGGAGGGTCGCCCTCTGCTCCCCCAATACCCATGCCAGCGAATCTGAAATATTGGACTTCCCACAACCGTTGGGTCCGACCACGGCCGTCATGCCCACGGGGAAGGTGAGCTTTTGGGGGTCTGCGAAGGACTTGAATCCGTTGACTTCCAGGGCGATCAGACGCAAAGACTGCCTCCCGGTCGGGGAACTACCAGCCTAATCACTCCACACATCCTGTGAAACCACACCCTTGGGAAAGGCCGCACCGGACGATAGACTACATGTCCGCATCCATCTCAGCTGGAGAGCCCTTGTCGATCCTTCCTGGAACAATCCAACCCCCTGCCGGTCCCTCCCTCGGGAGGATGGCCCGATGAGCGCCGGACGGCTGGGGGCCAAACAAGCTTCCATGGTATGGCTTGAACCCCATCGCGTCCATGCCGGAGGCCAGTCCAGGGCCTTCCAGGGCGAACTCACCGAGGATGTGCTGGTCATGGCGCTGGGGGGCCTTCCCCCGGGCCCCACCCACTGGGTGGTGGACGACACCCTGGCCCCCTCCATCCTCCTGCGGGACATCGTGGAGATCCCCGCCGGCGCCGAGGCCCGGGAGGCCTTCTTCCGCTGGCGCTACAGCCAGACCCTGGCCCTGGAGGCCCCTCAGAGCGTGCAGGCCCTCTCCCTGGGGGAGAACGCCTGGCTCCTGGCGGGCATGCCCGAGGCCACCCGGGAGGCCTGGATCTCCGCCTCCCTGACCCTGGGCCGGCCCATGCGCCGCTTGGTGCCCCGCTGGCTTTGGCTCTACAACCGCCTCGCCCCCACCCGGGAGGTGCCGGGCATGCTGCTCTCCCTCTGCCCGGCCGGTGACGGCCGTTATTCCGGCACCTTGGCCGCCTGGGGCCGCCACCTGGCCCTCCTGCGCCAGTGGACGGATCCGGCCACCCCCGAGGACTGGATCCAGGAGCGCGTGCTGCCCAGCGCCGCCTACCTGCAGCGGGAATCCCGCTCCCCCCACGAACTGGTGGTGTGGGGCGCCCCCGCCTGGCCCGAGTGCCCCATCCCCGTCCGGATCCTGCCGCCCGAGATCCCCGCCGAGGAGGCCTTCTGATGGGCGTCCCGACCCTCAAGCTCGACCTCGCCCCCCCCAGCACCCTCTGGCGCGTGCACCACGCCCTTCTGGGCTGGGCCGTTCTGGGCGCCGGCGCCCTCCTCCTGGGCACCTCCCTGGCCCTGACGGTGCGGGCCTACTCCCAGGCCTCCCGGGCCGGCCAAATGGCGGTGACCCGCACGGCCCAGACGCGCCTGGCGGAAGAGACCCAGGCCCGGGTCCTGGAGGAACTGCGCACGGTGGACGTGGCCAAGGAACTGCCGAAATGGCGCCTGGCCGAGCGGATCTTCACGGAGCGGAGCCTCCCCTGGTCCCGGCTCACGGCGGAGCTGGAGCGGAGCATGGTGCCCGATGTGCGCTTCAAGTCCCTGCAGCGGACCCGGGGCGCCGACCTGAAGGTGCAGATCAAGGTCCGGGGCGAGGCCCGCACCCGGGACGCGGAGGCGGACCTGGTGGCCTCCCTCCAGAAGAACCCCTGCTTCGACCAGATCATCCTGGAGCGGGAGGCCGAGAGGAACGGCGGGGGCGTGGACTTCGAGTTCACCCTGTCCGCCCTGCCCGTGCCCCCCCCCTACACCCCCCTCCCCAAGTTCGGCCCCCAGCGGAAGGCGGAAAAAGCGGAGGCCCCGGCGGCCCAGGCGACCCGCC
>DATGXY010000303.1:0-2112 GCA_035298525.1 Holophaga sp.
CCCCCCGCCCCCGGGCTCCGCCCTGGCCGAGCCCCTTGCGGAACCCGGCCTCCCCCGCCGCCCGGGCATCGTGCCCGCGGCCGTCTTCCACCTGGCCGCAGGCCTCATGCTCGCGGCCACGTTCTTCATGAAGACCAGCACCTCGTCCGGCTGCGGGGGGGCCCTGCTCCCCCCCCTGTTCCTCATCCCCGGGGTCCTGCTCCTCCTGCGGGACCATGAGGAATCGGGGCGGCGCATGTCCCTCTGGGTCACGGCCTTCGCCTCGGTCTGCTGCCTCATCTTCCTGGGCGTCATCGTCCGGGAGCGTCCCTCCCTGGGCCTGGTGTACGTCTGCACCATGACCTGGGTGGCCACCCCCTGGTTCTGGCTGTTCCGGAACCGCCCCGGGGACCACAAGCCCCGGCGCACCTGGCTGGGCTGGGGCTGGCTCAGCCTTTCCATCCTGGTGCTGGTCGCGGTCACCAGCGCCGTCCAGCATCGCCTTCGCGCCAGCGCCAAGCCCACCGCCCCTCCCCAGGCCCCCGCCTACCGGAAGGTGGGCTCCACCCCCCTCCGCCTCCTCCTGGAGGACGAACTCAAGGACAAGGCCATCCCCCCCGTGAAGGCCCCGGGCATCCGGGAGGTGGACTACCACTACCTGGACGCGGGCACCACCTCCGTCATGGTCTACCACTTCGCCTTCGGCCCCGGCATGGTCCTCCAGGCCCGCAAGGGCGGCGAGGGCATGATCCAGGACCTGGAGAAGATCGCCGGCGTCAAGGCCGGCCAGGTGGCGTACCGCCCCGCCCGAAGATCCGACCTGGAGGGCGCCCTCTTCACCTTCTCCATGGATTCCCCGAAGCTGGGGGGCCTCTATCACTTCCAGCAGTTCGTCTTCGGGCGCAAGGACCCCATCACGGGCCAGCTCCACGGCTGGTGCCTCTTCGTGGGCTCCACCCGGGGCGAGGACGCGGCCCGCGAGAGGGCGGACCGCGTCTTCGACACCATGCTCTTCCAGTAGGCGGGGCCGTTCAGTCCTTCTCGAACCAAGGGAAGACGACGCCCGCGATGGCCGCCCCGGCCAGGGGCGCGATCCAGAAGAGCCACAGCTGCCCCAGGGCCCATCCGCCCTCCGCGAAGAAGGCCACGCCCGTGCTGCGGGCGGGGTTCACGCTGGTGTTCGTGACCGGGATGCTGACGAGGTGGATGAGGGTCAGGCAGAGGCCGATGGCGATGGGCGCGAAGCCGGGCGCGGCCTTGCGGGAGGTGGAACCCAGGATGACCATCAGGAAGAAGAAGGTCATGACCGCCTCGCACAGGAAGGCCGCCCCGAGGCCGTATCCCCCCGGGCTGTGGGCGCCGTACCCGTTGCTGGCGAAACCCCCGGCCACGAAGCCAGGCTTCCCCGAGGCGATGGCGAACAGCACGGCCCCGGCGGCCACGGCCCCCAGCACCTGGGCGCACCAGTAGGGGACCAGGTCGCTCCAGCTGAACCTGCCCCCGATGGCGAGGCCCAGGCTCACCGCGGGGTTGAGGTGGCAGCCCGAAATGGGGCCGATGGCGTAGGCCATGGTCAGGACGGTGAGGCCGAAGGCCAGGCTCACGCCATGGAGGCCGATCCCCACCCCGGGGAAGGCCGCGGCGAGGACCGCGCTCCCGCACCCCCCCAGGACGAGCCAGAGGGTCCCAAGGCATTCCGCCGCGAGCCGCCGAGTGAGGTTCATGTTCCCTCCGATGGGCATTGAAGCTGTCCCACCATAGCCCCGCGGGCGGCCCGGGGAAAGCCTGGAATGCATGGAGGACACTTGAACAAATCAGGCCCCGCCAGGACCGGGAAGGGCGGAGCGGTCCGTCCCCGGCCCGTTCACGGGCATACTGGGACCGATCCCTGGAGGAACCATGACCCCCTTCCGCCTCGCCCCCGAGGACCGAGAGACCCTGCTGGAACGCTTCCTCCGCTACGTGAAGGTGGACACCCAGAGCGCCGAGGACGCCCCCGGCTTCCCCAGCACCGAGAAGCAGAAGGACCTGGCCCGGATCCTCGTGGGCGAACTGCTGGAACTGGGCTGCGGGGACGCAGCCATGGACGGATGGGGCTACGTAATGGCCACCGTCCCCTCCAACCTGCCCCCC
>DATGXY010000304.1:0-11396 GCA_035298525.1 Holophaga sp.
CGGGGGCAGGACGGGCTGAATGCCGGCCAGCCTAGGCCTTTCCTCGTTCTGGGGGGCTTCCGCCGTCACGTCCCGCACCGCCATGGGCAGCACCTGCTCCAGGTGGGGGAGGGCCGTGGGCCCCAGGTCCGGGGAGACCGGGAGGGGGGCGACGGGGGGGAGGGTCCGCAGGGCCTTGCGGGGGACGGCCCCCTTCACGCGCACCAGGGCGCCCACCGGAAGGCGGTCCAGGTCGAGGCGGGGGTTCAGGGCCTCGAGCTGGGTGAGGGAAAGGCGGTTGTCCCGGGCGATGCGGGCCGCGGTTTCGCCCTTCCGCACCTTATGGGTGGCGGACTGGCCGGTCTTGGCGGCCAGGAGGCTCCCGGATGGGCAGAGGGCGAGGGCGAGAACGAGCAGGGGAATGCGCATGAAATCTCCTCATGCGGGAGCGGAGTTCGGGTGGAGGGGCGCTGACAAGCCTCCTTGGGTCGTGCCCATGGTGACGTTCGGAAACCTGATGCTAGACCAGGATTCCGCCCCCTGGCAAACAGAAATGCGTTCCGTTTACAGGGGCGGAATCCCTTGAAAATCAAAGATCCCATTGGTTTTCAAGGAAAGGAGCGGCAAGCGGACGAGTGGCAGGAAATTTTCGGCATCACTCTTGCCAGGGACAATCCTCCCAGGGTTCCTGGATGCGTCCGCGCCGCCCCCCCTCCTTGAGGAGGAGGCGCACCGGCCCCACCTCCATGCGGTGGCTGACGGCCTTGAGCATGTCGTAGAGGGCCAGGAGCCCCACGCTGACGGCGGTGAGGGCCTCCATCTCCACCCCGGTGCGCCCCTCCAGGCTCACTTCGGCCCGCAGCCAGGCCCGGCGCAGGGCGGGGTCGAAGCGATGCTCCACGGTGACCGCCTCCAGGGGGAGGGGGTGGGCCAGGGGGATGAGGTCCCCCGTGCGCTTGGCGCCCAGGACCGCGGCGATGCGGGCCGTGGACCAGGGGTCCCCCTTGGGGCCCCCGCCCGTGGCCAGGGCCTCGGCGCACTCGGGGCTCAGGGACAGGTAGCCCGCGGCCACCGCCCGGCGCCGGGTGGGGGCCTTGGCCGAGACGTCCACCATGCGGGGACGGCCTTCGGGGTCCAGGTGGGTGAGGGTCATGAGGCGCTCCAGGCCAGGAGGACATCCTTGAGGGCCGCCACGTCGGGGGCGTACGCCATGGGGCTGAACTCGAACAGGTCCCGCTGCCCGTAGAAGCCGTGGCCCACGGCCACGCCCTTCACCCCGGCCCGCTGGGCCATCTCCAGATCGAAGGGGGTGTCCCCCACCATGACCGTGTCCTCCTTCGGGACCCCCAGGATCTCCAGGATCCGTTCGATGCTCTCGGGGTCCGGCTTGGCCCGGGAGACCTGGTCGGGGGAGATGACGGGGTGGAAGAAGGCCCCCCACTCCAGGGCGGCGATCTGGCGGTTCAGGGGCTCGGAACGCTTGCTGGAGGCCACCGCCTGCAGGACGCCACGCCCGTGCAGATCGGCCAGGAGCTCGGTCATGCCGTCGAACCCAGTGATAAGATGTTCATGCTCGGTATGCTTGAACGTGCGGTACACGGGGAGGACCTCCTCCACCGTGAGGCCCAGGGGCCCGAAGGTCTGGCGGATGCCTTCCTCCACGGGCAGCCCCACGTACTTCAACCATTCCTCCTTCACGGACTCGGGCAATCCCAGGCGGCCAAGGGCGTGGTCCATGCCCGCCTCGATGATGGGCCGGGTATCGGCCAGGGTCCCGTCGAAGTCCCAGATGACAAGCTTCACGCAGTCTCCTCCATTCCATCCTCCGTGCCGAAGAGGCCCTCCCATTTGGCGACGACCACGGAGGCGAGGCCGTTGCCCACCACGTTCACCGTGGTGCGGGCCATGTCGTTGATCTCGTCCACCGCCAGGAGCAGGGCGATCCCCGCCTCCCCGGGCAGGCCGAAGCTGGCGCAGGTGCCCGCGATGATCACCAGGGTGGCCCGGGGGACCCCGGCCACGCCCTTGGAGGTGAGCATGAAGGTGAGCACCATCAATAACTGTTGGGTCAGGGTCATGGGGATCTTCGCGGCCTGGGCGATGGTCAGGGACGCCAGGACCAGGTACAGGGTGGATCCGTCCAGATTGAAGGAGTAGCCCGTGGGGATGACGAAGCTGGCCACCCGACGGGGCACCCCGAAGCGCACCACCTCCTCCAGGAGCTTGGGCAGGGCCGCCTCGCTGCTGGCCGTGGAGAAGGCCGTGAGGGCCGGATCCTTGATGGCCTTCACGAAGCCCCAGAGGCGGATGCCGCAGATCATGGCCACGGGCACGAAGACCACCAGCACCAGCACGGCCAGGGCCAGGTAGAGGCTGCCCACGAAGAGGCTGTACTGGCGGAGGAGGTGGAAGACGGCGGGCCAGCCCTTCAAGGCCGTGCCGTGCCCCCCCGCCATGGCGCTGACATTGTAGGCCATGGCCCCGAAGACCCCCAGGGGGGTGAGGGCCATGATCATGTCCGTGTACTTGAACATGGTCTGGGCCACCCCGTCGAAGAAGGCCAGGACGGGTTCGCCCCGCTGGCCCACCCGGGTCAGGCCGATGCCGAAGAGGGTGGCGAAGACCACCACGGGGAGGATGTCCCCCTCGGCCGCGTGCTGGATGAGATTGCTGGGGAAGACGTGCATGGCGATTTCCCACCCCGTCTTCGCCTTGGCCAGGGCCACGTGGCTGCCCGGGTCCAGGACCAGGCCGGCCCCCGGCTTGAGGGTGTTGGCGATGAACAGGCCGATGAACAGGGCGATGGTGGTCACCACCTCGAAGTACAGGAGGGCCTTGCCCCCCATGCGCCCCACCGCCTTCACGTCCCCCGTCTGGGCGATGCCCACGACGATGGTGCTGAAGAGCAGGGGCACGATGAGCCCCTTGATGAGGTTGATGAAGGCCTTGGAGATGAACCGGAAGGTCGTGTAGGCCGCCGGGAACCGGTCCGAGGGCAGGAAGCCCCCCAGGAGGATGCCCAGGAAGAGGCCCACGAAGATCCAGAAGGTGCTGGACCTGTAGAAGGGTTTCCGGCCGGTGGTCGTCATGGGGCCAGTTTCCCATGGCCCGGCCGGTTGGGCGACTCAGAAGGCGCTGATCGTCCGGTAGTAGTGGGCGAAGGCGGCCATGCCCCCGGAGGCCTGCTCCCAGTCGTAGTTCTCGTTGGGGGCGTGATAGCCGTGGCTGGGCAGGGAAAGGCCCAGGAAGTACACCTCGCACCCCAGCACCTCCTCCATGGTCCGCACCGCCCCGATGGAGCCCCCCTCCCGGGTGAAGGCGCAGGGGGCGCCGAAGGCGAAGGCGTAGGCCTCCTTCACCGCCTCGGCGTACTTCCCGCTCGTGTGTCCCTTGAAGGGGGAGAGCCCGTGCTCCTCGTGGACCTGCACATCGGGGTAGTTGGCGGCGATCCACCGCCGGATCAGGTCCAGGGTGGAGGGCCCGTCCATGTCCGGCACGAGCCGGCAGCTCAGCTTCACCTCGGCCCGGGGGGGGATGGAGCTCTTGATGCCCGGGCCCGTGTAGCCGCCCACGACCCCGTGCACCTCCAGGGTGGGCCGGCCCCAGATGCGCTTCATGACCTTGAGGGGGCGGTCCGTGCGCAGGGAGTGGACCTCGTGGTCGGCCTTGAAGGTCTCCACGGAGAAGCCCGAGGCCTCCCATTCCTTCAGCTCCTTCCGGGAGGGCTTGGCCACCTGCCGGTAGAAGTGGGGGATCTTCACCTTCCCGGTGTGGCCGTCCACCATGGCGGCCACCACGGACATGAGCTCCGCCAGGGGGTTGCGGGCGGCGCCCCCCACCACCCCGGAGTGGAGGTCGTGCTGCGCCGTCTCCAGGGTCAGGCGGAAGCCCTGGAGGCCCCGGAGCCCGGCCGGGGTGCTGGGGCGGCCCCGGGTCAGCCAAACGGTGTCGCTGACGACGATGGCGTCGGTGCCCAGGCGGTCCCGGTGGGCCTCCAGGCCCGCGCGGAAGCTGGGGGAGCCGATCTCCTCCTCCATCTCCCAGAGGAAGCGGATGTTCAGGGGCACCCCCGCCTCCCGCGCGGCCAGGGCCCCGAAGAAGGCCGTGAGGGCCGGACCCTTGTCGTCGGTGGTGCCCCGGCCCCGGTAGGTGTCCCCGTCCACTTCCATGGCGAAGGGCTCCGTGCGCCACTCGGGCTCGTTGGCGGGCTGCACATCCATATGGTTGTACACGGTGAGGGTGGGGAGGCCCGGGCCCGCGTCGAGGCGGCCCAGGATGAGGGGGTTGCCCGAGGTCTCCAGGATCTCGGCCTGGCCCCCGTGGCGGCGGATGAGGTCCGCGGCCGCCTCGGCGCAGCGGCGGATATCGGCCTTGCGGTCGGGATCGCTGGAGACCGAGGGGATCTCCACCAGGGTCCTCAGTTCGGCCTCGAAGGCGGTCCTGCGGGAAGCGGCGAAGGCGGCCAGGGCCTCGCGGGTAAGGAGTTCGACGTTCATGACGCCTCCGTGCGGGCTTCCACCATAGCCCCGGCGGAGGGCGCCGCAAAGGGGTAGAATCCTTGCTGAACCTTGGAGTATTCATGGACCGGTTTGGAAGTTCCCGTCTCCGCATCGTGTGGACCAGTGTCTGCCTCCTCCTCGCGGGCCTCGTCCTGGGAGGGATCGGCGGCTTCGGGGGCGACGGCTCCCAGCTCATGGTCTTCGGATCCGGCATTCCCGTGGGCTTCGTGGCCGACGACCCCAAGGCCTGGGCGGCCGGGCTGCTCGGCAGGCTTCTCTTCGCCGTGGTTCCCGCCGTGATCCTCCTGGGCGGCGTCTTTCCCCTGGGCGAGTGGCTGGGCTCGGGATCCAAGGCCGAGCGCTACAAGGGCCTGGCCGTGGGCGCGCCCATGGCCTTCGCGCACGGGCTCTTCCTCAGCCAGGTGGCGGCCCTCCCCGTGTTCGCCGCCAGCTGGAAGCTGCTGGGCAACCCCTTCGCGGCCCCGATCCTGCTGGCCGACACCAACGCCGTCCTCCTGGGCCTGGAACTGCTGCTCTGGTCCGTGGCCCTGGGCTGCCTCCTCAAGTCCAACCGGGGACTGGCGGTGATCCTTGCCTTCGGCCTCAAGGAACTGGGCGGGGTCATGGCCTGGGGCGGCGAGTTCCTGGGCGACCTGGAGGTGTCCAAGGCCCTGGTGAAGACCATGGCCTTCCTGGGCCGGGCCCTGCCCAGCTCCCAGCTGCCCTCGGACCCCTTCGCCTGGAAGTCCCTGCCCCTGGCCCTGGGCCTCCCCATCCTCCTGGCCGCGCTCCTCCTGCTCCTGCCCGGCAAGGGCGCCAAGCGGAGCCGCGGTTGAGGCGAGCCCTCCTCCTGCTGGCCCTGACGGCCCTCGGGGCCCAGGAGTCCCCCGCCCCGCCCCAGGACCTGGGGCAGGTGAAGGGACGCCTCGCCGAGGTCCAGGCGGCCCTCAAGGCCGTGGACCAGCAGATGGAGGCCCTGAAGAAGCGCCGCAAGGGCGTCCTGGTGGAGCTGCAGGGCATCTCCCTCCAGGCCGACCGGGTCCGGGCCCAGGCCGAGCAGGCCCGGCTCAAGCGGGACCAGGCCCGCCTGGAGGTGCAGGACGTCACCCGCCGCCGGGAGGAGACCCGGCGCGAGATCAAGCAGCGCCGCGAGGAGCTCCGCCGGGAGGTGCGCTGGATGCAGGCCCTGGGCCCCCTGGGGGACCTGGGCCTCCTTTCCGCCTTCGGCAGCTTCGAGGGGTACCTCACCCAGGGCCGGTACGTGGCCTACCTGCGCAACCAGCAGCGCCTGCGCCTGGAGCGCATCCAGCGCCTCCAGACCGACCTGGCCCGGCGCGAGACCGAGATCCAGGAGGGCATGGCCCGCCTCGCCCGGGAGGAGGAGGAGGCCGTGCGGCTCCAGGCCAGCCTGAAGCTGAACGAGGAGCGCCTCGAGGGCTTCCTGGACGGCCTCCGCCAGGACGAGGGCCGCCAGAAGGCGGTCCAGGCCGAGCTGGCCGAGGAGGCCCTCCAGCTGGAGCGCATGCTGAACCAGCTCCTGGCCCGGCCCACCCGGGAGGCCTTCGAACCCTCCGTGGGCTTCGCGAGCCTCCGGGGCGAACTGCCCCAGCCCACCCCGGGCACCCTCGCCGAATCCTTCGGCGAGCACGTCCATCCCCGCTTCCGCACCCGCACCCTCCAGAGCGGCCTCCTCGTGGCCGGCACCGCCGGGGCCCCCGTGACGGCCGTCGCCGACGGGAAGGTCGTCTTCGCCGACATCTACCAGTCCTTCGGCCCCATGGTGATCCTGGACCACGGTGCCGGATGGTTCACCCTCTACACCCACCTGCGCACCCTGGGCGCCACCAAGGGCCAGGTCGTGCGCCAGGGCGAGGCCCTGGGCACCGTCGGCGCCACCGCCGACGGCCCCCGCCTGGGCTTCGAGGTGAGGCACCAGACCCAGCCGCAGGATCCGAACAAGTGGCTGAAGGTGCGGTACCGCTAACGGACCGTGGAACCGGCCGTGAAGAGGGGGATGTAGACGGCCAGCAGGAGGCCCAGCACCGTCACGCCCATGAAGAGGATGAGGATGGGCCCGATGAGGGAGGTGACGGCCGTCGTGGCCTTCTCCACCTCCTGGTCGAAGAAGTCGGAAACGTGATTGAGCATGTCCGGCAGGGCGCTGGACTGTTCACCCACCCGGGTCATTTCCACCGCCAGGGGATCCAGGAGCTTGGACTGATCCAGGGAGAGGTGGAGGGAGCTGCCCGCCCGCACCAGGTCCACCACATGGCGAAGCCGGCTGCGCATGCGCTCGCTGGGGGTCGTGCGCTGGATGACCTCCAGGGCCTGGAGCACGGGCATGCCCCCGGAAAGGAGGACGCCCAGGGTGCGGGTGAAGACGGAGGAGTGGTACATGCGGTAGAGGACGCCCATCTTGGGGATGGCCAGGATCATGCGCTCCCACTGGCGCTTGCCCGACTCCGTCGTGAGCATCCACCGCAGCACCCCGGCCAGGACCACCGCGCCCCCCACCTGCAGGTACCAGGTGCGGCGCACGAAGTTGCCCACCTCCAGGAGCACCTGGGTGGCCTTGGGCATCTCGATGCCGCTGCCGTTGTAGATCTCGGCGAACCGGGGCAGCACCACGTTGAAGATCACGCCCAGGGCGATGATCAGCACCACCACCAGGAACATGGGGTAGAAGAGGGCCTCCATGATCCGCCGCCGGCTGGTCTGGGCGAAGGCCTGGAAGGCCAGCCACCGGGCGATCACGTCCGGCAGGGTGCCGCTCCGTTCACCGGCCACCACGTTGGCCCGGTATACGGCGGGGAAGGTGCCCACCTGCTCCATGGCCTCGGAGAAGGACATGCCCTCCCGCAGGTACTCCACCACCCGCTCCAGGGAACGGCGCAGGAGGGGATCCTTGCCGTGGCCCACCAGGAGCTCCAGGGACTGGAGGAGGGGGATGCCGGCCTTGAGGAGGGCCAGCAGCTCCTGGTTGAAGAGGATGAGGGTGTCCGCCCCCAGCTCCTTCTGGCGCCGGAAGGCGCCCGCGCTGCGGCGCACCTCCATGGGGAAGTTTCCCTCCGCCATGACGCGGGCCTTCACGTCGTCGGGACTGGCCCCCTCGAAATCCCTCACGAGGATCTCGCCGGCGGATGTTGTGAACTTCACGGTGAATCGCATGGGCAGCTCTTCTGAAAGGATAGCCTCGAATGGGCGCGAGGAGCCCGGAAGGCTACACTTGCGGCATGTCCCGCCCCGGAAGCGCCTTGACCCCCAGGATCGTTCTCGCCGCCGCAGCCGCCTGCGCCCTCTCCGCCCAAGCCCCCCTCCGTACGGGTGTGGATCTTCCTGGAATCCTCGATCTGAGGGATGCGGCCGTGGCCGACTGGGTTCCCGCCGACTCCCGGGACCCGGCCCAGGTCCAGGCCCGGGCCGAGGCCTGGTCCCGGCGCGTGGCCCCCCTGGCGGGGCAGAAGGCCGTGCGGGTCCTCCTGCCCCGGCGGGAGGGCCGGGTGGCCCTGCTCCTCGCCGCCGCCCAGGCCCTCCGGGCCGCCCAGCCCCAGGTCCAGGTCCACGTGGCCTTCGACCCGGAGGCGGTCCCCATCCTGGACGAGGAGGCCTGGGGCGCCGTGCAGGGCGGGGCCCTGCTCCCCGAGGATCTGGGCCCCGATCCCGCCGCCTGGGGCGCCGTCCTGGCCCGGGCCCAGGCCTTCTTCCCCGGAAGGCCCTGGACCCTCTGGATGCCCGCGGATCCCGGTCCCCGCCTCTCCCAGCTCCTGGGCGAGGGGGCCCGGGCCGTGGCGCCCCCGGGCACGGCCTCGGCCCGCCTCGCCGCTGAGGCCGCCGCCTTCACGGAGGTGGAGGGGGGCCTGGGCACCCTCCTGCTCCGGGACGCGTCGGGCCGGGCCCGGTCCTGGCGCTTCGAAGGCGGGGCGTGGGTTCCCGCCGCCTCCCCCCGGGACCGGGTGGAGGTGGAGGTCACGGCGAAGGAGGCCTACGACGTGAGCGCCCTCCTGGCCCGGGTGCGGGCCCGGCGCCTGAGGGAGGCCCTGGACCAGCGCACCCTGGAGGCGGACCTGGCCGTGGACCTCCACGTGCAGGCCGAGCAGGGCCCGGGCTCGGACCTGGGCTTCCGCTTCCGGGCCTTCCGGGCCGCGGGCGAACCCGAGGAGACGCTGCAGAAGGAGGTGCTCTTCAACGGCGTGAAGGCCCGCATCGGCGCCGGGCTCCAGCTGCCCATCGTGGAGAGCCGGGTGAGCATGGCCGCCCCCGCCGCCCTCACCCTCACCCAGCGCTACCGCTACGCGGACGGCGGCCCCGCGGGCCCCGGCCAGCGCTTCATCCGCTTCAGTCCCGTGGACGGGGACCCCCTCCTGTACGCGGGGACCCTCCGGGTGGAGGAGGCCACGGGCCGCACCCTGGAGGAACGGTCCTCCCGCTCGGGCCTGCCCGGCATCGTGAAATCCGAGGAGCGGATCCTCACCTACGGGGAGGCCGGAGGCGCCTGGCTGCTCAACCGGGCCCAGACCTTCGAGCGCTGGGTCGTCTCCGGGCGCATCGCCCAGGTGAGCCGCACCCTCGCCTACAGCGGGCAGGTCGTCAACGGCCAGGCCTTCGCCGCCCACCGGGAGGAAGCCAGGCGATCGGACTCGACCATGCTCCGCGAAACGCCCGAGGGCCTGCGCTACTTCAACAAGCAGAAGGACGGCACGCGCCAGACGGAGGCCCGCCCCCGCTCCTCGGGCCGGGGCATCGGCGGCCTCCTCCTGGTGGATCCCAGCCTGCCCCTCCCCGTCATCCCCCTGGGGGGCCTGGCCTACTTCGATTACGACGCCTGGGGCAAGGGCATCCAGGTGAGCGCCCTCACCGCCGTCCTCTACAACCAGGGCCAACTGACCGTCCCCGGCGCCTTCAAAGGTTTCGACCTGAGCGCCAAGCTGGCCTTCGGCCTTCTTCCCGGCACCCAGCGCCCGGTCCGGAACGGCCGCCTGGTGAATGGGGAGGGCGTGGGCCTGCGCTCCGGCCGCCTCACCCTGGGCCTGGCCCACGACCTGGGCTGGGGCTTCCGCCTCCAGGGCCGGGGGGATCTCCAGTACGACCACTTCTCCAGGCCGTGGAAGGACGATCACTGGAGCCCCGGCTTCATCCTCCCCCCCTCCGGCTGGAACCGGCAGCTCACGGGGGAGCTCACCTGGCTGCGCCGGGGCTTCCGCCTCGCCGGCTTCTACGGGGAGGGCCGCCGGCCCGAGGGCATCTACGGCCTCCCCTGGAACCTCGGCCACACCATCGCCGACTACCAGCGCTGGGGGGGCAGCGCCGCCTACGACCGGGAGGTGGCCCGGGGTACCTGGGTGCGGGGGGAGGCGGGGTTCCTGGGCGGCCGGGGCTTCGACCGCTTCCAGTCCCTGGACGTGGGGGGCGTGGGCGGCGATGTGCGGGTGGCCGGCATCCGCAGCAACGCCATCACCGCCGACCAGCTCACCTACGCCAAGGCCGGCTGCACCGTCCCCACGGGCCCCCGGCTCCGCCTGACCCTCAGCCTGGACCAGGCCTGGGTGCGGACCCTGGATGACCGCAAGACCTGCTCGGTCACGGGCCTGGGCATCGCCGGGGACCTGCCGGGCTTCGGGTGGTTCACCACCGTCCGGTTGGACCTGGGGGTGGGGCTGGCCAGCACCCTCCCGGGCGTCCGCTCCGTGAACGGCTACGTGGCGCTGCTGCGGGTCTTCTGAGGGCAGGGATTTCCCCCCGGCGGCCGCGGCCCCGCCCTCTTGACATGCGCATTATGAATGCGCATCTTTAACCCACATGGAGCGCCCTATGGCCTTGGACTTCCGGGTGGATGCCCCCAAGAAAGCCGTCAACCTCACCCTCAACGGCGAACTGGTGGACCTGGGCCGGCGCCTGGGCCTCAACCTTTCCAAGGTGGCCGAGGCGGCCGTGGCCCAGGCCGTCAAGGAAGCGCTCGAAGCCCGATGGCTCCAGGAGAATGCGGTGGCCATCGAGGCCTTCAACGCGCACGTGGAAGCCCACGGCGTGTTCAGCGACGGATACCGGACCTTCTGATGGGCCAATTCGCCGTCCATGCCCATCCGGATCCCGGCACCCGTGCCCGGATTCCCTTCCTCATGGATATCCAATCGGATCTGCTGTCCGTCCTCGCGACGCGGCTCGTGGTGCCCTTGTACCGCCGGGAGGCAGCCGGTCCCATGACCATGTCCCGCCTGACACCCACCCTCCGCTTCCAGGACCTCGACCTGGTCGCCATGGTCCCGGAAATGGCCGGCATCCCGTCAAGGGTCCTGGGCAATCCCATCGGGGAGGCGCCGGCCCTTCGCGCGGAGATCCTCCAGGCGCTGGATCTCCTGTCGACGGGCTTCTAGAGGCCCCCCCGGGTCAGGATGGACCCCCATCCAGGTCCACGACGGGCGGCACGGGGGGATCCCCCGCGGGCCCCGTGGGATCGCCCCCGGGACCGGGATGGGGGGTCGGCGTCACGGGGGGATCGCCGGCGGGAGGCGGGCCGGGCTTGGGCGGCTCGAGGGGTTCGTTGAGGGGCTGGATGGCCATGGTTCACCTCCCCCCTTCGATGCCGGCGGGGGCCCCGGAATTGGCGGTCGAGGAAAGGCCCGGGGGAGGCGGGTTCAGGGGAGGGCCCACGCCCGCAGCGCCCGGCGGGTGGCCTCGGCGATGGCCGCCTCGCGCTCCGCGGGCTTCGCCCTGGGAAGATCCACGTAGACGGCAAGGTACACGGGCGGACCAACCGGCGGCCAGATCACCGCGATATCCCCGGCCGCGCCCCGGAAGCCCGTGCCCGTCTTGTCCGCCACGATCCATCCGGCCGGGACTCCGGCCCGGATGCGGGCGCCGCCCGTGGCGCAGGCCTTCATCCAGGCCAGGAGCCGGTCCCGGGAGGCGGGCGTCAGGATG